>NZ_JAGGLK010000001.1:349816-699632 GCF_017874375.1 Methanohalophilus levihalophilus
GCTCTTGAAATCGTGGGTGCAAAGGCAGATGAAGATATCGATTTGAAACGTAAACTTAAACGACTCATTAATCGCTCTGTTTAGTGCAATAACAGAATAAGTGGATATTAACAGCGTTTTATCGATGTGCAAGGCTTATATAATAGGCGGTTATGTATGTGAAATACACAACTGTTAACAACTATGAACATAGTGAGGAATATCCTGATGGAACTGGAACAAATTAACAATATTGGTACTGATCTTATTCGTTTGCTGAAACTGAAAACTTCCCCTATAGCCGTTGCACTTGTGTCTGATGAGTCCGAGATTCCAGACGATATTGAGAGAATAAATGGTCCTTTGAGGCATTGCCAGATGGTGGACAAAGTTCGCAAGGAAGGAAAACAGTTCTATTCTCTTGTAGATGACCAGCAGTGTAAAGGCGGTGCTGCTGTCATGGGAATGCAGGAAATGCCTGCAAAACTTGCAAGCGGTGAAACTTACTATGGATTGGGTCGCTTTGAGAATCTGGAATCAGCAAAACACACCATGGAGCAGGTTCCCACACTGCCTGCCGGAAGCACTAAAGGTGTGATTTACGGCCCTCTTGATAAAATCACTTTCAAACCCGATGTTGTTCTAATCATTGACACTCCAAAGAAAGCAATGCAGCTTTCACAGGCACTTATTCATCACTCGGGAGGCCGCGTAAATGCAAGTTTTGCGGGTATTCAGAGTGTTTGTGCCGATGGCGTTGTATTTCCGCATAAGGAACAGATTGTGAGCGCAACACTAGGCTGCGGTGGCAGTCGAAAGTTTGCCAACATTGGTGAAGATGAAATGATTCTCGGCATTCCTGCAGATAAGCTGCCCGAACTTGCAGAAGCCGCAGAAAAGATGTTTGGCTAACTTCTATTTTTAGGGTTGGGCTGGAATTGGCCCAACATCTAGTATTGTTTGATTTTGTTGAAAAATCAAAAAAATAGTGTGAGAGAGCTCTATTTTCTTACATAATTGCAAGAGTGAGAAGATCTGTAAAGCTGATCCGTGCAACTACTACTAGCATGTTGTTGATTACCAGAAATGCTCCTGCAAATGTAATTACATTTTTTGAGTAGTTCCACATTTTCTCCCTTGTTTTCATCTTTGAATATTTTAACTGACGATATGTCCAGTAAGCAAACACAATGAAAAAGACTTTAAATAAGAGGAAGATTCCAATTCCAAAGTGTTCCATAGCAAGTGCTAGAAACTTATTTTGTTCAAAACTATATTGCAACGCCCAGCATGTGCTCAGGAAGTCTCCAAGAACGTAAAACAGGATCATATAACGAATTTCCTTTAGGAAATCCCGTGCTTCTTTCCAGTCTTCTTCATACCTGTTATTTATTGATATGCATTCTGTCATTGAATGGCCTCTCTCAACGTTCCGTCTTGGTTAGAGATCATTTCCGGGAATGGCTCTTCTGTATTCATTAGGCACTTCCATACTCACAAAACCTGTCGGATTGGGGTGAAATGTGTGTTTTGCAAAAATATGTGGGTATATGATACTTATATTTCCAAGGTCCATTGGTCCGAACTGTACGTCGCTTGACAATGCTTTTTGAAAAAACGTCAAGAAAAGGGAAACAAAACATTTTAGGATTGATTTTGCAAAAGTTTGGTTGCAGAAACCGATCATTCGCAAGATAACTATAGTTCACCAGAAACCAAAATATGATTTCAGGAAAAGCCGCAAAACCCTGTGAATCCGCAGAAAAAAGTCTGGTTATATTTCATTTTTAGAGTTGGGTTAAGTTTAATAAACAATTATTCTTCATCCAGCCCTTTCACGCCAAAAATATAATTTGCTACCCTGAGGGCATCCCTATCTCCTGTGGCCTTTTCCCCGGAGTCACTTAATTTTACAACTGGTATATCATTGACCTTGTGCAATTTGATTACAATATTAAGCGGAGGCTCTTCTCTGAAAAATTCCGGATTATTCGTCAGGCTTGTTCCGATTCCAAAACTGCACTTTATGCGTTCATCACAGTATTTTTTGATCTTGATTGCCTTATCTGCATCAAGGGAATCGCTGAATACGACAACTTTTTGCGTTGGATCGATGCCTAAGCTTTTGTAGTGTTCAATTGCCCTGTCCACAAATTCAAGCGGCTTTCCGCTGTCATGCCTGACCCCATCATAGATACGTGCAAGCTTTCCATCAAAATTATTGAAAAAAGCATCTGATCCAAATGTATCGGTAAGCGCAATTCCCAGATTCCCTTTGTAAACTTTCACCCAGTTTTCAAACGCGAATTTATTAGCGTTTCGGAGTCCGACCAGTGCGGAATTTCCCATTATCCATTCATGGCCGATTGTTCCTATTGGTTTAAGATTGTATTTTTGTGCTAAATGCACATTACTGGTCCCGGAACAGATGGAAAAACCCTTGAGAACATCTATAACGTTGTCCTGCAGTTCAAAGCTTCTCCTACGACGAGTTCCGAATTCACTCAAGATACAATTTGAGAGTTTGAGTTTATTCCCCATATCTTCGATCAGATTTCGGTAAGCATGAGTAATAGTGGATATAGAATGTTCTGATTTCCAATCTGTCTCAATCATATCAAAATAAAGTTCGGAAATGGTAGACATCAATACAATTTCCCACAGGATTGTGCTGTGCCAGGGTCCTTTGATCTGGATGTTGATACCATTTGATTCATTCAGCGATATTGAGACTTCTTCAGGCCTGAAACGGAAATTTTTCAGGTATTCAAGGTAGGTAGCGGTAAAATAGGGGCAGTTTTCTGAAAGCCATTTGTGCTCTTCTTCCGTGAGTTGAAGTTCTGTAATTTCAGTATTGATGATGTTATTGAGTTCGTACACAAATTCATTCGTGAATTTCTGGTCTCCGCGATTGATGAAGCGATATTCGGCTGTCACTGTGGGAAACAGCTCAAGCACGGCCATTTGCATGGTGAATTTGTATAGATCGTTGTCGAGGATGGAGTGGATCACAGGTGTTGCCTTCGGTATGAGTTTTATCGGTTTTCAGCGCCTTAGTTGGGGCTTATGGTATTTAATTTGAGTGGAGGGTTTATCGGATTATATATGAAAAGAGAAATTAAAAATGGTAACCGAAATCTTAGAAGTTTTCGGATGCTTCTCCACTATTCAAAGCGAAGTCTTTGCCTACAACTTCAATCAAGTGGGTTTTATCAGCATTGGTTATTGTGTAGGTACCTGACCATGTTATTCCATCAGAGGAACTCATTTCCACTTCAACTGGATCTGCTGAGAAGTACAATGCTGTTACGTAAGCGGTCATATCTTCCAGTTCTTCTGACGAAGTAGCTCTTATGTTAAGCTGTGTTCCGGATTTACTTAGTGAAAGGCTTATTTCCGGGTTGGTCAAATCAATTGTAGTTTGTGCATCTGGAACGTTTTCAACAAATTCTTCAATTCCGGAATCATCTATAGCTTTCGATCTGAAATAGTATGTTCTACCTTCTTCACCTGTAAACATGTCTAAGGTACGCTCTGTGGATGAAATCCATTGAATCCAATTAACGCCATTTGTGCTGTATTCAATATTGAAGTAGATTGGCTCATTATTTGGATGGGTTCCTTCCCATTGTACCATAAAACTTGTACTGTTTATGTGTGATGGAAGGGGTAATACTGTAGAAAACGGGAGATCAATTCCTGAAAGATCATGTGTGATCCAGAGATGAACTGAACGGTATGGGAAGTTTGCGACTTCTTCCTTAAAAATGACAAATTCCAGTTTAGACTGATCCTGCTTTAGCTGTGTTCCCGGATATGTCATGTCTTCAAGCCATGTTTCTCCGTCTTCCAGTGGGATTTGCAATTCCTGAATCACTGTTCCATCATGGCGCATTTGTAAAATATAATTGATTTTTTCAAGTTCATGATTTTCAATCCCCACTGTAACTGTCAGGGGCTGCGTGGGTGATGCAACAGTTGGGTAGTTTTCAGCCTTGCCATCCGGGCCTAGAATGTAGAGGGCAGTAAATGTTTCTTTTTCACGTGTTACTTTTGCGTAAGCAAACATGGCAGTTGCGATTACGATGGATAATACCAGTGCAATTACAAGAGCCTTTTCAATCATCTTTTGCCTATCTCGTTCTTCTTTAGACATTAAGACCGTTTTATCGTCGTCTTTTTTAATGGATTCAACAAAGTCCTTAAAGGAAAACGAAAATTGCTCTTCTTCAGGATGGCGCCTTCTTGCAAAATATGCAATTTCAACAAGAATTAACGTGATGAGTGAAAGGGAAATTGAGATTGAGTTTGGCCGGAATAGCCATTCAGTCATACTGACAGCAAAACCGTCAAAGACTACGATTGCTATGCTAAAGCCTACACTTAGAGTAAACCTCTCAATTCCGCTGATAGAATCATTTCGCGGAAATAACGCTGCTATAAACGCGTAACCTGGTATGAAAAAGAGAAGTGGAAGTGCAAATATTATACGGAGGGGAGTTTCATTTAAAGGGGGCAAAAGAACAAAAATACAGGCAAGTAATGAAAATAACAAAAGAAGCGCTAAATCCTGCTTGTAGATACATTTTTTGGACTTAAACATCTGTAAGTGGCTCCGTTTCATACTAGGCAGTAGTTACAATGAAAGCTATTTTCTTTAATAAGCTTATCCGTGATATATTATCGAAACATTTTAAATATGGGGCAGGAATAATATAGGTCATATTTCAGTGGAAAGAAACTTATGCCAGGATCCAGCAAAAATAAAGTAAAGATTTTTTTCCTTTTTGCCTTACCTTCCTTAGTAGTAGTTGCTATTTCGTGGTTTTTGGGAGGCAATAACGGATTAATTGGTTCTTTAATTGCTGTTTTTCTGTTGAGCTTGATATTTTACTTCCTTGGTGCAAGGGTACTCCTGAGGTGGTACCATTCTAAAAAAGTTCAATCGACGGAATATGATGAAATTCGTTCCATCTTGAGGAATTTAGCTGATATGGCTGGTGTGAATGAACCTGATCTTTACGTATTTGATTCTGATTTACCACTTCTGTTTACTGTTGGGACGCGAAAAAAAAATGTCTCTATAAGCTCCAGCGCTATAGAAGTATTTGATTCTGAGGAACTTGAGGTTTTATTGGCCCGGGAAATCGGGCATATAAAAAACGATGCAGTCTCTTTGAATACCATTGTGGCGCTGTTTGCCGGAATTATTTCAGCATTTTCAACACTGGCTTTGTGGGGTGCATTATTGGGAGGTTTTGGCCAGGACTATGATCCGGCTCCGAAACTTATTCGTTTGATTGCAATGGGAATTGCAGCTCCTCCGGCGGCCCTGCTTGTCCAACTGGGCACCCCCCGGGAAGCTGAAAGTTTAGCAGACAATGTGGCGATGGACATGACTAAGAATCCAAATGCTTTAGGAGCAGCGCTAAGTAAGGTAGAAAGTTTTGTAGATGATCTGGAAAATGTGCGCCTAAATCCGGGCCACTCACATTTATTCTCCGTAAACCCTCTTAAAGTCAGAGATATTTTTAATGTTCATTTATCCATGTTTAACACCCATCTTGATCTTGATACCAGAAAACAAAATATCCTTTCTTACTCAAGCTAAACAAAAAGGAGTCCAAATTAATGACTGACAAAATTCATATAGCGGATTGGAAGAGGGGTTTGGTTTTTAGCTTTATTTCGTATTCCATGCTACTTTTTGTAATAATAGTTTTAACTGTATTTTGGATGAGGGATTTTGATTTTGCGGTAGTTTCCCGCATTGTCGGGGCATATATGGGAGTGGTTATTGTCCTGTTAGCCGTTGCAGGATTAGTTTTTAAGCGTAGACTCTCTGTCCAAT
This sequence comes from Methanohalophilus levihalophilus, assembly GCF_017874375.1. Classification (NCBI taxonomy): domain Archaea; kingdom Methanobacteriati; phylum Methanobacteriota; class Methanomicrobia; order Methanosarcinales; family Methanosarcinaceae; genus Methanohalophilus; species Methanohalophilus levihalophilus. Next base: position 355,647 of record NZ_JAGGLK010000001.1, read on the forward strand.
GAGCCATTATCAGCATTTCTTTGAGCTGATAAAAATAAAAACCAGAAAATTTAAATCTGATTTGCACCTTACATTACTAAGATTAAGCTTAATTGGGAGATTTCATGCGGGATTTTACTTTATCAAAATATAATGAAATGATGGAGGCTGCAAAGTCGACTTCATATTCTGTTCAAAATGTTGGCAGCTTTTTGAAATCTCCTTCTCCAAGATGCCTTGTCCTGCGTCACGACGTAGATCGTGATGTACAAAGGTCAATTGAAATGGCAAAACTGGAAAACAAGCATGATGTCTCTTCAACTTATTATTTCAGGCATGTAAACGATGTTTTTAAGCCTGAATCAATAAAAATGATTTCAGATCTTGGTCATGAAATTGGTTTCCATTATGAGGTAATGGATAAGGCCAAAGGAGATCCGGATAAAGCGATTGAAGTTTTCAAAAAAGAGCTGGAGGATTTAAGGGAAATAGCTGATGTCAGGACAGTTTGCATGCATGGGAATCCCTTTGCTAAATGGTCCAATCGGGACTTGTGGGATAAATATGATTTCAGGGACTATGGCATCATTGGTGAACCCTATTTATCAATCGATTATAGCAAAGTACTGTACCTGACAGATACAGGAAGAACCTGGGCAGATCGCAATATTCGCGTAAAAGATGTTCTGGATTCTGAACATCTCTCAATTCATGGTATAAGTTCAAGTGATGACGTTGTGGATTTGATTCAGTCAGAAACGACACCGCAAATATGCATGCTGGTCCATCCGAACAGATGGTGTGATGGGCTTGGAGGATGGACAAAAGAGCTGCTTTTCCAGAACGTAAAAAATGTAGGCAAAGCAGGAATTGTCCTGTACAGGAAATATAGTTCCAGTAAATGATATGTTGTGAATGCTGATGATAACAGTTACTGATTCATTAGATGCCGATGTCTGGGATGCATTTGTCCTGCAGCACACGCATGGAACTATTTTCCAGACTAGTTCAATGGCCGAAGTATATAGAAAATCAAATAATTACAGGCCAGTTTCTCTTGCTGCAGTTGATGAGTCCAGTGGTGATGTGCTGGCATTGCTGCAGGCATCTATAATATGTGAAATCAACGATTTTCTGGGTTGTTTTACCGGACGAAGTATAATCATGGCTGGTCCTCTGGTAGCCGAGAGTGAAGATGGACAGCAAGCTCTGGATATGCTTTTGAGAGAATATGATAAGCGAAGTAAAAATAAAACCGTATTTTCACAGGTGCGAAATCTCTGGGATACTTCAGACATCAAAAATTCACTTGGATCAGCCGGTTATGCCTATGAAGAACATCTGGATTACCTTATAGATCTTAATCGGGATGCTGATGCTATCTGGTCCGATATTAGCAAGTCCCGAAGGAAAGGAGTAAACCGTGCGGAAAAATCCGGTATCACTATAAGAAGAGTGCAAAATGCTGAAGAACTGGCAGCTTCTTATGAAATCATAAAGAAGACTTATTTGGATGTGAAAGTCCCGGTTGCGGATATTTCTCTTTTCAGGGCAGTCTATGATGAGTTTGTCCCGAAAGGAATGGCAGATTTTTTCATTGCATTAAAGGATGATATGCCGGTTGGTGCGCGTATAACACTTAATTATAAAGAACTTGTATATGATTGGTATGCAGGTTCAAAAAAAGATGTTCAGTACGTTGATGAGGCACTGGTCTGGCATATATTGAAAACAAATGCAGGGGTGTATAAAGTTTTTGATTTCGGCGGTGCCGGCCATCCCGATAAACCCTATGGTGTCAGGGAGTTCAAGAGACGCTTTGGAGGAGAGCAGGTGAATTTTGGTCGGTATGAGAAAGTGAATGGACCATTGCGGAAACGGTTGAGTGAGATCGGGTATGGGGTTTATAAAAAGCTAAAGTAATTTTTATGAGTTATTTGCGGTAAAATCGGGTTCAAATATGCGTATTCTGCTTGACATTGGTCATCCAAAGGATGTGAATGTGTTCAAAAACGTTGTTTTGTCTCTTCAAAATAAAGGTCACATTGTTAAGATATTTGTGCGGGCAAAAGAAAGTACTAAAAGAATGCTTGATGATCTCGGTTTTCAATATGAGACATGCCCCTACTATCAAAGCATGTTAGGGAAAGCATTTGGTATTTTTGCAAATGACTTACGTCTATATAGAATTGCCAGAAAATTTCAGCCGGATATTTTTGTAAGTCCTGGTTCTCCTTATTCTGCTCAAGTTAGTAGCTTGATGAGAAAACCACATCTTGCTTTTTCTGATACGGAAATCGCAGGTCTTGTTACAATGTTGACACTGCCATTTACAGACAAAATCTATACTTCCACCTCTTTTTACCTTGATTTGGGTCCAAAGCAGGAACGTTTCAAAGGTTATTATGAATTGGCTTATCTTCACCCGCAATATTTCAAACCCGATAGAGGGGTATTAGAAAAATATGGCTTAGAGGAAGACTATATTCTTTTGCGTTTATCAGCTTTAGGTTCACATCATGATCTTCATGCAACTGGATTTAATTTTGAAACCGAAGATGAACTAAAGCAATTTATTTCTGTTCTGGAACAATACGGTAGAATCGTTGTCTCTTCTGAAAAATCAGATTGGAAAACGATAGAGGATTATCAGCTTGATTTAGATCCTGATGATTTGCATGATATTATCTATCATGCAAGTCTTTGTATCAGTGAAGGGGCAACAATGGCTTCTGAAGCAGCAGTTTTGGGCGTACCTTCCATCTACGTTTCCAATACGGAACGTGGCTATCTAAATGAACTGGAAAAGAAATATGGCCTGGTCTATACTCTTTCTGATAGAAATGAAGCTCTTCAATTAGCTATTGGCTTATTGCGGGACACGAATGTTAAAGAAAAATGGAAGTCAAAAAGAGACATAATGTTGAATGATGTTGAGGATGTCGTTGGTTTTATCGTTGAAAGAACTGAAATGTATCTCAACAATTCTAATATAAATAAATAATATATATAATTAAATACATTTTAACTGGAGAAACAATGGCACTGCTTAGATTCCGGAAAAAAATATTTAAGTATATTGCAAAAAACATACCCTCCTATAAGGTAAGAATTTTGCTATACAAATCCTGCGGGTATTCAATAGGTGAGCAGGTGTATATAGCGGAAGGTTTAACTGTGGCTGAAAAGTTAGATGATTCACATAATCTCTTCATTGGGGATAGAGTTGCCATAGGGCCAAACGTTACCCTTGTAACTTCATCGGATCCTAATTTTTCACGTATAAGATCGTATGTAAAAATTCAGCGAGGCAAAATTGTCATTAGTGATGATGCATGGATCGGTGCAGGTGCTATCATTCTACCCGATGTTACTATTGGAGAGGGTGCAGTTGTTGGAGCGGGTGCTGTTGTAACAAAGGACGTTGATAAATATACCAAGGTTGCCGGTGTTCCGGCGAGGAAAATCGGAAAATTCATCATTAAATAAATATGATTAAGATATATATTTGAACTAAACGATTAATAATCTATTTAAATTTCAACATGTTAAAAATAATTTGATAATGAAATGGACAATATGGGCTATCTATGATTGTTAGTATCCACCAACCAAATTATTTGCCTTATTTTGGTTTTTTCGATAAAATCAAAAAATCTGATATCTTTGTTATCTATGATGATGCTCAATTTAACAAAGGGGATTTTCAACATAGGAATAAGATTAGAATATATCATGGTTGGAAATGGCTTACTGTTCCTGTAGAAAAAAAACATGTCCCTATTAAACAAATTGAGATTAAAAATGATTTAAAGCTAGGTGGACTTGATTGGAGCGACTATCACTTCAAAGAAATTATGTCAAATTATGAGAAAGCTCCATATTTTAAGGATTATGGGGTTGAATTAGAATATATTTATAGTCAAAAGTATGATTTTCTTATAGATCTAAATATGGACCTAATAAATTTTTTAATCGAGAAACTTGGGTTAAATACAAAAATTGTATTTTCTAGTGATTTTGATATCAAATCCACTTCAACAGAAAAACTAGTTGATATTGTTGATACTTTGGATGGCGATACTTATTTGTCTGGGATGATGGGGGAAAACTATTTGGACAAATCTTTGTTTGATAACAAGGGTATAGAAGTTGTTTTTCAAGATTTTTGTCACCCAGTCTATTCACAGCAATATGATGACTTTATACCAAACATGTCCGTTTTAGATATGTTATTAAACATTGGTCCAACAGGAGTTAGCTATGAACCAGAAAAAACTTAATGTTTTATTTTTTGGAAACAATCCATTAATTTTTGATCAATTGTTCCAAATTTCTAATGTGATTGGCGTTTTTTGTCGACCATCCATGAAAAAAGATGCGAACATAAGTTCTATTATAGCTCTTGCAAACAAATATTCGATACCTATTTTCCAACCCACTAAAAAAGAACTCTACAACTATGCAAATTTCATACACAGTTTAAAGACAGATTTAATAATCGTATGCGGGTATAAATATATCATTCCAGAAGTAATCTTTGCTATTCCTAAATTTGGAACAATTAACATTCATCCTTCATATCTACCATTCTACAGAGGGCAGCATGTTATTAATTGGGCAATAATAAATGGTGAGCATGAGACTGGCGTAACTCTTCATTACCTGGATACTGGGATAGACACGGGGCGAATTATTTCACAATCCTTAGTTCCAATTTCTTCAAAAGATACTGCTAGGTCGCTTCATGATAAAATATATTCAAAGGCTTGCGCATTACTGGAAAGTATTGTTAAAAATATAGAATCTGGATGTATCCCTGAAGGAATGGAACAAGATGATTCCAAAGCGACTTATTTCAAACCACGAAAGCCTGAAGATGGGCACATTAATTGGCAAAAAAATTCGATTGAGATAGTTAACCTAATAAGAGCTTTGACAAAGCCATGGCCCGGGGCATATAGTTACCTTAATGGGAATCGATTTGTCATTTGGAATGCAAGAGTTGAGACTCGTTCATCTAATTCCATATATGGAAAAGTGGTTGATGTCACTGATTCATCTATTACAGTAAGTGTAAAGAATGGTGTCTTGATCATCGATGATTATGCTTTTTTGGATCCGAATGGTGATCAACTCGATTTTATAATCAAAACTGGCGATCAATTCGAATAATAGGAGTTTAACAATGAAACCTACAATTCTCGCAATGGGGGCTCATCCCGATGATATGGAACTTGAAGCTGGTGGCACTCTTGCCAAATTTGCAAAAAAGGGGTATAATGTAAATCTTCTGATTTTGACATCAGGAGGTTATACTGATTCAAGCGGAAATAAGTATTCTAATGATCAACTAAAAAATGAGGCAATTGACTCATCGAAGATATTAGGAATTAAGAATGTTATTTTTCTTGACTATGAAACTACAAATTTACCATCTGGTGGTAGTATAATAGGTGAAGTTGATTCTATTGTGGATGACTTACGTCCTGATGTTTTTATTTCTCATCATCCTTTTGATTCTCATCAAGATCACAAGGCTGCAGCGGATATCATGTTTGCTGTTTCTCGCCAGGGTCGAGTGAAAACAGTATTGAGTGGATCAACATTACCATATAGACCAAACGTTTTCGCTTTCCGACCTCAATTTTTTGTTGATATTACAGAAACAATTGATGTCAAATTAGAGGCAATTAGAGCCTATAATACGCAATACACAAAATTTGGTGGTGAACTATTAATAGAAAGGGTAAAAGCAATGGCAAAAACTCATGGTTGGGCAATGGGGTATGATTTTGCAGAATGCTTTGAAGTAATACGGATGGACGATAACTTATGGGTTTGAAAGACTACATATTGATAACTCCTTGTAAAGATGAGGAAGAAAATCTTCCGAATCTTACAGAATCAGTTATTAGTCAAACAATACAACCAAAAATATGGGTTATTGTGGATGATGGAAGTACAGATGGTACATCCAAAATCTTGGAAACACTTTCACATGAACATTCTTGGATTCATGTACTAACTCTGTCTCAAAAACCAAGGAATTTGGGTATTCATGTTGCACATGTTTACAGAGAAGGCTTTGATTATGCAATAAAAAAATGCAAAAATAAGCGGAATGCATACAATTATGTTGGCTGTGTAGATGCTGACATTATCCTTGAAAAAGATCATTTTGAGTTGTTAATTGAAGAGCTTTCGAAAAATCCAAACCTTGGTATATGTAGTGGGAGAGTTGGAAACATAGTTGGTGAAAAAATAGTTTGGAGTGAGTATAGGGAAGATATTCCTTCAGGAGGTGCGCGTCTTTGGAGTAGAGAATGCTTTGAAGAAACTGGGGGGTATTTGCTAACTTCCAGTCCGGATAGTGTTTCTAATGTGAAAGCAAAGCTTAGGGGATGGCAAACTAAGCAATTTTGCCATATAGAAGTAATATCTTCAAGACCTTATGCATCTGCTGAAGGACAATTTAAAGGTTATCGGAAATTAGGAGCAAATAATTATTATATTGGGTATGCTCCACTTCATATTATATTAAAGGGAATAAAAATGTTATATAGTAGAAAAGGTTATTTTAAGACAGGCATCGGGATTGCATATATTTACGGCTATTTCCTTGAATTCATCAAAAGAGCTCCCAAAATAGATGATCCTGAGATAATTAATTATTATAGCAAGGCAAGGGTTAAAGAGATATTATGTCGGAATTTGAAATCAGCAAGAAAACAAAAGTAATCTTATTTTCATTACTTTTATTGCTTAATATTATTCTTCGAATTCCTTCTATACCCCATGAAAAAGGTGCTGACTCATTTTTCATACATTCCCTCGCAAACTCCATCTCGACTTATGGACTTGCTAATTGGTGGGTTCACTGGCTTTCAGTTTTTGGCTTTTATCCATATTCATATGCAAGCGCAGTGCCATTTTCTCTTTCTGGCATGTCACAGCTTTTAGATATGAATATGGAAACGACAATTTTACTTTTTTCCATATTTATTGGTTTGTTTAGTATTTTTGTGGGGTATTCTTTAGCAGGCTTAATCTATAACGATTTTGTTTTTAAGTATCTAATGGCTATGTTTTTTTCCATATCTCAAGGAATAATGATCTTTAGCACTTGGGAAATCAGTGCTAGAGGTCCATTTATGATCTTTTTGCCTTTTTTCATCTTCATTTTGCTAAAAAAGATACCCATCACTAAAAAAATACTCTTTACACTAATAATCTTGATATTCATTTTTTCGATCCATCATTACGCTTGGTTTACTCTTCCGATCTTGTTTGCCTATATTGCACTAAAGGTCATTTCAAATATTGAACGGATATGGAGTAAGCAAGTTTATTTAAATTATTTGTATGCCATAGGCTTTTGCATCGCATCTATGCTTCCTTTTTTTGAAAAATCCTTGATAGTTGCAGGTTCTAGATATGATTGGATACTGACAATGCTTGTTTCGCATACAAGATTTGTTGGCCCTCTGATCGTTTTTGCTTTGGGTGGATTAATTTATCTGATATTGAATAAAAATAAAAATATTGCTCAGTGGTTGCTATTGAGTTCAGTGCTGTCGTTTGCTCCATTTTTCTATAACATAAATTATGGAGTTTATGTTGGTTTATTATTTTTGGTTTTTTTAGGTACAGTTGGTTTTTGGAATTTATTTAAGGTACAAAATGTCATGACATCTAGAATTCTCACAGTTTTAATTGTACTGAATCTTTTATTCTTTGTTTCTTTTTCTTCTTTCTACAATCATGAGCGAACTGGCGAATACCAGCATTATTGGTATATGAGTGAATTAACATTTCATGAGGGGAATTGGATAAATGATCATATCGAAAAAGATAAACGTGTTTTGATTATCAGCGAAAATAGTCACAATGTAAGATCGATTGCTTTGCAAACAAATGGTTCTTCAGTCCTTCAAGGTGGGACTGAAGGCTTAGCCTATGGATTTATTGATAGCTCTTTTGTTGATAACTTAACCAGAGTGCCATATACGTCATCATATTTTTATTCAGAAAGTCCTTACCAAGCTACTGAGAGGGATATTTATAGAAGTATTGAATGGTATATATTGGCAAAAGACATTCGTAAAATAAAAGAAGTTTATGATCTGGATTATTTTGTTCAATCTTTAACTTATAGGCGGCCTGCCGGTTTTTCAACAACAAAAATGGATAGGATATATACAAATGGATTACTTGAAGTGTATGAAATAAGCGATTTGTGAATTTAAATTTTCTATTCTCTACAAACTTTATTCCGATTTCCAATTTAGTAGGTAAATATGAAGGTAGCGCTTTTTACTGGTACAATTTTACTCCAAGGTAAGAATTTGGATGTTAGGGAAGCTTATGTTATAGAAAGATTAAAAAAACTTAAAAACTATGATCTTTCAATAGAAGTCCTTACTCCAAAAGTTGAAGAATCACATTTGCCTCACTTTCGGACTTTAGACTACAATATGTACAAAATTTGTTACAGAAAAAAAATAAAATTCCTTTCTGTAGCTTTATTTTCTTCTTTCAAATTGTTCAAGTTGAACTGTGATATCATACATTGTTATACTTATCAAGCGGCTTTTATTGCTCAAATGATTAACTTTTTAAAAAGGAATAAATATTTTGTTCTTTTCGAGCCAATGGGTTTAGCTTATGAAGAATCAACGACTTCAAAGAATAAATCTTGGAGAAGTAAGCTAAATAGATCTTTTGTAAAGAGGATTGAAAAGAGAACATTTCAAAAATCTAATGGGGTAATTGTTTATACGGAAATAATGCGTACATATGTGTCTCAGGAATTCGATATATCCATAGATTATATCTATGTAGTTCCACACGGTGTGAATATTCCAAATAATTTTGTTTCAAAGAAAGAAGATGAAGATCGTTTCAGAGAAAAGTTGCATATTCAAAATGAAAATAAAATTGCAATGTATGTTGGCTCATTGTCGGAATTACATGGTGTTATGTACTTAGCTGAAGCCATGAACTATTTAAAAGATAAAAAGCAAGATATTAGCTTAGTAATTCTTGGCAGTGGTCCTCTTGAATTGACGTTAAAAAAATACATCAGAGATAAAAACTTGGATAATATTTTTATACGGGGTTTTGTTCCATCCGATGCAATTCCATTTTACTTATCTCTAGCAGATGTTTTGTTGATACCTCATGCTAAGTGCATGCAAACTGAGCTTGATCAACCCACTAAATTGTTTGAATATTTATCCAGTGGTAAACCAATTGTATCATTTAAATTGCAAGCAATTAAAGAAGTGGTTGGTGAAAATGCAATTTTGGTCGAACCTGATAACCCAAAGAAGTTTAGTGACTCTTTGTTACAACTACTTGAGGATGAAGACTTGATGAATAAGCTTGGGTTAAAGGGGAAGGAGATCGTACGAACTTATACTTGGGCGAAATCTTCTGAAAAGCAATATGAATCCTATTTAAAGTTGATGAACACTTACCATAACTAATGTTTTATATTGGAGTTTCTTATTGAACTTACATATGAAAATTTGTATACTTGGCCACTATCCTTCAAGTGGTGAACCTTTTGCTGGTGTTTCTAGGGTTGTTTATAGTTTATCTCATGAATTATCTGAGTTAGGCGTTGAGTTATTTTTATTAAAAAAAAAGCGATATAGTTCTATTTTTAGGAAACTTGGCTGCAAAAAAGATAAAAAAATTACTATTTGTCAAGTGTCGCATATTGAGTTAATTATCGATCTTGTAAACAATAAATATGATTCAATTACAATTCATAATATATCATTTTTCTTTTTAATTCCTTTGATATTAAAAAAGTTAAATTTAATAGCTTGTAAGATAGTTTTTGTTTCACATGGATTAATAGACTTAGAAAAACAAGAAAAAAGATATGATTATCCTTTAAGGTATTCTTTTTACCAAAAACTCTTCTTTTTTTGGTCGGATCAAATTGTAAGCGTTTCTAATCAATTAAAAGAAAACATTGTGAATTACTATTCAATTAATCCTAGTAAGATTACAGTAATTAATAATGGCGTGGGGGGTATTTTTTTCAACAGATCATCTGCCAAATTGGATGCATTACCAGACAAATATGCACTATATGTAGGAGAAATTGCCCGGGTAAAAGGATTAGATTTTTTGCTAGATTCCATGCAAAGAGTGGAATTACCAATTGTCTTAATTGGGCATTCATCTAGTTACTTGGAAGTTTTAAAGATCAAATTTTCAGAGCTTTTTGAAAAAGGAAAAGTTATCCATCTCGAAAATTTGACTGAAGATGAACTTTTGGCTGCGTATTCAAATGCAACTTTTTTAGCATTAGTCAGTCGCCATGAACCCTATGGTTTAGTAAGTTTAGAAGCTATGGCTTCGGGAAAACCAGTTATCGTTTCTGACAAAGTGGGTGCAAAAGAAGTAATTGAAAATGGTAGGGATGGATTTATTGTTCCTTTTGGGGATGTAGAGTCATTAGTAGATTCTATGAACTTCATTTTGAATAATAGATTAGACGCTAGAAAAATTGGTTTATTGGCTCAGGACAAAGCTGTTCAAAACACCTGGTCTAAAAAAGCAATTTTATATTTAAAAATGTATGAAGAAATTATCGTGTGATTAATTTCTTAATAATTTTTTTATCATCTTCGTTCACCCCTCCAAGCAAATAATATGTGGTTGGATATAAAATTACTGCGCCCATTATCAACAGGGGTAAATAGAGAACTGGAATGCAAATCAGTAAATATGCCAAGAAAATTAGATTTGTGATGAATATTTTCGTGAAATTTTTATCTAGCAAGTCAACCTCTAGTTTTCTTAAAACTATTATCATCAGATAAATTATAATTATGCCTTCTGTAATAACTGTTGCAATTGCTGCTCCATCAAAATCATATATTGGGATAACAATTAGATTTAAAAGAACGTTCAGAAACGCACTTATTACTACTATTTTTGTTACGGTTTTCTGCTCATGTAGGGAAACTAAAGTATCCGCATTAACAGTGTTTACAAAAATACAAATTTGTGCCCAGATCAATATCATCAAGGCAGAAGAGGCTAGTGCGAATTCATCGCCAAATATTGTTACTATGATCTCTTCGGCAAGAAACGTCACTCCTATTCCTATTGGTAATGCAAATAGTAAGGTGTATTTCAGGCTTAAAGAGTATATTTTTGACAGTTTTTCTTTGGGTTGGGTGGCATATGATGAGAGTATTGGGAATAATGACATCATCATTGCGGAAGGTATAAATCCCAATGGCAGTACTAATTTCAATGCCGAAGTATAATATCCTACTGACTCATCTCCTTTCATAATGGAGAGCATTAGTATGTCAATATTATGGTAAATAGCAGCAAAAATTCCTGTAATTGCTATGGGTAGTGATTCCTTTAGCAAGTATTTCCACAATTTAAAATCAATATTATAAGAAGGCCTCACAAATTTTTTAGAAAAATGGTAGTCTAGAGCTGTTTTTAGTACTTCTGCAGCTAGCATGATGGTGACTATTGTTAGAAGGCTGCCTTCATTGAAAATAACTGCAAAAATTAGTATTGCAGAGAAGAGCCTATATGCAATTTTCGAATATAGGTTGTATTTCATCTCTAGGTTAGCTCTAAATATTGAAGTATATATCCCACTATAGGATATGAAAAAAATGGAAAATGCTATTATGTAAATAAATAATGTAGTGTCCTCAGGATACTGCATCAGTGATATTACTGAAATTGCAAGTATAAAAGATATTATTGAGAGAATTAAGTTAAAAATTAGGGCATTTCCTATAAATTCTCTTGTTCTAGATTTATTTTGTGAGATCTCCCGTATCAACACAGTTTGCAGTCCAAAGTCTGTTATTACAACAAAAAATGAAAGATAAGCAAACAAAAAGCTAAATTTTCCAAAATCCACAACACCAAGATATCTTGCAAGATATATGGTTACGACTAAAGAAATCAATCTGAATAAAATATTTCCTGCAACTATGATTGCAGTGTTTTTAGCTATTTTAGAAATTAGGCTAGCCATTTTTCTTCTACTCTTTTTAAAATCAACATTAGCTATTATATTTGTAGGTACGTATTACCTTGATACCTATATAGAACCTTTACTTTGTTTTAATATTTTGTATTACAATTTTTGGTACTTACGTTCCACGCAGTTATAAAATCCAGAATCTAAAGACAAATTTCTGTCATTTCTGCATACTAATTTTATTTTCTAAATAGAATGATCTGCCCACTATGTATGTTCACAAAAGAAAAAAATATGGCCATATATATTTTATCTATCTACATATTATCTCTAGACATGAGCTTATTTTGCCTATAATATTCACTCAAAGCTCATGATGGGGTAAAATATGTTAAAATTCAGAGTGCTTGCCTTAGTAACGCTTTTGTTGATCACAATGAACATTGCAGGCGCAACAGTACAATATAATCCATCTTTAAATATAATTTCTATAGGCAATACGACTGAAATCAACAATATGACCAGTTTGTATTCTTCTCTTGTGGATAGTTATGGGGAACAGTACGTTCAAGAAAATATTGTGAAACAAGTTTCACCAAAAGTATGGTGGGTAAACGGAAAAATATCTGTTCCTAATTCTGGCAATTTCTGGATTAACAATACGGATGCCCAAGAAATAAGAATATGTAACGGATATAGGGATTGGTCGTTTGAAGGTTATATTACATTAAATAACGTGACCATATATTCGTGGAATCGAGACGCCGATGAGCTGAATAATTTTGGTGATGGTTCGATTTCTGTATTCTACAATGAAGCTCATGATGTTGAATTTCATGGTTTTAAATCAATTTACTTTGGCTACTATTATGGAGAACAAATTAAGGACTTAAGCTTTTCTAATTTGGCCTTAGCTCACACAACTTATGGTCTTTCATTTCAAAATGCTGAAAACATATCAGTGAATAATGTAATTATTAGAGATGGTTCTCCTACTTTTGGAAATGGAATAACCAATTCAATGGTCAACAATTCGACACTATCAAATATTTTTGTCTATAATGTTAGTGATCACACAAATCCTGCCTCTGGAGCATACGGAATCCAATTAAGTGGTTCCAATAATATCATTCATGATGCATATATAGACGGGACTGCTTGGAGTGGGACTAATTTTGGTGGAATTGACTGGATGGGAAGCACCAATTTAACTGTTTACAATGTGACAGTTAATAATTCAGGTCATAATGGTTTCGAAGTGGAAATGAGCCAATCGTCTTTTAAGAATATAACTGTTGCAAACAGTGATAAGCATAATTTTTTCCAAGTTGGAAGAATTGAAACAGGTAAAATGGTTGGCTCCAATACCTATGAAAATCTGGATAGCCACAATCCATCTTCTTATGGAATTCTTTTTGGGGAAGGTTCTTTTGATTCGATGCTGAAAAATTCATTATTTGAAGGAAACGGTGTATACATATTTGATTCCAAAAATATCACATCTATAAATGTAACACAAGTAGGTCAAAAAAATGTAGGTGGGATAGGCTACTATTCTACCATTGTTTCTTCGACATTTGATTATTGTGAAAACAACGCTATTGTAGATTCTTCCTTCTGTAACAATTCAGATAAAGATTTTTGGATACATTATGGTCAGAATACAATAATGATAAATGGAAATTATTCGACGCTCCGTTTGACAAATGATGCCTTCACAAATTATTATTATTTTGATCTTTTATTAGAAAATACCAATTTCTTAGCAGAAAATGCATATTTAAACATTGAACCGGATACTTCTTCGATAAGCGCTGTCAATGGCCTTGGAATTAATAGTAGCTTGTTTTCTATCGATGGATCTCAGCAGACTGCGCTACCAAATAATGATCGCTCCAACTCTCCAGCTATTGCCGAGTACTATGAGAATTCGGATGGCACATTTGAGCGCTTTTCTCATACTGCCACAATCACAACCACAGATAACCGCGTTGTAACTCTCTCTGGAATAACCCCCGACCCATCATGGTACCGTGAAGATCCAAACATTCCAACATACACAATCACAGCAATAATTCCAGATGAATCCAATGGACCACATATAACCGGATTCGCACCAAGTGAAACCAATCCTTTTACTCCAGAAGAAAGCAAAATCTTCAGGGTATGGACCGATGAAACACTTACAGACATGAAATGGTATGTTGACGGTTCCCTTGTTTCACAGGGTTCAATGGATTACACCTGGACAATCGTGGAGGGTACCCATAGTATCGAATTCCTGGGTTCAAATTCAAATGGAAGCGTCTACAAGATCTGGACTGTTGGTGGTGAATCTGCCCCGGAGTCTTCAAATGATGCCCCAACCTTAACAACAATAGGTTCCAAATCCACCACCGCCACAGAACCCCTCACTTTCACCCTCACAGCCACAGATCCAGAGGATGATCCACTTACCTTCTCCGCCACAAACCTCCCAGAAGGTGCAACTCTTGATCCATCCACAGGTGAATTCTCATGGGCTCCATCAATAGGTCAGGAAGGTACATACTACGTGACTTTCAGGGTAAATGACGGTTCCCTCATGGACAGTGAAACTGTGGCCATAACTGTAAACGAACTCAACGTAGCACCTGTAATCGACTCTTTCAATCCGGAAGATTCACAGTTCTTTGAAGAGACAAATACTATTACAATAAATGTTTCCGCACATGATGACAACGAAGATGAGTTAAGCTATACTATCTCCATAGATAACGTTGTCCGCAGCACTTCTTCCGAATACAACTGGAAGACGGATTACAAGTCTGCCGGCATTCATACCATTAACGTTACTGTATCAGATGGTGTAAACACTGTTTCCGAAAGCCACCAGATAAACATAATCGACGTACATCCACGCTGGGACGTTGACAAAGACGGAACCGTGGACGATGAGGACATTGCCGCAATCTCCGAGAAATTCGGTACAAAAACAAATAAACCACACCCACGCTGGGACATCAACCAGGATGGCGTCATAAACATTCAGGATTTAACCCTCGCAGGCTCCAATTATGGTGAAACAGTTGAAGGGTAATTGACACAGTCTTTACAACTGTGTATTTCTTTAACTTTTTTCTTTTTAACTTACGAATTATTGTAACCTAAACATTTCCTGAATTCTAATATCGATTCTCTTCTCCCCTCGAAGGATTCATATAACTTGCATGGTTGCATATATCATTCTTGATAAATGGCGGATGCACTCCATGAAAAACAATTCTGAATATCCCGTATGTAAACAGAGGCCGGAAATACTCGCACCTGCAGGTGATATGACTGCCTTGATTGGTGCAATCAAAGGAGGAGCTGATGCAGTCTACCTCGGGGTTGGGGAATTCAATGCCCGTCAGGGTGCTTCCAACTTTAGCGAAAAGCAGCTTGAAGATGCAATCGAACTGGCTCACTCATATGGATTATCAATTTACCTGGCGCTGAACATTCCTATCAAACAAAATGAACTTCAGGAAGCACTGGATCTCGTTGATGATGCGTACGCAATGGGTATTGATGCGATAATAATGCGAGATATTGGCCTAATATCTCATGTTCACACTCTTTATCCAGATCTACCTATCCACGCAAGTACCCAAATGACTGTCCATAACACAGCTGGCGTCAAATCCCTTGAAGAGTTAGGTGTTAAGAGGGCAATTGTTGCAAGGGAACTCAACACGTCCGAATTGGATGCCATTGTTCATAATTCCAATATTGGGATTGAAATCTTTGTTCATGGTGCACTCTGCTATTCCTATTCCGGCCAATGCCTCTTCAGCAGTTTTACAACAGGACGTAGTGCAAATCGTGGCGCATGCGCCCAGCCGTGTCGCTGGAAATTTGATCTAGTTATTGATGGCAAGAAATGCAATCAGGAAATTGGGGGCAGTTATCCCATAAGCTGTGCCGAGCTGTGTACCCTCGGAGATATCGGGGATATAGTCAAAACCGGCATTTGCAGCCTTAAAATTGAAGGCAGGATGAAAAAATCAGGATATGTAACCGCTGCTTCCAGCGCATACAGGGAAGCTGTTGAGAAAGTTTGCAGTGGTATACCCCTTGATGAAAAGTGGGCCAAACAGAAGGAAGAAGAACTTGGGAGGCTCTTTTATCGTGGTTTTACCAAGGGCTTCGTTCTGGAAGATCGTGATGTAACAAATCCGGCATACAGCTCGAGCCATGGAGTTCTTCTTGGAACAGTACAAAATTTAGTTTTCACAGAATCTTCGGCATCTCTCAAGTTAACACTTGAACATGATCTGGAAATGGGGGATGGAATCAGTATTCTCACAAAGCATCGAATGCTTGGTTCCTCGATAGGGGCAATTATGAAAGGATCTAAGGAAATCCTTTCGGCAAAACGTGGGGAAACAGTTTCCCTTTTGATTAGTCCCAGAACAGGAAAAGCCGTGGAAAAAGGCGATGAAGTCTATGTGACCACAGACTCTTCATTGCTCAAACAGCTTCAGGCAGTTGAGCTTCCAAAATTCCCAGTTGACATAGTTGTAGATGCACATCTTGACAGGGAACTGTCAATTTCAGTTTCTGAAGGTCATTCGCAGATCGAGCATGTATCTGATTATGTGGTCCATCCATCCAGAAAAGCTCCAACAGGTGAAGAACAAATATCCTCTATTATGGAAAGGCTGGGTGACACTCCCTATTCTGTTTCCAGTATCACAATAAATGCAGATGACAATATTTTCATCCCTCTTGGTGTGTTGACACAGGCTCGAAGGGATGCTTTTGATGCGCTTCTGGAAAATAAACTTTCGGCGTTTCAGAAGGAAGCCAAGTATCCTTTCTTTGATACCGAAAAATCCGATTCCCATGAAGTCAGTGACTCCCTGCTGTTAGCTGTGGAAGTTGGAAGCATTGATGCCTTGCTGGCTGCTCTTGAGAACGGAGCTGACATAATACATGTTCCAATATCTCTGTTCCCTGAAATACAGCAATTTGAAGTTGGAAGACTTTTGGAATCCAATAATGGAGTACCTGAGATTATTTTATCCCTTCCACCGATTATTCATGATTCTGAACAGGAGTCCGTTATCCAGCTGCTTTTGGAAGCAAAGAAATACGGATTCTCTGTAGAGTGTTCTGATCTTGGTTCCCTTAAGCTTGCAGAAGATTTGGGATTGTCTTTTGTGGCTTCCAAATCTCTCAACACTTTTAATTCACTTTCAGTTACGACTCTGTCACAAAAAGGAGCTTTCAGGGTTGATGTCTCTCCTGAATTATCTGTTAAGGAAATACGGGAACTTTCAAGTGGTGTTGATCACGGCGCGGTGCAGCTTGAATCTGTGGCTTACGGAAGACAATTGATGTTTGTTACCGAACATGATCTACTGGCTCCTCTTGTAAAACAGGGATTTTATCGCAATGGAGTTTCTGCCTATCTCGTTGACAAAAAAGGTGACAGGTATCCTATAAGAAGATGGGGTACACGGACACTGTTGTATGATTCTCGTGTAATCAACATGTCTGGAAAGTTGAGGGACTTGCAGGAAGCAGGAATATCTGTAATTCGCCTTGAGCTTGGAAGCGATGGTCAGAAAAAAGTAGCAAATCTCGTGACTACTTACAGGGAAGCTCTGGACAGGTTATCCAGTGCAACTTCTTCAGGTTCAACACAGCATTTTACTGGTCACTATTTCGAAGAAGTCTAAGACGGAATTTCAAATTTAATTGAAATAGGAAGTCTTATATATGGTGTTTCAAATAATCTTGAAACACAGGTGAACGTCGAAATGGCAGATCAATATTTGATTGACCTCATAAACGTAGGTCTTGGAGCACTTCAGGAGTATCTCGCACTTCATGTACTTCTCTGCCTCGTTCCTGCTTTTTTCCTTGCAGGTGCCATAGCATCTCTTTTCTCAAAAGAATCTGTCCTTAAGTTCTTTGGCAGTGATACTCCAAAATACATCTCCTATCCGGTAGCTGCAGTTTCGGGTTGTATGCTTGCGGTTTGCAGTTGTACAGTTCTTCCCCTCTTTGCTGGCATTTTCCGTCGTGGCGCTGGAATTGGTCCGGCAACAACTTTCCTGTTTTCAGCTCCTGCCATTAATATTCTGGCAATAGTGTACACAGCTAAGATACTGGGTTATGATCTGGGAATTGCCAGGGCTGCGATTGCAATTTCTTTTTCTGTAGTCATAGGAATAACGATGGCTGCTATTTTCGAAAGAAAAGTATCGAAGAAAGAAGGATTGGTGGCTTTTGGTGATGAAAAGCACAAATATAGCGTATATCTGTTCATCTTACTACTTGCGATTCTTGTGCTTCCGGAATTCATTAGCGACTGGAGATTGCTGGCTGCACTTGAAATCCCATTGGTACTTATTACGATCTCATTGTCTTTCAAATGGTTCTCAAGGGAAGAACTTGAAAGCTGGATGTCTGAAACATGGTTCCTTGTGAAACAAATTACACCCCTCCTTCTTGTAGGTGTTTTTGCCGCAGGAATTATTGTTGAACTCCTTCCGGCAGAATATGTTGTTGCAGTGGTGGGAAGTGATTCATTTTTCTCCAATTTTGTCGCATCCGTTGCCGCTGCATTGATGTATTTCTCAACTCTTACTGAAGTTCCTATCATTAGTGCACTAACTGAATTGGGTATGGGCAGAGGTCCGGCTCTGGCAATGCTTCTGGCAGGCCCGGCTCTCAGTCTCCCGAATATGATTGTAATTAGCCGTATAATGGGCATCCGGAAAGGATTCGTATACATAACCCTGGTTGTTCTGGTTGCCTCCATTGCAGGTTTTGCTTTTGCCCGATTGTGGCTTGCGTAACAGGGAGGAACAATAAATGAAAATTCTGGTGATATCTGACATACATGGCAACATGGAAGCCCTTGAATCTGTCATGCAGGTTCCACATGATGAGGTGCTATGCCTGGGGGATCTTGTTGACTATGGCCCTTCACCTGTGGAAGTAATTGAATTTTTAAAATCACATAACATCCCGGTTATCAAAGGTAACCATGACAATGCAGTAGCCACAGGTCTTGAATGCGGCTGCAGTTATGAACTCAAGTACTTGTCCATTGCTACAAGGGATTATACAAGATCCGTAGTTGGAAAAGGCCACATAGATTTCCTGAAATTGTTGCCATCTGAAATAGAAAGGGAAATTAATGGAACAAAAGTTCATTTTACCCATGGAAGTCCTCGTTCTTTCTATGAATACATTCGTCCTGAAACTCCGGAAAATGAATTAAGGGAAATGACCGAGGAAATTGATGCGGATTTACTTTTTGTGGGACATACACATATTCCGTTTGAAAAGCAAGTTGGCGATCTTCGCATAGTCAATGTCGGTTCAGTTGGACAACCACGAAATGGTGATCCACGGGCAAGTTGTGTTCTTCTCGACACTGCTACGATGGAGATTGAATTCATAAAAACTGAATATAAATCCGACAAAACAATATCTGGAATAAGGGAGAAATTGCCTTATCCTGACGACCTTATCTCAATACTTAAAACCGGAAAAACAGACTATGCAAAACGAACCGGTGAAAAACCTGAATCGGAGGGAAATAATTGAAAATTGAAATACTCGGTACCGGGTGTGCCAAATGCAAAAAGACTCAAAAGAATGTTGAAGAAGCAGTTTCAGAAGCTGGTGTTGATGCTGAAATCATAAAAGTGGCAGACATCAACACAATAATGGATTATGGCGTAATGATAACTCCCGGTGTTGTGATTGATGGTGATGTCAAAGTAGCCGGTAAGATACCTTCTGTTGAGGAAGTCAAATCCTGGCTTGGCTAATCACTTCAATCAAGGAAAATAAGGGAATCGCCATTTTCTATTTTTGTGTCGGGTGAAGGATTAACCTGATTACTTCCATCTTTGTTTATTGCAAGCAGGATTACATTCCTGTCTCCTTTTAATTCAGTTGAGACTTCCCCGAATGATTTCCCTGCCATATCCGATGTAGCGAGGATTTCAACTATATCATGACCCTGTAGTGTACTGGTCACCTCTGTTATCAGATCCACAACTGCAGGTTCCAGAACTGCTGATGCAAGCAGTCTTCCTGTGACTGTATCAGTGTTTATAATCTGGTTTGCCCCAACAGTTTTGAGGGTGTTTGCTTTCTCTTCTGAAATAACAGTTGCAGTGATATTTACTTTTGGATTGAGCTCCCGCACCAGGGCGGTAACGAGAAGGGTAGTGCTATCGCTTTTCTCAGCGACTATTACATTAGCAGCCCTTTCAACTCCTGCCTGGATAAGAATCGCTTTGTTCTCCGGATTACCTTTTACGAAGTGTAATTTTTTATCAAAGGGATTTGCTTCATAGATATCAGTAACAAGGCAAATTTCAGAAGTATCCCTCATTTCTTCTATGATTGCTTTTATGATCTCATCCGAATCTCCAATCACAACTATGTGATCACTTTGTTTTGAATCAGTCATTCCTCTCACTTTCTGTTGTTGCATTTCATAAATAACGACTGCTACCGCCGGGAGCATAAGCACCCCTGCAATCATTGTTGGCATAAAAAGCAGGCGTGCAAGCGGTGAAGAGGGGGATACATCCCCAAAACCGACTGTGGTAACGGTTGCCACGGTCGCATATAATGAGTCCACAAAAGTCTTGCCGTCAAGGAAATAGAGTATTAGTAGCTGGGACAAAAATATTAAGAGAAAGGCCAGAAGCAGGTTTCTCTGGCTATTTTTTACGCCATCAATAACCTTTACAATTGATTTGCGCATTCTTCTTAATGGCCAGAGAACCATTTTTTCCTCCAATAGCCTTCCATTAAAGACAGTAGTTCAAAAAGTGTTTAGCATTTCGTGTTCCGGTATCCTTCAACAAGTTCAAGGTTTGCTTCAATAACGTTTTGCTTGAATTCAGACAGATCGCAAGTGAGTTCCGGTAGCCTTGCAGCCTCTTTTTCTGTAACAATTACAGCACCAATTGGCACATTTCTTCCGGATTCAATTGTAACTCCGTGGACTGTTGTGTTGTGCAATATTACTACATCGTCACCAATTTTACAATCGAAAACAACCGCACCAAACCCAATGAAACATCCCTTTCCAATTGTGCAGGGTCCATGGACAATGCATCCGTGTGCAAGAGATGTCTCTTTCCCGATAACAACTTCTGAACCGGAGATTCCATGTATTGTAACATTGTCTTGTACATTGCAGTTATCTTCAATCCTGATAGATGCATCAGGTTCATCTGCGCGTATTACGGCATTAGGTCCCACAAAAACTTCATTCCCTATATACACGTTACCAATAATGGTTGCTTTATCTGAAATCCAGGCACTTTCACTTATTTCAGGATGTTGTCCGGCAGGGTTTTGCAAAATTTCACCTCGTTGTCAATCTAGTTTACATCATAATGTTCTGCTGGCTATTTCTATTTGTTGTCTACACTTAATCTCTGAATGTTGATTTTGTGAACAAGCAACAGTGGAGAATGAATTGATTTGCATGGTCACATGTCATCAGTGTCACGAGATGGATTTGGCCCCTCGTAGTAATCCTGCTGACGTGCTGCCTTGTAGTACTTCCTGCAGGCCCTGAACCAAGCACATTCTCCTTTTTTATTCCTGATTTTTGTTTTTTCCGACGCCATAATTTCTCTCATGGTACAATTGTTGCAACTAGGATTAATAGTTCTCGGATAGAAGTTAATTTGTGTCAGCTTATAAGCATCTTAAAAGCTGACATTTGTCTGCTTTTTGTCAGACAAGCAAAGTTATGGTTTTATTCAATTTGAAATGTGCAGCCGGCCGCCAGAAGTTTTTCCCTGATTTTTTCATTTTCCTCCTCCGGAATACTGGCGTTAATCGTAACTGTGTCTGAAAAATCCTCACTTTTAATGCGACCAAACTCGATTACAAGCATTCTTATTTTTTGTGATTCGGAATATGTGGTGACAATTTTTAAATCAATAGTTTCGCATTTTTCCATGATTCCCGCATTTTCAATGGCTTCAATTGCAGCCTGCCTGTATGCTCTTGCCAGTCCTCCAAAGCCTAACTTTGTACCACCAAAATATCGTGTCACAACGACCACTACATCAGTCAGGTCTTTCATTTCAAGGACCTTGAAAACTGGTTTTCCGGAGCTTCCGGATGGTTCACCATCATCATTGAAATAGAGGGCAAGTTTTCCACCCGATGTGAACCTATAAGCTGGAACATTATGAGTTGCATCGGGATGGAGTTTCCTGATCTTTGCAATAAACTGCTTTGCTTCTTCTTCAGAATCTACATTTTTTGAATAAGCAATGAATTTAGAGCCTTTAACTTCTGTTACTGCTTCTCCTGCACCTTTGAGAGTTCTGTAGCTTGCCATTTTTCCATTTCCAAGGAAGTTGGCATAGGTAATATCAGTTTTCCATTGTCATTGCTTCTCGTTTCATTAAAAGAACTGCAACTAGAAATCCCATAAAATCTGAAATCGGGAACGATATCCATATGCCCATCAGACCGAAATACAACGGCAGTATAAGTATAAGGGGTGGGAGAAATATCAGTTGCCTTGAAAGAATCAGCAACAGTGATGCTCTTGATTTTCCCAGTGACTGCAGGAGTGCAGTTGCTACCACCTGTGCACCAATAAACGGCATCATGAGATAACAAATCTTAATTGCCGGCACCCCCATTTCAATAAGGGCTGGATCATGGCTGAAGATGCCAATAATTTGCTCCGGTATCAAAAAGACAATTACCATGCTCAGGAAGCAAAGTCCGGTAGCCATGTAAGCTGACAGGGTGATGGTTTCCCTGACTCGTGCAAAATTGCTGGCTCCATAGTTGTAACCGAAGATCGGCTGAATTGCCTGCTTAAGGCCGATTATCGGCATGAGAGTCAACATGAACACTTTGATTACAATGCCGAATACAGCAATTGCCAGATCTCCGCCGTAGAAGAGAATACTCTGGTTGAACAGCAGGAACAACAGGCTCTCAACAAGGTTGAACATGAATTCCGACAATCCGATGTAGCTGGATTCCTGAATTATAGCCGTGTCAGGCCAAAGGGTATTGAAAGAAAACGGAACTGTAGCTTTACCGGTGGCATAGTAATAGAACACCATCAAGGTGCCAACAATCTGGGAAATAACAGTTGCTATGGCTGCTCCCTTGATTCCCATTCCAAGTATAAAAATGAAGATCGGATCGAGAATGATGTTGGTGATGCTGGCTATGAGCAGCAACATCATTGCATATCTTGTATTTCCTTCAGCACGAATAGCGTTGCTCATTGTAGCGGAGAATGTAAAAAACACTGTCCCCAGGACAATGTAATACGTGTACTCGGCTGCAAAGGGCATTACGGTTTCAGATGCACCGAATAGTGAAAGCATTGGTTTCAGGAATAACAGGGCCAGCACAGTGAAAATGAGGCTTGTAACAGTGACCATTGAAGCCATGTTTCCAACGGTTTTTTCGGCATGCTTCCTGTTGTCTTTTCCCAGTGATCTCGAGACAATGGATGCTCCACCAATTCCCACACCAAGGGCAATTGCCATCATCAGCATCTGAACAGGAAATGCAACTGAGATTCCTGCAATCCCGAGAACACTTTGTTCTCCCAGCCCCCTGCCAACAAAAATAGTGTCAACAAGGTTGTATAGAGCCTGGACTACAAGCCCGATTATGGCAGGAGTTGCAAGCTTGACTATGAGATTGCCAATATTATCCTGACCCAGCAGTTCTGTATGTTGCATTTGCACTCTTCTGATTTGGTGATTTATTATAATGTTTCTGGAAGGAGAGATTCGAGTTTATTTATAAATAATATTTAATAATATTATGCGTCAATTTATCAGGTGTTAAAATATAAATTTACGAAAGTATTTATCTGATGCAGTCAAACTAGTTTTAACAATCGTGAGGGTGATTGAATGGAATTGACAAGCAAATTTAGAAATAATCGTAGATTTAAAAATCCAAAAAGTAACTTTTTTTTAAAATTGGCAATTGCTATTGAAATTGTGATTGTTTTATCTTTAAGCATAGGCTGTTCCCACGTCTTAGCTGATTCAGGTCCTGCATGGTTAAACACAACCCTGGACAATGTTTCATATACTGAACAGGAAGGATGGGTGAAAATAGATGCAGATGTAACGGTATTTTCCAATACTGATGATTTTTCAGAAGGGTATCTGGAAGTAAACATCACTGACGGCACAAGCTATGATGAATTTAGATTGGTTAGCAGTGGTCTTTTGACTGTCAGCGGAGATGCAGTTTCATGGGATGGTGAACGTGTGGGAACAATTCATAATACCAAAGATGGAAGCAATGGGGTTCTCCGTATTGATTTTAGTTCTTCTGCACCCCTTCCAAATGCTGATTTTGAAACTGGTGATCTTACTGGTTGGACAGTAAATGATACTTATCCCGGAGTAAATGGAACTGTACAGGCATGGGTTGAGAGTCCATTGGATGATCCCGATGTATCAACTGTAGATTCTGATCCAAGAATAGATGATCACAACTCTGTTTCACAATCTGCAACTGTTCAAAGCTCCACAATATATGAAGGAAGCTATGCCCTCAAGCTCACGATTGGAGGTAATATTTTAGAGGGATATGGTACTGCACATGGCCCTATGATCACCAGTTCGAGTTTTGCTGCTGCTGAAGGCGATAATTTGTCTCTTAATTGGAATGCTGTAGCCGGTGGCGATTGGTATGATGTCTATGGTTTTATTTTCAAGGACGCAAATGACGATGGTATATGGGACAATGGCGAAAATTATCAAAAACTTTTCCATGACGTTGGATCCACCACAGGCGGCTGGATAACAACTAATGCCACAGTTAATTCCAATGTAGCCGGGGAAAATGTACGATTTGTTTTCCTGAATGGAAATTATGACAAAACTGGTGGTCAGGGTATAGGTTCTGATCTTTATATTGACGGCATTGTGCTTGAGATCAATACTTCTACTGCAGTCAATAACAGTATCATGGAATCAGTCATTGAAAATATTGAATATAACAATACTTATGACAGTCCAATTCCTACAAAAACATATACGTTAACTCTAAAGGAAAGTAATGCAGGAACTGGATTTAATACAGGTTACATCAACATAACAACAGTAGATCCGATCCTTACACTTGGTAATATTGCAGATCTCACTATAGATTGGGGTATCATCTTAAATCTGAATCACTCAATAGCAGTATCAATTGATCCGGCGAATAATGCTGGGATAAATTATAATATTTCATGGATTACAGATTCGACTCCGGGAAATATGAATACTGGTGAGATTACTTGGTCCAATCAGACAATTTCAAACTCCACGGCTCAAGATATAACTGTTCTTGTAAATGCAAATACCACAACACCATTAGGAAATAATGATTCTGCAATCTTTCAGTTGAACATTACAAAGAGAGATATCAACATAACATCAGATCCGATTACCTCACAGAATGTCAATAGAAATGAACTTTTCTGGATAAATGGAAGTGCACAGGGTGAATACAGTGAGACTTTCCTTGGGAATGCTACCCTGACAAGAAATGGTGTTGCAATCGGCACACCAAAGACTGTAACTGATGGGAATGCAAGTTTCAATTGGACAGAGTCTTCTGGAGGAACCTATAATTTTGCAGTATTGTTCTACAACAGCAGCTATTATTTCAACACATCCACGAATAATTCGGTGGTAACAGTCCCCAGCCCTTCGTCCAGCAGCAGTTCCGGAAGTCGCGCTTATGTGGGACCCAGTCAACCTCCAGAGGAGGTAATGTCTACTGATTCCGCAATTAAACACGTAATTGCTGGTGACACTGTAGACTATGACTTTGGTGATGCGGAAGGTCCTGTTATCGGAATTAGTTTTGATGCCAAGGACGATAAAGGCGTAGTTGTTGCCAACGTTCAGGTACTTGAAAAGATGCCGGATGTTGTAACTGGATCTCCTGAAGGAGTAGTAGGTCCGGTGATGAGCATAACTGTTGGAAGTGAAGGTACCATTTCCCAGAAGAGTGCAGAAAATATACTCATTGAGTTTAAGGTTAGTTGGGAATGGATAAAAGAGAATAATATCGATCCTACCACGATACGCCTATCAAGATTCCATGATGGCAAATGGGAGGATCTTCCCACCACGCTTATGAGTGATAATGGTGAAATTCTTTATTTCACGGCCGAAACACCCGGTTTTTCGATTTTCTCTGTTGTTGGAGACAATATGGAAGAAGCAGCTGATGTAGAAATACCTGTAGCCGAAGAACCTGTTACTCCAGAAGAAGCTGAAGATTCTCCCGATGCTTCCGGGTTTACATCATTTATGGCAATTGGTATAGTTGGATTTGCTTTCCTGATGTACAGGAAAGTTAAGTGAGAAGAAAAGGCAGTATTGCTGCCTTTTCATATCTTTTTTAATCTATTTTTTCAATAAATGTTTGCTTACAGATTATCTTATCAGGCAAACATCAAAAGTAAAAATGGAAAAAGAAAGCTGCCAGAATAGCAGCTTTTAGTAAGTCACCATGTCACGGTGAGTGAATCCCTTTGAATAATCGAGGTAGTAACCTTCTACCGGATCAACCCTGAAGACAACTGAATCAGGTGTCTGTGGCATGTCCTTCATGAATGGAAATTTTTCTATCATTAACATGCCGAATTTTTCCATCTCAGAAGGATCTGTTACTAAAGTGGCTTTTCCCTGCATCTGCACGCCTGTTATTGTCATAACATCCACATCATCCTCATCAACGGTGTATGCAACGTTAGGATTGTTCATCATATCATCGGCTTTGTGTGTCTCTTTCGAGGTTCCAAAATAGACAGTTGTCCCATCTGCCACATATGCCATGGTGTGAACCATTGGTTTTCCTTCGGAATCCACGGTTCCAAGGTTTAACCATTTATGATCTTTCAAATAATCTTCTATTTTCTGCTTAATATCATCGGTCATCTTAAAACCCCTTAAATTGGTACAAATAATATGTTCTTGTAATAGAAATAGTTTCCAGTTTCATTATGCATGCGCATCTTTTCATTCTTTTTCCAGCAACTCAACTATTTCTTCCAGCATTTCGGGAATAGGTATGTCCTGAGGACAGCGTTCAGAGCATCTTCCACAGTTAATGCAATTGGAAGCCTTCCTATCATCTCCAACATGATTCCTGTACGCCCTTCGGGCTTTTTCGAGATCACCAAAAAGCATTGCATTATTCAGGTATTTGAAATTCAGTGGAATATTAACACCTGCAGGACATGGAAGGCAATATCTGCATCCTGTGCAATTGACTTTCAGTTTTTCTCGATAGACATCCCTGACGTTCGAAATGAGTTCGTGTTCAAAACCAGTAAGTGATTTTGGTTCCCCTTTCTCTGCTGTATGAATATTTTCCTTTAGCTGGGAAAGCGTTGTCATTCCGCTAAGTACTGTATTGATTTCAGGATGATCCCACAGGAATCTCAATCCCCATTCTGCAGGTGTTCTTTTAACAGGATTTTTGTCCCAGATGTCCAAAATTGTTTCAGGAACGTTTTCAGCAAGGCATCCGCCACGCAGGGGCTCCATTATCACGATTCCAAGACCCTTTTCAGCTGCATAAAGCAGACCTTCCTTTCCAGCCTGGTAATCGATATCAAGATAGTTGTATTGGATCTGGCAGATATCCCATGGGTAAGCATCCACGATTTCCCTGAACAATTCAACGTCATCATGGAAAGAAAAACCAACGTATCTTGCCTTTCCCTCTTTCTTAATGGTGTCAAGAAACTCAAACAATCCTGATTCTCTCAGTTCTTCCCAGAAATCGCTGTTCAGGGTATGTATAAGGTAGGCATCGACGTAATCGGTTTGTAGTTTTTCAAGTTGTTCTTCAAAAAAAGCATCCATATCTTCCCGACTTTCAATCAGCCAAGATGGCATTTTGGTTACCAGGAATACTTTCTCACGGTCACTTTCAGTAAGGACTTTCCCGAGAAAATCTTCACTTTTGCCTTCGTGATATGGATAGGCAGTATCAAAATAGTTAATTCCACTATCAATCGCATAACGGACGATCTCTTCGGCGGCTATTTCATCAATATTTGATGGATCGTCACCGAGGACTGGAAGCCTCATGCACCCGAGTCCAAGAATTGAGACTTTTTCACCTGTGTTTCCAAGATTACGATAAAGCATGGTAAACTGTATGTCTTGGGGTTAGTTTTTCAAAAGCATTAAGCGGATTTTTTCTTTTTCTGCTTTTTCTCTTTTTTAGGAAGGGAACTCACGTATGAATATGAGATATCCATCCATTTGTGCAATTCAATTTCATCATCATAGACAGAAGGCGGAAGAGCTGCATATTCCCTCATCCTGCGCCCATTGGGTGCGAAAGGTTCAGCTTCCTCATGCTCTTCATAGAGTTCTTGCTGGTCCTCTTCATTGAGCCTGAGCATTATTCCTTCTCCGTGTACTCCGCAAAACATGTTTCCGTTAACAAAATACACTGGATACCCGAACATTTTCCGGAATTCCACTTCGTAGTTTGCCACCGCCTCCTCCAGAATAGCAATATTTTCCTCGGATGCTTTTTCCCATGCCATGGTATATTGATTTGAAGACTAGGGGATAAATAGCTGTCTATGATTGCAACTTTCAAACACGAAAAAAAGAAATCGCTAACAATATTTAATTATACAAAAACGAAAAAACAAAAAGGATGCCTTCAAACATCCTTTTCCTCAATATTCTTCCTCGCTTTACAGAACAGCACGTTTTTCCCATTCCACATGTCTGACTCTGGTAACACATCATCAAAAACTTCGATGTTCTCAAAGCCTTCACCTTCCATTATCTTCTTCAAATCATCAGAAGCAAAGAAATGAGTCCAAAAGCGGTAGATGTCAAATTTATCAGATTCATCCATCACTATATGCTGGTACAATATCGCCTTTTCATCCGGGTAAAGGAATGAATCCGAAAGTGCCAGATATGGCCTGTCTTTCCAGAAGCCGTTCTCTTCCATCTCCCACGTTCTTGGAGCAACCTTAAGTTCGATGTTTTTGTCGCTCAATACATCAAAGATGAAGGCTCCACCTGGCTTTAAAGCTCGATTCACATTCTTGATGAGTATCTTTCTTTCATCTGGTTTCAGTACACCGAAGTCGGCAAATACCATCATTACAAGGTCGTATTTGTCCTCTTCTTTGAGCTCGAGATAGTTTAAGTTTTCATATTCAATATTCAGCTCTTTCTTCAAGGCTTCCTTTCTTGCATACTCAATAGAATTCTTCGAAAAATCGACACCTTTGACCTTATGTCCCCTTCCCGCCATGATCTCACAATACAGCCCCGGTCCACAGCCGAGATCGAGTATGTTCATCTTCTTTGCGTTGACCGAATTAAGTATCCAGTCAACCGTTATCTCAATACTTGGCCTTTTCCGGCTTGCCAGATCGATATCCGGATCAAGATGGATGTTCAACAACTGTTTCGAAATGTGGGCATCCGTCCACATAACTGCATTTCCTTCTGTGTATAACTGTGGTTTCTTTGTAAACTCTACAATTTCTGTAAAATTCATAAATGAGCCCTCCTTTCTGGATAAAAATCCGGGACTCCAAATCTTCGATTAACTACTAACAACTTTCAATAGAACAGGATGCTTAGTTGTTGTTCATCGAGACTAACAGGTTCTTCTATCTCATTAATAATTAACGGTGCATTACCACACTTAGTTTTGTGGAAAAATGGAATTGGATGCGATGTCTCCTCAATTCCCTTCCACCCACTCATCATTTACCAGCCTACCATCTTCAAAGGTAATGACCCTGTCAACATAGTCAACATGCCAGGGTTCATGGGTTACCATTACAATTGTCTGGCCATAGTTATCATTCAGATCCTTGAATACTTCAAGCACCTGCTTCGAATTTCTGGTATCAAGGTTTGCACAGGGTTCATCGGCAAACATGATATCGGGTTTTTTGGCAATAGCCCTTGCAATTGCTACTCTTTGCTTCTCTCCGCCTGACAACTCATCAGGTACACGGTCATGTTTGTCTTTCAGGCCAACCTTGTCCAGAGCTTCAAGTGCAATTTTATAGGATTCCTTTTTTGATTTTCCTTCCATCATGGAAAGCACGTAGACGTTTTCCGCAGCAGTCATTTCATTAATGAGTGCATAATCCTGGAAAACATAACCAACTTGTGTCAATCTGTAATAGCTCCTTTCTGCTTCAGGCAGGTTGGAAACCTGTAGACCCCGAATTGTATACTCCCCATCAGTTGCATCATCCAGTAGTGCCAGTATCCTCAAAAGGGTTGTTTTCCCGCTTCCGGATGCTCCCATAATGGCAACAAACTCCCCTTTCTTTATCTCAAATGACACATCATTGAGAGCCTTGACAGCAGTCTCCCCGGAACCATAACACCTTTTGAGGTTTTTCACGATTATCATATTATCTTCCCCATATGGCTTTGAGTATACTCTCTTTTGATACGCTCCATGCAGGAAGTGTACCGGCAATTACTGATAATGTTAGCATTGTAATTATGCTCTGGATAAGTAGCATGGGTTCAATCACCGGACTTATTTCCATAGTCTCATAGAATTTCACCGGGTTTGCCTGGAAGTATAGCATAAGGGAGAAATACAAAATCAATCCGGCAAGTATTCCCAGGGAGACATAGAACATGCTGAGGAAAGCATAAGACAACACTATTGATCTTGGGGTAATCCCTATTGCCTTCAAAATGCCTATTTCTTTTTTCCTGTTAAGTATGTTAATGTAGATTATGATCAGTATCAATGCTGCTCCAACTATCAATCCCACAAACTTTGACATTGTGTTCAGTGCACCAAGGCTTTGTAGTGCCTGCCTGATGAGTGTCTCGGATTTATCAGCCCATGTGAAAACCTGCTCATTCACCCCGGCATCCCTGATCTTGTCCTTAACCTGATCTTCACTTCCCGGTGGATTTACCCTTACAACTACGCTGGTAGCTTTACTCCCTTCCAGACCATATACTTCTTCTATCTCTTTGTAGTGCACAAGGGCATTAAGGTCAACAAGTTCAAAATTGCCTTCCATGATTCCTTTAACCTTGTAGGTCCTTTGAACACCGTTACTGTATGTAACCTCAACAAGAGAGCCAACTCTGGCTTCGCCCAGATCATCATATATGTCTCCAAAAGTTGTACTCGTGCCTGCGATTGCAGCACCAAGGATGATCTCATCCCGGGACAGTTCTCCCAGGAAATCCCCTTCAACGATGCTGTACGGGTATTGCGAGATTTCATACTCTTCAGTGGGAACCAGTCCCGTTATTGTCACCCCCACAACGTTTTGTTTGTGCTCTATGGATGCTCCTACATCCAGTCTTTTTGTTGCAGCACTCACCCCCTCCACAGCCCGGGCCTTCTGCAAGACGCTGTCAGCGTCATTGATGTAGGTATTGTCTCCAGAGGGTTCAATTACAATATCTCCATATGGATAGTCCTGCATAATCCCGGTAAATAGAACCATCATTCCTCCGATCATTGATGGAAGGAATACTAAGTTCATGAAAATGAGGGAGAGGACAAAAACAACGAATATTAGTGTTTTTTTGTTCCCTCGTTTTATACTGCTTGATGCAATGAGGGCTCCAACCCTGACATCGTCTATCATACCAGAGACCTCTTATTCATTACCATCTTCTTTTTTGCCAGCAGAGTTATTACTATCTTCCATTAGCTGTTTGATGATTTCGTCTTTTGATCTTTTCATCCTGTAATTGTAGTAAACCAAACCACCAATAACTGCCAGGACAAGCAGGATTGCTACAGCGGTTCCTGCTCCACTGCTGCTTTCCAGAACGATGATGTTGATCTTTGTATCGACCTGCTCTTCACCAAAATCATCAATATAAGTGATGGTAATCGGTATTTCGTATTCTCCGGCTTCGTCTGCTATGAAAGTGAGAACTGCAGGCCCGTCCTCATCGGGATCCAGGGTTCCGATAAAGGATTCTTTTACCCCCTTGAATGGGTGATCAGCATAAACGCGGATTGAATTAATTGTCCTGTCGCCGGAGTTCTCGATTCTCATGGTCAGCTCGACGGTATCATCGACATAAGGAATTACAGGGTCTACCTTAACAGATGCCAGATTCAGGCTTCCTTTTTTATCAAGTACGGTTATCGTGATGTTGTGTTCATCACTTTGCTTGCCGAAATCATCTTCATATTCAATGGTGACAGGTATCCTGAATTCCCCGGATGCATTTGCCTTAAACTTGAACAAAGCAGTTTGGCTTCCATTGAGACCAAGGGTACCAATTGTTGAGTTCTTGATTCCTTCAAAATCATGATCCACTCTAACAGAAACGGACTTTGCAATTGCCTCCCCGTAATTTTCTATGCCCAATGTCAGATCAACTGTATCTCCTTCATAGATGTATTCGGGACTGGTTGTGATGGAAGAAACTCTGGGTTCTGCATCTTCGCCTGTTACCCTGACATCAACTTCGTAGTACTTGGTTGTTTCCAGTTCTTTATTGTCATATGTCAGTTTCATCTTAATGATGTGAGGACCGGGATTTGCATCAGGGGTCGTTCTCATGTGGTACACAAGATGCCTTTCACTTGTAGGGTATGAGAATTCATCAATTGTAGTTACGAGATCTTCAATTACTACGATGTCCGAAGGGATACTGATGATTTCAAAGGTAATGCCTTCAGGAGCCTTGGTTCCACAGCTCTCAAGATCGATAGCAAGTGTGAATTCTTCGTCAATGCCAACAGAACTTGGACTCAATTCCTTAATTTCTGCTTTTACGCATATTATTCCGTCAGTAAAGTCAGCTGAAGCCACTCCTGTAAATATAATGCTGAGAGCAAACAGCAAACAGCAAAGTCTAAAATTCAGATTCATCTTTTATTCACCTCTCCCCTGAGTTCTTCTACATATTCAGTTAATTTCTTGAAAATCAATTCTAATGCAGCCATTTGTTGATAGTAATTTTCGATAATACTGAGCATTTCTTTTGCATCTTCTGCATCACTATTTTTGCATCTTTCAATTATTGGAGGAAGGTTTTGAAGTGCTGGCACTACCATAGCCTGATTCTTAGCCTGTATCGCATTGAGGCTCATTTTCAGCATATCCCGTTGAACCGAGAAGTATAATTTCTTTGAGCCGGATTTTTTTGTTTTCTCCACCAGTTTTATTCCACTAAGCAGTTTCATTTGGGCACTAACTGCTGAAAGGCTGTATCCGGTCATTTTCGAAAGCTCATCCAAAGTCAAGGCTTCTGTTGCGGAATAAAGTACCGCAAACAATTTCGATGATAAATCATCAAGTCCGTATGACTTCATGCTCTGGTATACCACATTTTCAAAATCTTTTTTTGCTTCTTCCATTTCAATGCCTTATTTATTCTATTTCCAGTAATTACTGTATATTGCGGAAATTGTACTTAAATCTTCTGTTTGATCCAGGGCAGAACTATTCCAATCAGCTTATATACAAGTTTTTCACATTGAGGTTAGGTTTTTTCAAGGAGATGGAGTATGTTAATACGATCTGAATCGTCTTCGGACTACGTGGGGATATCGAAATTAAACGATGAAGCTTTCGGAAGACCAAATGAAAGCAAGCTTGTTGCAGATCTCCGCAAGAATCCCGGATTTGTCAGTGATCTATCCTTTGTTGCAGAGCAGGATGGACAGATTGTAGGTCATGTTTTGTTTTTCCCGATTACAATTTCCACGCCAACTGGTAGTGTGCAGTCCCTTTCCATAGCACCACTTTCCGTACTCCCCCCATGTCAGGGTCAGGGTGTTGGAAGTGTTCTCATAAGGGCCGGAATAGATGAGGCCGAAGAACTTGGTTATACTTCAGTCATTGTCGTTGGGCCATCTGAATACTATTCGATGTTTGGTTTTGAGCCTGCTGGAAAATGGAATCTCCGCTGTCCATATGACGTTCCGGACGAAGCATTCATGGGCCTTGAACTGGTAGAAAACTCCCTTGACATTGGTGGTGGAGTGGTCGAGTTTCCTCCGGAATATGATGATGCGATTTGAGAAGGGTTGCTTATTGTCCTGTTTTCCCTTTTTCAAAAGAAAATTATTTAAAACAGCATTAGCTTCTTTGTTCTCGTGCCAGATGATAATATTCGGGTAAGCCTGAGTCGCGACCTGACACTTTTTGATATTACGATGATTGGTATTGCCGGCATGATTGGCGCCGGTATCTTTGCATTAACAGGTATAGCTACCGGTATCGCCGGTCCTGCTGTGATGCTTGCTTTCCTGCTAAACGGCATAGTTGCAACTTTTACGGGGCTTGCGTATGCAGAACTTGGTTCTGCTATCCCGGAGGCCGGAGGTAGCTATCTCTGGGTAAAAGAAGGACTGGGTAATCACCTTGGTTTTCTGGCAGGATGGGTTGACTGGGCAGCTCACACAATCGCCTGCGCTCTCTATGCGGTTACTTTCGGAGCATTTTTTTCAGAAATGGTAGTACACTTTTTGGGATACGATGCCATTCCCCAGAGCCTTTTGTTGAAGGTTTCTGCCCTTTTTATAGTAACTTTAATGGCTTTCATTAACTATCTTGGTGCCAAGGAAAGTGGAAGGTTAGGTGGTTTTGTCACTCTCCTGAAAGTCGCTATTCTTGTTATCTTTGCAGGGTTTGGAATTTATCAGACCCTGACGACTCCGGGATGGTCGATAGCTTTTCTCTCAAATCCCTCTTTCCTTCCAAATGGATTTACAGGTCTTCTTGTTGCAATGGGTCTGACATTTATCGCATTTGAAGGCTATGAAATAATCGTACAGAGCGGAGAAGAAGTAAAAAATCCGGAAAAGAACATTCCAAAGGCAGTCATGATCTCCCTCTGGACAGCAGTTATTATTTACATTCTCGTGGCTTTTGCATTGATCGGAGCTATTGATTCGGATGTTCCAAGCTGGGTTTTTCTGGGTGAGCTCGGGGAATTCAGTATGATCCGTGTGGCTGATACAATAATGGTTTTCGGTTCAGTTTTAATCCTTGCAGGTGGCTTTGTATCAACCATAAGTGCCATGAATGCCACTGTATATTCCTCTTCAAGAGTTGCATTTGCTCTTGGAAGAATGGGGTTTTTGCCGGCTGCTCTTTCAAAGATAAATGAAAAGCGCCGTACTCCCCACTATGCTATTCTCTTCAGTTATTTTATAATCGCTTCAATGACGGTTTTTCCAATTGAAACAGTTGCCTCTGTGGCAAATGTGATGTTTCTCATTTTGTTTATTATGGTGAATGCGGTTCTTGTGATTTTGAGATTTAGAAGACCTGATCTCAAGCGCGCGTTTAAGATGCCTTTGGCTCCATATTTGCCAATTCTTGCAATTATTACACAGGCTGCAATTGGCTATTTCCTCATAACAGAGCTTGAGCAAACCGGATTTATCATGGGTGTTACTATTCTGTGGATATTGCTTGGTTCCTTTGTTTTTTTAGCTTATTCCGAGAAATCTCTCAGGAAAATCACGAAAGAACTCCGGAGAAAAGTCTACGAGCAAAAACCTGTTGCTCACGAGGGTTTCAATATCCTTGTACCTGTAAAAAACATAGCTTTAGCTTCAAATCTTGCAAAGTTTGCCAGCTCAATCGCTGAAGAAAGAGGTGGCAGCATAACTTTCCTTAATATTATCACTTTACCTGAGCAGACGCCTCTTTCAGCAGCAGACGAGTATGTTGAACGGCAAAAAGAAATAGTGCATAAATTAATGGATGAAACAAGTGTGCCCTCGGGTGGTATAATTAAGGTAGGGAGAAAAGCTTCTGAAACCATCTTTGAAACAATAGAGGAAGAAAATCCCGATATGCTTGTAATGGGCTGGCGTGGAAGAACTTACAGGAAGGATTTCGTTCTTGGAAGCACCATTGACCCGATTTTGCTGAAAGCGAGATGCGATGTGGTTGTGGTTCGCTTTGAAAAAGGAAGGGTATGGGAAAATATGCGCAACATTCTGCTTCCAACTGCCGGCGGTCCCCATTCTATTCTGGCTTCAGATCTGGCCCGTGAGCTTGCCAAAAAAGAGATGGGTAAGATTACTCTTCTGAATGTAGGGTCTTCAACTTCCGATGAAAAAAGAGCAATGGATGCCTTTAGTGAGATATCTGCGAATTTTGCGGATGTAAACACAGAAGAAAAATTCATTCAGGCAACCGATGCTCCAAAAGCTATTGCTTCCGAAGCTTCAAACCATGATGTTGTATTCATTGGTGCTACAAGTCGGCCGTTCCTCACAAATTTCCTTCGGGGAGTTTTCCCGGAAAAAGTCATTCTTAATACCAATCGGACTGTCGTAATGACCCGTAAATGGGTCAAATTCAGGGATGTTTTAAAGAGATAACTTATCCAAATAGATATTTGCAGGATCAAAAAGAAACGAATTTATACTTTCTGGACTAGTTTTTTTCATGA
The DNA here is from genome assembly GCF_017874375.1 of Methanohalophilus levihalophilus. Lineage (NCBI taxonomy): Archaea > Methanobacteriati > Methanobacteriota > Methanomicrobia > Methanosarcinales > Methanosarcinaceae > Methanohalophilus > Methanohalophilus levihalophilus. Next base: position 392,058 of record NZ_JAGGLK010000001.1, read on the forward strand.
AAGTAAAAGTTCCTGAGAGATTGGAATCGGAGAGGCTCATCATCAGGCCGTTTGTCCAGGATGATCTCGATGGATTTTATTCATTCATGTCAGATGAAGACGCACCCAAATATATACTTTTTTCAGAAGACGAAACTACAATAGATGAAACTCCACAATCATTCTTGCCCCCGCTTAGTAACTATGATGGCCGTGATCAGATTTATGCTCTGGCTGTTGCAACCAAAAATGAAAACAGTTTTATTGGATCAGTTGGGATAGGGCCTGATTTTTCCGGGGATAAGTACCAGATCTACTGGAATATTTTGCCGCAGTTTTGGGGAAAAGGCCTTGCGACGGAAGCTGTGATAAGGTTCATGGATTATTTACTCCGGGAGGTTGGTCTGGGTAAACTGGTTGCATACTCCCATCCCGATAATATTGCATCCGCAAAGGTGGCAGAAAAGGCTGGTATGCAGAATCAGGGAACGATTTTGATTGATGGTCTTGATCACGAGCCTCTCTATTTCGAGGTTGAAAATGATTCCGAATGATTCGGTTTTATTCTTCCCAATTTTTTAATAAATGAATCCCCTTAAATAGGAGCAAGTCAGAATATTCTATAGCTATTCCGTGGGGGAGTACATTTGTTAAAACAAATTTGCATAGCTTTAGCTGTATTAATGATATTTGCTGCAACTGCAGTGGCATGGCAACCTGAAACCTGTAAGAGCTGTCACCTTGAACAGTACGAAATCTGGAATTCATCGGCACACGCTGATTCTCTAAAAGCTGCCGGTGGTTCGGTTGTGGATATTGAAAGTTGCACCGAATGCCACGTGGAATCCTCAATAAAAGAAACATGGGGGAGGGAGGATGTTGAGACTACAATCGAACCCATTACCTGTGAGGTTTGTCACTTGCCTCCTGAGGTAGGTTATGATGCCCATTTGAATGCTCCTTCCGATCATCTGCCGGAGGTAACCCTTTCTGCCGAATTGTGTGGTAACTGCCACAGGGATTCCCATCATCCGGTCATAGAGGAATGGAATGAGTTTGATAGCAGCGGATTTAACATGACCGCAACAGCAAGTCACTCCGAACCCACCGATATTGCAGAACCCTACATTCTTGGAATGGACAATGAATGTGTAGCCTGCAAAGCTACTGATGGTGCAATTCCAAACCTTGCTGATCCTGAAGTTTTCGGATTAAACCTTGATGAAGTTCCTGAACCCGCAGAAGTTTCCGAGTGGCGCATTACCTGTGTTGCCTGCCATGAACCCCACTCTGCAGATTACAGGATTGAGGATGATGCGCAGCTCTGTGGAAACTGCCACAATTCGGAACATGCCATTCCTGATGGCATGACTCCTGCAGTTCGCCATCCACAGTGGGAAATGTATAATGGTTCCATATATGATACTGGAATTCATCCCGGGGATCTCGGATGTTCTGACTGTCATATGGCTGCTCGGGAATACAATGATACAACACAAGAGGCTGCCATAACAGGGCATACATTTGATTTTGATCCGGAGTTGCTGTTTAGCTCCACATCTTCTAACGGGTGCTATGATTGTCATCAGGAAGGTTTCATCGTAGTTGTGGAAGCAAAACAGGAAATTGTCACCGAACGTCTTGATGAACTTGCAACCCTGAAAACTAATGCAACGGTTTCACTGGAAGAATTGAACGGGACCAGTGGTTATGATGCAGCACTGGAAGATTACAACAACGCCCTGTTCTATATGACTGCGGTGGAATCTGATGGAAGCCACGGCATTCATAACATGGAAAAAGTGAAAGAGTACCTTGACAATTCCGAGGAGCTTTTCAATGCAGTTATTACCCGTCCTGAAACGGTTGCACAACCCGGCTTTGAAGCAATTCTCGGAGTAATCGGATTGTTTGCAGTTTTGTGGATTGTGAAGAAGAGAGAGTAAACACTCTCTTCCAAAATCTTTTTTAAATTACTTTTTTTCTTCATCGCCTTCGGAGATTATATCCCGCATAGCTTTGATTCCAAGTGTAGGAGGTACTTTTTTTGGACAGATTGCAACACATCTGTAAACCAGATCACACCCCCAGACTCCGGAATCAGAGTCCACGAAATCAAGTCTCTCCTGTCTTTTTATGTCATTTTCCCTTGGATCAAGATGCAGTCTCCACGCTTTTGCAAGGGTTGCGGGACTGAGATAGGTTTTATCTCTTGCGGCAACCGGACAAACACCATGGCAACAGGCGCAGAGGATACAATTTGTGTATTTCTCAATTTTCTCCCGTAATTCCGGGTCCATGAGGTTGCCACTTTGGGGATACTCTTCAGGTGACGTAACCCAGGGTTTGATTGAATCAACAAGACTGTAGAATAAATCCATGTCCACGATAAGATCCCTGATGACTTCCAGGTTTGGAAGTGGCTCGATCAGGATTTCACTTTCCTGTTCTGCATGTTTTGGAGAAACAAGAATTTCATTGGAATCTTCATTATTAACTTCATTTTTTACAAGGCTCATCTGCGTTCTGCAGGCAAGGCGTGGAACCCTGTTAATCAGCATTGCACAGCTTCCACATACCGCTCCCCTACAGGCATACCTGAAGCAAAGGCTTCCGTCAAGGTGTTCCTGCACGTAGAAAAGAGCTTCAAGTACAGTCATTCCGGGTGTTTCATCGACATTAAAGGTATCGTGCCAAACCCGGTTTTCATCCTGTCTTTTGATTTTGAGTGTTGCCATCAGTACTCTCTCCTCTTTGGCTGGAACCGGGTAATAGTAACTTCCTTATACTCCAGCCTTGGCCCTTGTGGGGTTCTGTATGCAAGAGTGTGCTTGAGCCAGTTTTCATCATCCCGCTCAAGGAAATCAGTACGATAGTGGGCTCCCCGGCTTTCCTCCCTCACAAGCGCTCCTTCAGTAATAACACGTGCAAGTTCCAGCATGCCTTTCACTTCAATAGCATTCATTAATTCAAGGTTGAAGGTCTTCACCTTGCTTTTTACACGGATATTTTCACCACGTTTCTCAAGCTCTTTTATCTTCTCAAGGCCGGTTTCAAGATCCTTCCTGTTCCGGTAGACACCAACATATTTCTGCATTGTTTCCCTGAGTTCATCCTTAACATCGGCAAAACTTTCCCCGCCTTCTCCCATAAGAGAATCAAGTTCCGCTTTTTTCTCCTCAAGAGCTTCATTGAGGCTATCCTGTGCAGGCATCTCTCTTTTCTTCACATAATCCGCAGCATGTTCTCCCGCCCTTTTTCCGAAAACAATAGTATCAAGCAGGGAATTCCCTCCAAGCCTGTTTGCACCGTGGACGCTGATGCAGGCGCATTCTCCGATAGCATAAAGCCCGTCCATTGGAGTCATTCCATCTTTGCCTGAAGGAATGCCTCCCATGGAATAATGGTGTCCGGGTTGCACGGGAATCGGCTCCTTTACGGGATCAACGCCTGCAAAATCAATGCAAATCTGCCGGATTCCACTTAACCTGTCGTTAATCAGATCCGTGTCAAGGTGGGTGATGTCAAGATGCACGTAGCCACCCGGAAAGCCGCGTCCTTCATCGATTTCCGTCTGGATTGAACGGGCAACAATATCCCTGGGCGCAAGCTCCATGGAATTTGATGCATATTTTTCCATGAATCGCTCATGATCCTTGTTGTAAAGGTAACCTCCTTCGCCGCGTACGCCCTCTGTTATGAGGATATTGGTTCCCCAGAGAGTTGTAGGGTGGAACTGGACGAATTCCATGTCCTGCATGGGAACACCTGCCTTGTACGCAAGGCTAATTCCAAAACCTGTATTGATTATGGAGTTGGTGGATCGCTGATAGATTCTACCGTAGCCCCCTGTGGCAAGAATTGTTGCTTTTACCCTGAAGGCTTCAAGCTCCGAATTAAATAGGTTAATTGCTACAAACCCTGTGCATTTCCTGTCCTCAAGAGCAAGATTTGTTACCATCCATTCGTTGTAGATCTTAATACCTGCCCACAGAATCTGCTCGTAAAGAGTATGCAAAAGATTGTGCCCGGTCTTGTCACCGGCATAGCATGTTCTTGGGAATCCGGCACCACCGAAAGGACGCTGGGCGATTTTTCCATCCTCGGTTCTGGAGAACAGCACTCCCCAGTTTTCCATTTCATAAACCCTTTCAGGTGCTTCCTTACACAGGATTTCAACGGTATCCTGATCCGCAAGGTAATCGCTTCCCTTCACTGTGTCATAGGCATGGTTTTCCCAGCTGTCATCAGAACCTATGGCTGCATTTATACCTCCCTGTGCTGCCACAGAATGGCTGCGTATGGGAGGAACTTTTGAAATAACTGCTACATCAGCTCCTTTCTTCTTAGCTTCAAGGGCAGCCCGAAGGCCAGCCAATCCACCGCCAATTACAATTATTTCATGTTCTATCATTTCTTTGCCCCGGTCATTCTGAGAGTATCGAATAACTCAGCAGCTTCTTCTTTGGTTATGCCTAATTCTGAATTTTCTACGATTTCACGCACAGTTTTGTTATTCCTGTGTGCTTCATAGGCAATTTCAGCCGCCTTTTCATACCCGATCTTCGGAGCAAGTGAAGTTCCTAGTGCAAGACTTGATTCTGCAAGTTCAGTGCAACGTTTAACGTTAACCTCGATTCCTTTTATGCAGCGTTCATTGAAGCAGTCAATACCTCCTGAAAGGATTTTGATTGAATCGAGAAGGTTGTGGGCAAGAACCGGCGTGAAAACATTTAATTCAAATTGTCCGCCCTGTGCTGCCATTGTTATGGTTGTGTCATTGCCGATTACCTGGAAACAAACCATATTCATCATTTCAGCCATGACAGGATTCACTTTCCCGGGCATGATGGATGATCCGGGTTGTACCGCAGGAAGTATAATTTCTCCTATACCCGTCCGTGGTCCGCTTGAAAGTAGTCTCAGGTCATTGGCAATCTTAATGAGGGTTATAGCAATATCCCTTAATGCAGCCGATGTGGCCAGGATTGCTCCAGCTCCCTGTGTTGCCTCAAATGTATTTTCCGTGAGCCTGAAATCAATCCCTGTAATAAGCTTCATTTCACGAATCGCAGAATTGCTAAATCCGGGAGGTGTGTTCAGTCCGGTTCCAACTGCAGTGCCTCCCATATTGAGTTCTTTCAGATCTATCATTGCCCTGTGAAGGCGCTGGAATCCAAGTTTTAGCATTCGTGAATATCCGCTGAATTCCTGCCCAAGTGTGACCGGAACAGCATCTTGAAGATGGGTTCTCCCGGGTTTGACAATTTCCATATATTCATCAGATTTTGAGTCAATTTCCTTTTGAAGGGACCGCAACGCCGGGACAAGCACGTTCGCCAGTGTTTCCGTTGCAGCAATATGTATTGCAGTATGTGTGGTGTCATTGGAGGATTGCGACATGTTTACATGGTCATTGGGATTAATGATATCATATCTTCCTTTTCCAAACCCAAGTAATTCTAATGCCCGGTTTGCAATGACTTCATTGGCATTCATATTCTGGGAAGTTCCTGCACCCGATTGGAACGCATCCAGTACAAACTGGTCATCAAACTTTCCTTCCCGCACTTCTGAAGCAGCTTTATAGATAGCTTCCCCGATTAGATGTTCGAGTTTTCCTGTTTCCATATTGGCTCTTGCGGATGCCATTTTGATAGCTGCTTGCGCCTTGATGAATACCGGGGGTAGTCTCTGTCCGCTAACCCTGAAATTTTCCACTGCCCGGGTTGTCTGGGGGCCGTAGTAAACATCATCTGGCACCTCCACATTCCCGAGAGTATCTTTTTCAACCCTTGCCATTTGCTCACCTTTTAAATGATGTTTTGTGCCACTCTGATATTGAATTTAAAGACTTGAATAACGAAAAACACCAAACTCCCTATAAATTTTGCTCCTTATTTCTTATAAGGATATGGTCATGAACAACTGACCAAGAATTAAAAAAGAGGAGGAAAGATGATAATGGAAACCCGTTATCATCCTTCGATATAGTTTACTTTTTCCTGTCTGTTGCCAAAGCCTTTCAGCCCTGCAAAAAGTGCAATGTAGTACCCAGCATACGAGAATACTTCCAGCAGTGATGGGTTTCCATTGTATCCAAAGAGAGATTTCAGGATTGAACCGCCAAGTCCATTTTCATCAATTATGTTGTTCATATCCCACACATGTTCAATGACAATTGGAATTACTCCTGCTTCCTGAAGTTCATGGACGCCATGTGCTGCAAGTCCTGCTGCAAAGAGGATAAGGAATATTGTTGTGATGTTGAAGAACGTACTCAGGTGTGTATGCTTTGAGAACTTGAACACACTGTATGCGAGCACCAGTGAGGCTCCAAGCCCAAGCAGTCCGCCGTAGAGTACTTGGCTTCCATCGGTTCCGGTTGCTGCTGCCCCAAGGAAAAGGGTTGTTTCAATTCCTTCCCTGAAAACCGAAAAAAATGCAAGCCCGAAAAGACCATATGCCTTAGTGGATTTTGCCTTTTCCTCAATATTTGCAGCAATGTTGTGCTTTTCCCTGCTCATCCACACAATTACGTACGTAATGACAGCGACTGCGAGCAGCATAACCACGCCTTCAAAGATCTCTTCATTTCTTCCTTCAAACTGTATTGAGAGGAGATTGAAAAGGACTGCAAGGATTGCACTGAGTCCAATACCAACTCCTGCACCAGAATAAACATATTTTTGGAGATCAAGCTTTCCAGTTTGTACAAGATAAGCCAGAATAATTCCTATGATCAGGAATGCTTCAAGCCCTTCCCTGAATGTTATCATGAAACTTGTGAACATTTTTCATCACCGTTTTTAGGCAAACCTAACTTAGGTGGTACGAAACTGACCTAATGTTATATAAATGTTTTTAGGGATGCCTAAAATGAAGTCTATAATCAAATGGTTTATATGATTGCTGAGGAAAACAATTAGATGTGAAAGTACAAAATGCATAATTGGTACAATTCACGATCACAGGAGTGGAATAAAATGAAAGTGTTAGGTATTGTCGGAAGTCCCCGGAAGAAAGGTAATACTGATATCCTGGTTCAGCAGGTTTTAGACGGTGCAATAGAAGCCGGTGCTGAAGCTGAAAAAATTTACATCAATGATCTGGATTTTAAAGGCTGTCAGGGATGTGGCTTTTGTAACTATCAGGATCATTGCAAACTTGAAGACGATATGACTCCGGTTTATGATAAGATAAAAGAAGCAGATGGATTTGTGTTTGGTTCTCCTATTTACTTTGCTCAATTCACCGGTCAGATGCGCCTTTTCCTTGACAGGTGCTATGCTCTTTCGGATGCAGATCTAAAACCACGGGTTGAAGCGGGGAAAAAAGCAATTCTCGTTGGATCACAGGGTTTTGAGGATGATTCTGTTTACAAGGGAGTATTTGATGAGTTTGCCGAGCAGCTGCTAACCTATGTGGGAATTGAAGTGAAAGATATTTTCATAGGCGCAGATGTGAACCTTCCCGGTGAGGTTCGAAAAAACCATGAACTCATGGACAAGGCAAAAGCTGCCGGCCTTGAATTATTTAAATAAAAGCACTCATTTCCGGCTCGGGGTGTTAAATCACCCCGGGTTTTTTGTTTTCACGCGCCCTTTCAACAACTGATTTGATTCTTTTGGCACGCGTCTCTTCCCTTTTTGCATCAAGTACCCACCGAATATAATTTTTCTGATAGCTTGGAGCAAAAGCCGAAAAATTCTCCCATGCTTTTTCATAATTCATGAGCTCTTTTTTCATGTCAGCAGGCATAGTAATAGGTTTTTCAGGTACAGGTTTTTCGTTGAGAGCATTGCCGAGTTTCTCAAATCCGGCTTCTGTCATTTTTCCCTGCTTGATCATGTTCCGGGCAATTTCTTTGTTTGCTTCCGACCAGACACTTCCTTCTTTCCGGGGTGTGAATCTCTCGGCGTACTTTTCCTCGTCAATCTTTTTTACGCGGCTGTCTATCCAGCCAAAACAGATTGCTTCTTCCAGGGCTTCGGTGTAAGAGAATCTGCTTTTTCCGGTATCTTTTTTGTAAAAGATCAGCCAGATTTCTGTCTTCCTCGAATGGTTTGCTTCAAGCCAGTTTCTCCATTCTTTAATGGATTCAACTTCTAAGGTATTCATGAAAGTAGATTTGAGTTGATTCGTTTATTATGGTTTGGCTTACTTAGAGACAATTTCAATAAGGTTTAAATCTAAAAGGCTAGAGAAATTCCATTTTAATCCCATTTGAAACGCTATTGGTGATGAGGCATTAGGATTAACTCTTCAGTTTCTTCAAAACGAAAACCATTATATAGTATACAAGTGTATTCATTTGTATTCAATAGCATTGTATTGCATCATGAATTTAATCTTACTACATACTGAAAGGAGATACAACATGAGAACAATAGAAAAATCCTTTGTGACATTGGTTGTTCTTGCTTTGCTTCTTTTCCAGCCTATTGCGGTTAGTGCATTAACTGCCGGTGAAGCTAAACAGGCATGGTATGACGCAAAGGAGGCAACTCTTGAAGCTCAGGAAGAGCACAGGGATGCTAAACTCGCATGGGCCGAAAACAAAACCGATGAAAATAATGAAAAAGTAATTGAGACAGGGAAAGATTCCTTAAATGCAGCTCTTGATGAAGCTGAAGCCTGGCTAGTGTGGAAGAATCTTGAAGTTGAGGAAAACCCGGAAATTCCGGAAGACCTGAAAGAAACAATTCAGGAGGATGTTGACACAAATCTCGCGAAGATTGATGACTTGAGAGCAGAAGTCGACGAAGTGGAAAACCGGCTTGAACTGGGAATTGTTTTCCTGAAAATGGTTGGCAGTTATCTTGAGCTTGTTTCCGATGTTGCAAGGAATTCCGGCTTTGTTTGGGTTCATATTGCAGATGAGCATGCAGGTACCCTAGAGGAATACGAGTCAGAGCTGCGCATGATAGCAGATGACATGGACGACAATGACGAGATAATTGAGAAGCTGGATATGGCAAAATCAGAAATTGAAGATGCCCGGGAGAATATCGATAATGCTGAAGAAGAATACGAGCAAGTACGTCTTCCCGGAACTCCTCTGGTTATGTTTTCCAACGGGAACAACTATCTTCGGATTGCAAGAGGCAACATGATCACTGCTCATGGTCATCTCAATGAAGCCTATACATTAATCGTCAGGGGAGCGTGATAAAATGAAAACCACAATCCTGATTCTTGGAATCATAATGGGACTCCTGCTTGTCAGTGGATGCGCCCAGCAAACTGATATTGTTGAAGAAGGTACAACTGATGAAGTTGTTCAGGAAGAAATTCCGGAAGAGTCATCAGGGGACGAGAACCTTTCCAACGAATCAGAGGACCTTCCCATTTCACAGGAAGAACTTGATAACTTAAAAGAAGAACTTGAAGGGCTTGAGTTTGAAGATCTGGGCGGTCTTTCCGAGTAAATTCTTTCTGAATATGGCACATAGGCATGATTGTTGTCAATCAGTTTTTGAACTTGATTTCAACAATCTTTCCTCTTTTTTTGTGTAAATCTTTATCTTCCACAAATAAACCAATAAGTAAAAATACTAATCGTCTTTTTCTAAATAGAAGCTTCATTTAAAGATCCCTGAAATAGAAAATGCAAAGGAAACAAAATGGAAAACGTCCTTAAAATCGTAATAACAATTTTATTTTGCTCGCTTTTTGTTTTCACATTATATGCCTCTGACATAAGTCCATCCATGGAAGAGGAAGTGATTAGCAGTTATAACTACAGGGTTGATATAAAATCCGGTGAACCGATTTATGATGTGACATTGTATTTACCTGTACCACTTTCTGAAGATGGGAACGTTTTAACTGCAAATGATTTGACCAATATTCCATCCGGATGGAACTGCAGTATAATCAATACTTCCGAAGGACGAATGCTCATGCTAAAGGCTCCCATTATCAATCCTAATTTTCATGGTTCTCCAAATGAAAATGACGACATTGATGAGAATGTAAACTTGCAGGCTCAGACTTCTCCAAACAATATTTCTTCACCTTTTTACCATCAGGGGATTAGCATCAATAAAAATTCTGATCGTGAACTCAATACCATGAATCCTTTTGAGGGTGAACCTTTGCTTTTTCCGAGATATAGCCTGGCTAAAATGGATACGAGATCATCGGATGAACATTTTTATGTTCCTGATTTTTCATTGCATGGTTACGAAAGCAGGGTTTATACTTACTATAGAACCTCGCCAAGAAATAATGTTGAAATTCTTGTAGAAATTTCCGGTTATAATCAGTGGTGGACGTCAGGATGGACGGGAAACAAGTATACTGATCAGGTAACTATAGCTTCAACAGGTACCCAGATGGGATGGCAGAATGCCAGAGGACTTATAACTTCAGGTACAGGGAACTATCAGTAATATTTTCCTGTGTAATTGTGCCTTTATTCCTCGTCCTGATTCATTTCATCTTCCTGTCCATGCTCTTTCTCTTGCTCGTCAACAACACGTTGTTGTTCGGCAATAGCTTCAACATGTGCCACTTCACCGCGAAGTCCGCGACGACGCCTGTCTAATTCCTGTATAGCTCCCCCTCTTCCGTAGAGCAGGAGTACATCCCTGTCCATTATCTTTGTAGTAGCAACAGGTGCACCAATGTATTTCCCACCGGGTTTTTGTATTCCCAGAACAAGCAGGCCTTCATCAGCCAGTTTGGAATCTGCAAGAGTCTTTTCAGCCAGCCAGTCCTCAGGTGAGACTTCAAGCTCGGAAACCTGATAATCACCGCCAAGGTAGATCAGGCTTGCAGAATCGGATGTTTCAAGATCGGTCCATCGCCGAAGTGCAATCGTAATAAGTCGGGATAGTCTCTTGTCCACCCACGTACTTTTTGTTAGCAATAGAAGACATGTAAGACCGAGAATAATTACCAGTCCCTGTACTTCAATATTGTCAGAGCCGGCATTTGCAACTACCAGAATTGCTGATGCAATCACTGTAACAATTCCTGCATTTCCCACTAGCATTAGCAGCATAAGAATCCTGCGTCTTACCGGGTGATTCATCATTTTTTCGGATTCGGAAGTTGTAAATCCTGCTCCTGTCAGAGCTGAGCGCGCCTGAAACCGTGCGACTTCCCTTGAAATCCCGGTCAGGGTTAATGCAATCGTTGCGATACGTGTGATAATCAGTGAAATAATGATAATTGCAAATAATGTGATGAATGCTGCTAACATGGAACTCTGACCCGTTTTTAATCTGTTAATCCTTATTAAATTATTTTTCCCAGTTTAACTAAGTTAAACCGTAATTCCATTTTCTTCAATTTCCTCAGGGTATAAATCCTTAATGTGTTTCATAGTTTTCCAATTGTTTTTCAAATACATGTATATTATTTGTTTTATATTATTATTTCACAGGTCCGGTTATTATGGCATTGCTATTACAAGAGTTTATAAAAGTAGGTAACAATTAGAGTATCAGGTGATTTCATGAAAGTAATTTCAATTGATTCAGAAGCTTGCACCAGTTGTGGTACCTGTGTGGACGTATGTCCATTTGGGCTCATAGTTTCAGTCGATGATTCATCTGTGCCTTTTATGCCTGACGAAGTCGGGGATTTTTGTTCCGAATGCGGGCATTGCGAGGTATGTTGTCCCGAAGGGGCGATTTCAACGGAATTTAAACTTCCACGTGCCGGAATTTCAGGTTCTGCTTCATCGGCTATATCGCCGGAGCAGCTCGGCAATTATATGCTACATCGCCGTTCGGTACGTAATTACAGTGATAAAATAGTTGAAAAGGATAAGATTGAATCTATCCTTGATGTTGTAAGATATTCTCCTTCCGGCATGAACAATCAGCCAGTACACTGGACGATTATACACGATCCCGCAAAAGTCCGCAAACTTGTCAGCCTGACCATTGACTGGATGCGTGAAATTGCAGAAAGCGAGGAGGAACATCCTCTTAAAATGATAGTTTCCGAATTGATTTCATCTTATGAAATGGGAGGGGACCCTATCTGCAGAGGTGCACCTCATCTGGCAATTGCCCATGCTTCTTCCAAAAACCCTATGGCATACACTGATTCCATTATCGCCCTTTCATGGTTTGAGCTTTTAGCACCTTCATTTGATCTTGGAGCGTGCTGGGCAGGTTTTTTGCAGATAGCTGCAACTTCTTACCAGCCACTAATTGATGAATTGGATCTTCCAGAGGGGCATGCAGTACAACATGCAATGATGTTTGGTTATCCTGAGTACAAGGTACACAGGATTCCAGGAAGGCAGCCTTTGAGAATTAACTGGAAGTGAAATTTGGAATGAAGTCCACAGGCTTCATTTTTTCTTTTTCTCTTATTTTTTCACACACAGGTAGTCAGCCATAAAGTCGTCCTGATAGTCAACCAGTTTTATCTGGAAGCCGGCTCTTTCAAGCAAGCCCTCCATAACCCATTCAAAAGTAGAGAATTCTTCCCGGATATGTGTTTTTATTTCTTTTATTGTTTCTTCCCCGGCTTTTTCTGAGATAGCTTCCATAGCATCAAAAAGAAAGTTTTCATATTCATTCGTTTCAGGAGAATAAACCACATCTTTCAGGTAAAACTGTCCACCATCTTTGAGCATTGAATGAATGCGTTTTAATGCAATAATTTTCCAGAAATCGGGTAGATGATGCAGAACTAATTGGGAGACTACAGCATCAGCTTTTTCACCATCATGCTCATAAGTGAGAAAACCGGCATTATGAAACTCAATGTTTTCCACATTTCTTGACTTTGCTTTCCTATGTGCATATTTGATCATTTCATTGGAAATATCGATTGCAAAAACTTTCTGGCAGCGCTTTGCTATTTCAATGGAAAACTCGCCGGTACCACATCCAATTTCAATAACAAGGTAATTTGGTTTTATATGGAGTAATTCAAGGATATCTTTAGTTTCTTCCTTTACATCCCTCATTTTTTTCATATTCTCATCGTAGTTGATTACCTGTTCGATATCGGTGTAATCGACGCCAGCCTGTACAAACTCATCATAATACCAGTCTGGTTGATCCATTTATTATCTCCTCGATTGCAATCTTGTTTGATATCCAGTTTGTTTTGATGGTATCTTAGTTCTTTTGTCTGAAATGATAGGTTAAACTAGGAAAAGAACAAAATTATGGTTATTCAGGGGAAATGGAGGATTTGAATGTCAAAAGGAAAGGCAATTCAAAATGATATTCATCAAGCTCTTTTGGAACTGGATGAGGGTAGAGTCGAGCATCTTACTTCAGAGTACTTGCGTGCTGGATATGAAGTTACCAGTTTGCTACAGACAATGAGTAATGCCGTATCTGAAATTGGAGCAAAATTTGAAAATGGGGACTGTTATCTTCCACAGCTCATCAATTCTGTTGAAATAATGGAGAATACAATCAAACTGATACACGAAAAGCTTGCTGAATCAGATGAACTAGCTGAGGAAAAAGGAGTCCTTGTTATTGGAACTGTGAAGAACGATGTTCATGATCTGGGAAAAAACGTTACTTCCAGTATGCTTAGGATTGCTGGCTTTAGGGTAATCGATCTGGGCACGGATCTTCCTGCTCTCGACATTGTGGAAGACGCTCTTGAAAACGACGCGGATATCATTGCAATTTCATCTATGACGACAGTAACTATGCCGTGCCTTGCTGAAGTAATTGCAATTCTTGAAAACATGGGTGTAAGGAGCCGTTTCAAAGTACTGATTAGTGGAGCTCCGGTTACTCAGGAATATGCCGAACTGATTGGTGCGGATGCATATGTGAAATCTGCGGAAGAGGCGGTAGTAACTGCAAAGCGGCTGATGGGGAGATAAATTAATTATCTGAAATAGGAAACCCGCCAAAAATGAAAAGGGAGGTGGTACTCCTGGCGGGTTTGAATGGATGCTGCCTATAAAAATTCTGAGAGTTCCGCTATGGACAGATGTATCACAGCACATAATGATATGCATTTTTTTCCGTATAAAGATAACCCTCAGTAATTTCCAATCGTTCTGAAAAATAATTTTGATGAAATTACTTTATTTTCCACCATATGCCCTGACGTGATTCCATGCATTATGATATTTCTGAAAGGTATTTTTTTGTTCATACATCCGTATGTTTTCCCTCTGATATGTCTCCCTATCTTTTCCTATAGGACAAACCTTGATACAGATCCCGCATGGCGATATGTGCCGCTCCCGGAGTTTGGAACTGTATAAGGCACAGGCTTTTTTGTTTGTAATACCTTCCGGGTAGTCTTTTTCATCAAGGGCATTTACCGGACAATGTTTGACACACAGCATACATCTTGTGCAAAGTTCCTCATCAGCTATAGGATACGCTTCCAGCTTTGCCGTGGTAAGAATGGTTCCAAAACGTACCCTTGGACCATATTTCGATGTCAATAAGGTGTTATTTACTCCAAAGGTTCCCAACCCTGCAAGAAAAGCTGCATGGCGGTGTGAGAAGAATGCAATTGGTTTTTCCAGCAAAACATCGATAGATCCATATCCATCCCTGGGTATGAAGATAGATGGGTGACCCTTTTCCGTGAGAAAAATAGACAACCTGTAAGTGTATTGATCAAGAAGAGAGTTTATTGTCCTGTATAATTCGTGATAATAAATTGATGGTGTGGTTTCCAGAACAGGAAGATTAACAGGTAAGCCAATGACAATTGCAGACCTTGCTTCCGGATATATCGACCGGGGAAAAAACTCTTTCGGCATCCATGGATGGAAAGGCGGAGTCTCCCAGCTTTCCACACTGGCAACTCCCACGATGGGAATTTCCATCTCCCTGCATTTGTCCAGAAGAATTCTCTTCAGGTCTTTGTTCATGCTTCACCATTGCAGAATCGGGAAGGCAATCATGGATTTTCCCTTATTTTTCCCACGAGTTCGGCAGATAGTTTCTCTATATCCTGATAATCCTTGTCGGTTGGAGGACCATTTACATCAATGGCACCCAAAATTTCGATTTTAGTGCCGCTAAGCATTTCTTGTGCCTGTTTTATTGAGCCTCCTCCCCAACCGTAGGAACTCAGGGCTACAGCATATTTTGCCGGTGGTTTGAGGGCTTTTACGAGGTAAGTGCCATACACGGCCAGCGGGTGCATGCCTCCAAGGACTGTTGGTGTGCCAAGGACTATGGCCCTTGAATCCACAAGTTCACGGGCTATATCCCCAATATCGGAATTTTCAAGGTTGAAAACTTTCACATCCATGCCAGCCCGCACAAGCTCCTGAACCATCCTGTCAACCATTTTTCGGGTTGAGTTCCACATGCTTACATATACAACAATGACTTTTTCCAGTGTTTCTCCAGCAGTCCATTTTTTGTAAGCTTCCAGAATTAGTTCGGGATTGCGATGAATAGGTCCATGGCTTGGCGCAATGATTTCAATATCGAGATCCTCGATTTTGCTAAGGGCTTTTGCACCCAGCTTGCGGAAAGGCATCATTATTTCACCGAAATAGCGTTTTGCCATGGGGATTAAATCTTCAACTTCATCCGAATAGAATCCTGCTGCAGTGTGGGATCCGAAGAAATCACAGGTGAAGAGAGTTTTTTCTTCTACCAGATATGTGAACATGGTTTCTGGCCAGTGGAGCCAGGGTGCAGCGATGAATTTGAGAGTTTTTCCTCCAAGATCCAGCGTGTCACCATCCTGAACGATTTTTATCCGTTCCTCAGGGACATCATATTGAACCATGGCCATTTTTGCTCCCTTTTCAGAAGTTATCAATGTGGCTTTTGGAACACTATTCATTATTGACTGGATTGTAAATGCATGGTCGGGTTCCGCATGGTTCATTATAACGTAATCGAGGGAATCCACTTTTGAGTACCTGTTGATGTTTTGCCTCAATTGTTCTTCAAAACCCGGATTGACGGTGTCTATGAGGGCGGTTTTTTCGTTGCCCTGAACAAGATATGAATTGTAAGACGTGCCCTGTGGAAGAGGTATTAACGCATCAAACATGCGTCTGTCCCAATCTTTCACACCTACCCAGTACACACTTTCAGATATTTTGGTTATGTCACCCATATTACCAACTTCCCTAAGTAAAGATCAAGACACTGGAATATATCTGTTTGGATTGCGGCTATTTGATGCTGTTTTTAAGTATAAATTTGAAGTGGATACCAATACGATAATAAAGAACTGAGGATAATATATTGGTTGACTAACGAGGTGATATGTATGAAAAAGACAATTGAAAACCTTTCCAAAGCTTTTGTAGGCGAAAGCCAGGCCAGAAACCGCTACACAATGTATTCCAAGATTGCAAAGAAGGAAGGCTATGAGCAGATTGCAGATATCTTCCTTGTAACGGCAGATAATGAGAGGGAGCATGCAAAATGGGCTTTCAGGCTGATTAACGAGCTAAAAGGAAATGATGCTTCACTTGATGAACTCATGATTGAAGCTGCGGTTCCTACCATTCAGGGAAACACCATTGAAAACCTGAAAGCTGCAATTGCAGGCGAGACCTATGAAACCACTACAATGTACCCCGAATTTGCAGATGTTGCAGATGAAGAAGGTTTCCCGGAAATCGCAGAGCGCCTCAGGGCAATTGGTGAAGCTGAAGCACATCACAAGGACAGGTATGAAAAACTTCTCAAGGAAGTGGAAAACGGCACGGTTTTCAAAAAGGAAGAAGAGGTCGAATGGGTATGCCGGAAATGTGGTTACGTTCACAAGGGA
This sequence comes from Methanohalophilus levihalophilus, assembly GCF_017874375.1. Taxonomy (NCBI): domain Archaea; kingdom Methanobacteriati; phylum Methanobacteriota; class Methanomicrobia; order Methanosarcinales; family Methanosarcinaceae; genus Methanohalophilus; species Methanohalophilus levihalophilus. Next base: position 408,747 of record NZ_JAGGLK010000001.1, read on the forward strand.
ACCAAACCTCCTGAGGAATGTCCTTCCTGCGATCATCCCTCCAGCTATTTCGAGAGAAAGTGTGAAGCTTTCTAAAACTAAAGTGATTGAGGTTTTTATTCCTCAATCCTCACTTTTTTTATCAATCTATACACTTTAAAAGTTTGATGAGGCACTGAGTGGTACCTCACTGACTATCTGGGAAGCATTTCCCTGCTGGTGGATGTCAACGGCACTGAGTTACTCTACGGTGACAGCTCAAAAAACCACGTAAAATTCATATCCCATACGGTTTATTGGAAGTGCCAATGTGGCTTGATGCATTGTACATGGCTTTTGATTATCTCATCAAAGTCATTCCCCCCATCATCATTGGCGTTCTTGTGATGGATTTCGTTGTGGAAATGGGCTGGGTTAAAAAAATCGGCTTTATTGCTTCTCCACTCATGCGCTTTGGTCATCTCCGTGAGGAAATCGGGCTTAGCTTTATCACTTCTTTTGGATCTTCCGCTGCAGGAAACTCCATGATAGCAAGACTGCATGATGACAATCACATTGACCGGCGGGAAACCATTGTTGCAACCATGGTGAACTCATTCCCCTCAAGCATTGTACTTTCAAGGGATCTGCTTCCTGTGGTGGTCACACTGCTTGGAACCACAGGTCTGATTTATCTGGGAATTGTGATTCTCATCGGTTTCCTGAAAACGCTCATGGCACTGCTGGCAGCACGTTTTCTTCTTACACCCCGCTCATTTGAGGAAATACACTACCACAGGGAAAAAATAAGTTACCGGGAAGGTGTATCAAAAACCCTTCGCAGATCTAAGCCCTCCCTGACACGAATTACACTTACCTTGATAGTTGTTTCAATTCTTGTTTTCCAGCTAATGGAAACCGGCATATTTGACTGGATTGCATCCATCATGCGTGAATCCTTCCTGGTTGGGTACGTTCCGGCCGAAGGGTTGCCCATAATCGCAGGCTGGTTTGCCAGCAATATTGCAGCATACACCATAGCAGGCAATCTCATGACTGCTGATATACTTTCCACCAGGGACATTATTCTGGCTCTGCTTGTGGGGAGAGTACTGGCAAGTATTCCCCGGATAAAAAGCATGATGCCATATTACGTTGGTATATTCAGGCCAAATCTCGGAATACGGATAATGTTCGTTTCTCTTGCAATGCAGAATGGTATCATGCTGGCAATGGTTGCAGCAATTCTCTGGTTCTGGTAAAAAAAAGAATGTTAGAAGAGACATGAAGAAAAAGCTTACTCGAGCTTCTCCTTCAAATATGCTTTAAAGGCATCATAATCAGTGTTGAGATGATCCATGAATTCCTCCTTTGCCTCAACATCTTTCAGGCTCTGGGGCGGTTCAGGATCTACTCCGGTTGCAGCAATCACTTCTGCCGGGAACTTTGCCGGATGGGCTGTTTCAAGTGTAACCGCAAGCGTATTGTCGCCGGTGGTTTCCCTGTAATCCAGCAGTCCTTTTATACCCACAGCCCCGTGAGGTTCGATGCTGATGTTATAATCCTCAAAGAACTTCCTGATGGTGGCTTTTGTTTCCTCGTCGGTTACTGATACGGATGAAATGTCGTTATTCAGTTTTTCCATGTCAGGAAGTTTGCTGATGTTTCCTTTTTCGTCCATTACCCCGCCATAGACAGCTATCAGTCTTGCGAGGTTGCTTGGATGCCCGACGTTCATTGCATTGGACAAACAATTTCTGGAAGGTTCAATCTTTGCATATTTCCCGGTTTCAAGGAAAACCGGCACTTCATCGTTTTCATTAACTGATGCAAGGATTCTCTTTATAGGAACTCCCATCTCCCGGGCAAGAACACAACCCATCATGTTACCGAAATTTCCTGAAGGAATTGAGTAAATGATTTCTTCGGGATAGTTCCTGAGTTTTGCATAAGCATAGAAATAGTATATTGATTGCGGGATAAGACGCCCGATGTTAATGGAATTCGCAGATGAAAGATTCAGGTGTTCGAGCTCATCATCAGCAAATGCCTGTTTGGCCAGTGCCTGACAGTCATCGAATTTACCATCCATGGCAAGTGCGGTGATATTCTTATCAAGAGTGGTCATCTGTTTTCTCTGGCGATCAGAGACTTCAGTTTCCGGGAATAAGACAATGACCTTTATGTTGTCAAGACCGTAGAAAGCATGAGCAACAGCGCTTCCTGTATCGCCGGAGGTGGCCGTGAGAATTACCAGGCTCTTATTTTCCTGTTTAAGGTAGTACTGCATGAGCCTTGCCATCATACGAGCTGCAAAGTCCTTGAAAGAAGCTGTAGGGCCCCGGTCAAGTCTCATAATGTAGGTCTTGTTGTCCACTTCTTCCAGAGGCACATCGTAGTTGTATGCGTCGTACGTGATTTCCCGGAGAGAATCATCATCGATTTCGCCTTCCAGAACCTTTGAGAGGATCCTGAATGCTATTTCCGGATACTTTTCATTCTTCAATGAATTAAGTTCTTCTTCCGAAAAATGTGGAAGTTCTTTTGGCAGGTATAGCCCCTTGTCAGGAGCAAGACCTTTGATAAGTGCAGTTTTGAAGGTTGCTTCATCTGCTTTGAGGTTAGTGCTGTAGAGTTTCACGGTTATCAGTCACTTAGCTTGGTATATGGTAACAGGTAAGTATACAATAATTAGGAATAAGAATATGAAAAGATTACTTTTTTAATTAACATTTCGCTGAAAATCCCAAATCATCCACGAACCTCTGCATGTTTTTTGGAAATTAATTGCAAGAAGGATCCAGCAGGGTAAGTTGCTTTTTGGAACCTTCGTTTGGTATCGAAAAGGTAAACGTACTGCCCTTTTCAGGTTCGCTTTCAACCCAAATTTTGCCACCATGCATTTCCACATATTTTTTTACCAGAGCAAGCCCAAGTCCGGTTCCATCATATTGCCGGCTGGTGAACGAGTCAATCTGGGTGAAAGGAGCGAATATTTTGTCCATATCGTCCTTTGATATTCCAATACCAGTGTCGGAAACAGAAATATAAATGAAATTCCTTGCACTTTTTACAGTGACTTCAATCTTTCCGCCGTTGGGAGTGAATTTAATTGCATTGCTGAGCAGGTTATATAGTATCTGCTTCATTTTTTTCTTGTCTGCATATAAAGCAAGGTATTTTGCTTCCGTATGAATTGAAAAACTGATCTCTTTTGCTGCCAGTAAAGGGAAAACCAATGCTTTTACCTCATTTAAAATCGTAGGAATCTGGAAACTTTCATATTCCATCTCCATGGTTCCTGCTTCGATTTTTGAAAGATCCAGTACCTCATTGATAAGATCAAGGAGATGTTTTCCGCTTCTTACAATGTTGGAAACGTATTTTTCCTCAATGTTATCCAGATTTCCATTCTGGTTTTTGGCCAGTATCTGGGAAAAACCAATTATTGAGTTAAGGGGTGTGCGGAGTTCATGACTCATGGTTGCAAGAAATTCACTCTTTAGCTGGTTTGCTTTCTCAGCCAGGATTTTGGCCTGAAGCAGCGATTCTTCAATTTCTTTTCTATGGGTAATATCCCTGCCAATACCCACTACGCCGATAAGCTGCCCCTCAGAATCGTACATGGGAGTTTTAATAGTTTCAAGGAGTTCCGTGTGGCCATCGTCTGCATACGTCACTTCCTCTTCATTAATGATGGATTTGCCGGCCTCAATTACATTCCTGTCATTCTTTGTAAAGAAATCCGCAAGTTCCTTACCCACAAAATAGTAATCTGTTTTTCCAATGATTTCTGCCTCTTTTGCACCAAAGAAGCGCTCAAATTTTGAGTTGCATGCAAGATAGACGCCATCAGGATTCTTAAGCCACACCAGATCTGGAATGGTCTTAATTAAAGCACTAATCTGCCCTTCTCTTTCCACCAGTTTTCTTTCTACGATCTTTTGCTCGGTTATGTCCGTAGCTGTAAACGTAACCCCTTTTGAGAGATCGGTGACATCTAATGGTGTGGAAGCGAGTAAAATATCGATTATTTCTCCGCTCTTTTTCTTCCATCGGGTCTGAACGGCCCCCGTTCCTTTCTCGGCAATTTGTTTGTATTTTTCACTTCCAACAAAATCAAAGTCCTGTTGCGTGGGATAAAGTATTCGGGCGGTTATCCCTATTAATTCTTCACGGGAATAGCCGGTCATTTCACATATTCTGGGATTTACATCAACAAAAACCCTGTTTTTCACAATCCCAATACCCGAAGGTGCAGCACGAAAAATGCTTTTCAGATAATCTTCATTTGTATGCAATGTCATTTGAATACAACTAATTAATCCAGTTCTTACTATTTAACAATAGGGAATTGAGTGTATGGAAACAAGTATCAACTACTGTGTTCCTTTCTTTTTTAGTTAACAGGAACCACATTTTAAATACAAAAACAGTTTCAAAACATTTATATGTAAGGAAGTTTTTGGAGTTCCCCGGAAACATTCGGACTAGTGGGCTTATACCCACCCCCAACACCCCACCACTTCCAAACTGTTGTTTTCCGAATGTTTCCCGCCGAAGAATAGCGTTATTTTTGAATCATAGTTTCCAGCAGTTTAATCCTTTTTAAGATAGCAAATTGCTTTTTGTGCCTGCGGATCTGCTGCGATTACAGCACTTGCTCCATCTGCAGCTTTTCTTACATCTATCAGCTTAATCACATTGGCAAAATCGGAGAAACGGGGCAGGATCTCTGGCAGCAGGTTTCCGGATTCTTTGAAGAATAGTTCATTGAATTCCGATTCTTTCCTGTCAGGGTAGGCTGGCATATAGATTATCTGTCCTTCCACAAGATCCTGGAAAAAGTGTGTTCCGTAGGATACTTCCGGTGTGTGTCCGGCTTTTTCCCTTGCTATTTCAACCAAAACTGAAGTTCCGTCAATTTCCGAATATGTGACGTTGACTCCAAGTTCAATGTTACTGCTTCCCCATCTGCCGGGTCCCATCATTATGAAGCTGGAGTTCATTGATCTCATTTTCTCATTTACGTGCCCAACTACCCTCCCTATGGATTTCTTTATGTCCATGTCCTCAATGTCATCATAGGATGTCGGTTCAATGTACAGGATATAACCTATGTTTTCTATTGTGCCTCCATTTATGATTTTGTCAGATCTGAACAGTATATCTGTAGCCGGTATTTTTTGAGGAATTTCGATTTGACCTGTGATTCCGGGAATGGTCATGGGCCTGCATTGCACAATGTTCAACTTTATTTTCTTTTCAGGATCCAGAGATGCTGTAAACTCAATATCTACAGGTTGTTCGTACACTCTTTCTATGGTTGCCAGCATTTCTTCGATTATGGGGATAAAATCAGTCTTTGAAATCAGGTTGTTGAATGTGAGAACCATCTGTTGGGCCGTACAATCCGTGATTTTCTTGTAAGGATCGGTGAGGTATCCGCCGGTTAAGATTGAAACAAACATTCCAAGGTTCGGATAGTCACAGTCTTCAACCAGATCCCTGAAATGCACTGTCTCAAGGTTATTTTTCCTGAAATCTATTACGTCCACTTCCCATTGGGAGTATTTCGTAATCTGGTTTCCTGCTTCCGGTCTTAATCCGGGATGACTTACCGCTATCATGCGGGGATAATCTCTTCCAACCCTGTCAACTGCCCTTGTACCGAGCCCAAAGACAAGCCTTACCATACCTTTGTTGGGATCTATCCGTTTTGTCCAGGTAAAGAGATTTCTTGAAAATGTAACTCCCGCCAATGCCGGGAAAAAATATTGCTTGTAAGGAATACCGGCTACCCTTTGGACAAGTATCGCCATTTGCTCATCTTCATTTTGCAACCCTCTTTTTCTTCTGTAGGAGAGTGCGTCGGGATTAAGTGCGCTGGCATATACAAGTTTTACAGCATGCATAAATGCTTCAAGTCTTTCATCAGGAGTACCCTGATTTGCACAGAATTCACTCCTGTATTTTCCCGCAAAAGCATTCCCAAAGCTATCCTCCTGCAGACTGCTTGATCTTGCAATGATTGGCGCCTGTCCGAAATAATCCAGCATATCCCTGAATTCTTCTACAATTTCCTCAGGGAATTTTCCTTCGAGGAATTTTTGTTCTACTTCCTCGAACTCTTCCCTGCTCATATCGGAGCTTTCAGCCATTTTGACTTTCAGGCGAAACAGGTCATTCTTAATAAGGAAAGTAAAAAACACATCCGAACCGATATAAAAGGAATCGTGGGATTCCATTATTTTCCTGAAATCCTTTTTTCCGTTTGATTTTATTACGATACTTCGTGCAAGAAGCATACCTGCTGCCTTTCCACCCACGCGTCCCGAGCCGATTATCCGGTCCCGGATGCTGAGCAGGTCTTCCAGCGTAAAATATTCGTCTGCAAGTTTGTTGAATCTCGGATGGTTGCCTATTACCATTCTTGAAAGTTCCTGCTTGAGAGCCAATATATCAGGATCGGTTATTCTGGATTCCGGGTTTATTGCATAGTAATATTTTAATCTTGAGTAGACACTTTCCCATGGTGCAATCGTCTTTATTGAACGTTTTAATCCCTTCTTTCGCTCAGTGGATGAAACCGCCGCAGCTTCCCCGCTATTGAAAACCGGCTTCCATTTTTCTTCTGAAACAAGATGTGGAAGATACATGTCCGGGGAATACCTGGCATAAACCTTGAGGGGGTGAAGGTAAGTGTTGTCTCCTACGTGGTAGTAGCTCAGCAATATTTGTGTGGTGTCACGGATTGCTGCGACAGCTGAATGGCTGTGCCTTCCTTTTGTAAGTGCAAAATATGCTATGGTATCAAGTTCGAACAGGTACGGACATGTCACTTTGAAGAAGTCTGCAAGAAGCTCATCGGTTGCCCATTCTGTTACAAGGGAAGAAAGATTGTCAAAAACGTAGAATATTTTTTCCCCGTATTTTTCGATTGTGTGATGTACCTGGCTGCTGAAATAGTCAAAACCCGGACTTGGGTTGATTGTAACAATTTCAACATTTTCGGTATCCTGAAGGATGGGCTCGTGGGGAGCAAAGCGGATATAAACGCATTTGTATCCCGCATCCAGTCCTTTTTGGACGAATTTATTTGCAAAGTGCCTGTAATCATCCAGCTCCTCGATTTTCCATACTACATTGTCCCCGAGACGGAAATAATGCAAAATCTCATCAAGCTGGCCTACTCCGCTACTTATTTTTTCTTTTTGTTCATACTCTGCAACATGATTTTTTTCCGAAACCTTTTTGCTTTCCACACCTGATCCCCCATGATCATTACATTCAAGATGTGTGGTAACCCTTGATTTATCTTTTGCAACTTCGCATTTAAACATGGATAAAACTATCTTCAAGAAACTTTGCCGATAAGCAGGTCCAATCTTAATGTGTTTTTGGTGAAACAGGATTATGGATTTCTTCTGGTGAATACTTGATAGCAAGGACTCGCACAATTACGATAACAAGCAGTAGTGCCGAAAGAGAAAGGATAAATGCCGGCTCAAGCTTACTTCCATACATTCCAACTGCAACTTCACGCATCACTATGAGGATTGTAGCATCAGCAACATATGTGAGTTTAATGCGATCATGTTCGTGATAATCAACAAAAATGTTAAAAAGATCTATTAATATGAAGATGGTAAGCACGTTGGATACCATTTGGTTAAAACCAACCTCAAGTGATGTGAATACTGCAAATTTAAGATCCAGAATCGTTTTTGCCATTCCTACTATCAGGGTTAGGAGAAGAACATAAAGAACGATAGTTGTTATAAAGTCAATTGTTTTCCTGAACAGTTTTGTGTTATCCAGTTTAATCTTTTTTGGAAATAACTTATTAATTCCTGACATTTTTATTTAATATCTGGATGCACCTAATATATAGTTAATTAAAATATTCTATATATGGCCTCTGCAAATATATATTATACTTGCAGGATGGTTAATCCTGATTATTCTAATTCAGATCTTTTCGAAAAAGCTTCTCTGGAAATCTTACTGGCAAATAAAAAAAGTAAAGATTAAAAGAGCGCTGCTATTGTCTGTTCATGCAAAAAAGAATGGAAATCCGATTGCTTATCGGATTACATTATGCTTACAATCGTTAATTCAGCCCAAAGAGTGAATACAATAATTGCAAACCCCAGCAACCCTTCTGTTAGATTTCCCCGAATCATGTTTTCATTTATTGTCATGTCCTACACCTGTAAAATTATTCTCTGGTTAAGAATTGCTATGTGTTAGAATATATCTATAATGTACATAAAATTGGCCAGCTATGTACATGATGGCGCGCTGCATATTCTTTTTTAACCCCGAAATCCGGTATTGCTGTCATACGTATACAGGTAAATGAAAAGAGCATTTGTCTTTAGATTCCTATATGAAATAGGGAAAAACTTTTGTGAAAACAATTCCCCTGTGGTTTTCTGTTTCATATGTCTTCAGCTGTAAAACAATAACAGGGATGTTGCTGGTAAAAAGATGCAGCAACCTTAAAGTAGTGTAATTGATAGCTTTTGCTGCAATAACAATACAATGATTGGAGCCAGAATGATTGTTTTCTTCCAGATTCCAGTATTCAATTGCTTTTGTGATATAGGCAAAATCTACTTCTCCACTATGGATCTCGACTTCATACATCTTACTTGAATCCAGATCATAAAACAAAGCAGCCAGACTACTGGAATCCCTGTAAAACTCTTTTATACATTTTATTGAGAGATTCCCAAGTCTTAGAAGAGCTGGCCTCATTAATATTTGTTCCAGTGCCCAATCTGCATCAAATTCGGAATCGTCATCTAAAGAGAATGAATTGTAAACTCCCTGTTTCAATAAAACACCCCGAAGAATATTTTATCAATGTACACAAAATATCGTTTTAAGATATTTGTGAACCTTCTCCCATTACCCCATAATACATGGATTTGATTTTATATAAAAAATGGTAATTTTAATTTTCCAGAGGTTATTCAAAAATGAGTATTCTCATCTTTGTCTTGTACCATTAAAAAAGATAAGGGTAAAAAAATTTAAAATGGAGGGATGGAAGCAGGCCATTTCTGCATTACCCATTACGTAATTATCACGTGTTCTCCTGTGCGCCCACTTCCCCAATACACCCCACCTAATAATTAATTGGTTTTTCAATGTTATATATCATTACGAACTTTAGATACTGTTTTTAAATTCTAATCTTTTGTTGAATGCGTTTCTCAAAAATTTCTGCGGAATAGGACAATGCACTGTGTTCCTAATTTTTGCTAATAAAATAGCTTATGCTGACGGGTCACAGTTCAATGTCATTAAATGCGATTTCTTGTATCGTTAGAGTAAAGTAAAAACACTTCCTCTTAATTATTAATATTAGTAAATTGAGAATGGTTATGACTCATTTCAGAACTGGAAAATCCGCATTGTGATTTTCTGAACCTGATACAAATGGGGGGAATTATTGTGGATTTGGACAAAAAGGTTGAAGATCTTGAAGATGAATTGTCAGATCTGAAATATATGCTTGAGTTACTCAAAAAGGATGTGGATGAGCTAAATAAGCTGCGCAACAAGCCTAATGAATAAAAAATCTATTTCCAGAATATCCTTCACTGTGATGATAGTGTTTGGATGTTGTTTTAATTACCTTTTTTTGCTTGATTCTTTTTTTAAATCAGTATCATCGATTACTTTCACTTAACTTAGTATTAATTCTTATAGTAAGAATTGCAGAAAGTATTGTGCAATTAAAAGAGGTTTTTGGGTATGGAAATCATAAACGAGCCAGAGATAACAGAATTGGAAGAGAGAACTGTAGCATATGTTTCCTTCGTTGGCAATTACGTGGGAAATGCTGAGGTTTTTGCAGATTTGTTTGGTAAACTGGATAACTGGGCAGGCCCTAAGCAATTATTCGGACCAAACACTCTTTTTATGTCTGCTTATTACGATGATCCGGGAGTCAGCCCTCCGGAAGAACTCAAGCTGGATGCCTGCATGACCATCGCCGATGATGTTGAAGTTGAGGGTGAAATCAAGAAGCAAAAACTACCCGGTGGAAAATACGTCGTGATGCGTGCGGAACTGACAGGCGCCGAAGAATATGGTCCTGCATGGGAGACGATCGTTGAGTGGCTTATACAGAACAACCTTGAGATCGATATGTTCCGGGCAAGCTATGAGATCTATTTGAATGATCCGGAAATACATCCGGAAAAGCATCATATCCTTGACATTTGTATGCCTGTTAAATGAAGCAGAATAATACTGATAGTAAAGGCAAGAAGTGTTTCAGGAGAAACACTCGCCTTTGCGTATTTTATTAAAGTTAGGCTCATTCAGAAAACAGTTGGCTGGCTGTGACATGCTTTTCCCTGAAAGGAAACTCTTTATCGGATGTTTCAACTTCTTCTTCAGGCCGAATTGAAATATCCATTATTTGCCTCCTCTTCTGGCAACATTTAGCTAAAATCTAAAAATTCAGTTAAAAAGCAGTTTTTTTCGTATTTAAAATAATCGCAGACGTCCCCGTTACATCGGATTACGCTCCCCTTCACCTTGCCTTCCGATATCTCAAGCTCGATGGCACTGGGTTCAGCGATTCCAGGGACAATTGCACTTCCCGGGGAAAGCAAAAGCACTTCAAAATCCTCGATTATGGGATGGTGAAAATGCCCGAAAACCAGTACATCAACGCCCATTTCTTTTGCAAGATAACGCAGGCCGTCCGGGTTATCAGATGTCAGTTGTCCCTTGTGAATTACCCCGATCTTAATGCCTTCGACCTCGATGACTCTTCTTTCAGGAAGGAGTTCCATTATTTCAGGCACGTCGGTATCCCCTCGAACCGCTACAAGATTGCCAAGCTTCGCCAACTCATTATAGCATTCCATTGTTTCAAAATCCCCTGCATGGATAATCATGTCACTGTTTTTGATAATTGTAACCAGATCATCCGGAAGCAAATCAATGAGCGATTTTCCGGGTTTGATATGAGTATCTGATAAAATGATTATTTTCATGTGTCCCCATCCTTTATCTTATTAAAAGGTTGTATTGAAAGCATATACTGCTTTCTCCGATTTCATCACAGTGATGGGAGATTGGAAAATTTTCAGCATTTGCAGTCTCATCCGTCAGTATTTCCTTTTTATTACTGATTCTCCTGACAGATACAATTTGGCAGGTAATAACCAGATATAGTAGAAGCCTCTAAACAAAACTAATAAATGGCTGTTGACAAAGTATAAAATTGAATTTAAATAAAAATATTCAAAGGAACCGGGATCAGCGAGATGGCTTGAATGAAACAAAAAGAAAAAATAATGCTTGGTTGGAGGGAGTGGGTGTCGCTTCCTGATTTGGGCTTGCCTGCCATTAAAGCAAAAGTTGATACAGGTGCCAAGACATCTTCAATACATGCATTTGATGTAGAACATTACAGTGAGAATGGCGTTGAAATGGTTCGCTTTTTAATTCATCCCATACAGGATAACCAGGATTTTTATATTGAATGTGTATCTCCAATAAGCGATTATCGTCAAGTCAGTGATTCGGGGGGGCATAAGGAGATGCGCTATGTTATTGAAACATGTGTCACTATTGCATCTCACAGTTTTCCAATTGAATTAACACTTACAGATCGTGATACAATGCGATATCGAATGTTATTGGGGCGTAGCGCACTTAAAAATTGGGCACATGTTGACCCAAGTGTCTCATTTCTGTGTGGAAAGCTTGAAGCCGAATCTTTATATGGGTTAGAATCTGAGGTTGGAAAATGAAAATTGCCTTGCTATCAAGAAACAAGAATCTTTATTCGTCCCGTCGCTTGATTGAAGCAGCAGACGAAAGAGGACATGAAGTTGTAGTAATAGACGTATTGCGTACTTACATGAACATCGCTTCTCACAAACCTTCTATCCACTACAAAGGCAAGGAACTTGATGATTTTGACGCCGTGATACCCAGAATCGGTGCTTCAGTAACATTCTATGGTGCTGCCGTTTTGCGCCAATTTGAAATGATGGGTGTCTTTCCTTTGAATGAATCCGTTGCAATTACCCGTTCCAGAGATAAACTTCGTTCTCTGCAGCTACTTTCCCGCAAAGGCATAGGCCTGCCTGTAACTGTTTATGCAAGCAAACCAGATGACATAAAAGATATGATAAAAATGGTCGGTGGTGCTCCGCTTGTTATCAAAATCCTTGAAGGAACACAAGGCATTGGGGTAGTATTGGCTGAAACACAAAAGGCTGCAGAAAGCGTCATTGAAGGTTTCATGGGTGTAAAGGCAAACATTCTGGTGCAGGAGTATATAAAAGAGGCCAATGGAGCTGACATTCGCTGTTTTGTAATCGGGGGCAAAGTGGTGGCAGCTATGAAAAGACAGGCCTCGAGTGGTGAATTCAGGTCAAATATACATCGGGGCGGTTCTGCCGAATTTATTCGGATTACTCCTGAAGAACGCTCTACAGCAGTTCGTGCTGCAAAAATTATGGGGCTTAATGTCGCCGGTGTTGACCTCTTGCGTTCCAACCATGGACCTGTAGTAATGGAAGTCAATTCCAGTCCTGGTTTGGAAGGAATAGAAAAAGTTACGGGAAAGGACATTGCGGGTATGATTATTGAATACATTGAAAAGAATAATAAATTCGGCAAAACTCGTACAAGAGGAAAAGGCTAATTGATGCAACAACCAATTACAATAGCCGGTATAACGATTCAGCCCGGAACGCGGAAATCTATTGAATTGCCCATTCCCAGTTTTTATACTCATACGTCAGCATCAATGCCGGTTCATGTGGTACATGGGCGTAAACCGGGGCCATGCTTACTAATATGTGCTGCCCTGCATGGTGATGAAATAAATGGTGTGGAAATTATTCGCCGTGTTTTAGCGCACAAAACCATTGATAAGATAAAAGGCACTCTCATAGCGATTCCAATTGTAAATGTCTTCGGGTTCGTCTCCCAGTCTCGCTATTTACCGGACAGAAGAGACTTGAACCGTTCTTTCCCAGGTTCAAAAAAAGGATCGATGGCTTCCCGTCTGGCAAATATTCTAATGGTCGAAATAATTGACAAATGTACGCATATAATTGATCTTCACACCGGGGCAGTCGCCCGTGATAATCTTCCACAAATACGCGCATGTCTGATAGATGATAAAGAAACCGAAGCCTTTGCCCGTTCCTTTGGTGTGCCAGTAATAATTAACACTGAACTGCGTGATGGTTCGCTGCGCGAAGCGGCTCGTGAACACGGCATATCAGCTTTATTATATGAGGCCGGTGAAGCACTTCGTTTTGATGAGGTAGCTATTCGGGCCGGTGTAAGGGGTATACTGGGAGCAATGTCCCATTTGGGCATGAGGCCAAAAGCTACTAAGAAAAAAGATAAAAAATCTGTTATTTCCCAATCTACTCACTGGATTCGGGCGCCAGAAAGTGGAATCCTACGCTCCATTATCCCTTTGGGTGCTCCGGTCAAAAAGGACGATATATTAGCTTACATAAACGATCCATTAGGTGAGATTGAAACAAAAGTCACGAGTCCTGATTTTGGAATTGTCATCGGGAAAACAAATTTGCCGCTTGTTCATGAAGGCGAGGGCATCTTCCATATTGCAAAATATCCAGAAGCAGAAGAAGTTTCCAATTATATAGAAAATTATCGCGATGACCTGAATCCCACCAATGATGAAGTAGAGACAACTGAAGTTCCTGTAGTATAATTTTCCACCTGACATAAACCTCCGGCTATTTTGTCTATAATCGGTTTATGTATTGAAGAGCAGAGCAGTTTGTCTGGGTTGGATATGTTTCTAATTGCCTCCGTGAGCTTTCAAACTACTCTTTGAAAGCTCCCGAAGATGTTGATGCTGTTATCAGGCAAGATCGAAGCGGTCAAGGTTCATTACCTTATCCCATGCCGCTACAAAATCCTTCACGAATTTCTCCTGTGAGTCCTCACATCCGTAGACTTCCGCAAGTGCCCGAAGCTGCGAGTTTGACCCGAAGACAAGATCGACGCGAGTGCCTGTCCAGTTGAGTTCCCCTGTTGTGCGATCATGACCCTCGAACACATCGTCCGAGATTGCTTTCCATTCCGTGCTCATGTCGAGCAGATTCATGAAAAAGTCATTTGTGAGCGTCTCCGGACGCTTGGTGAAAACTCCATGCTGAGATTGTCCAAAGTTGGTATTCAAAACACGCATACCGCCTATGAGGACTGTCATCTCAGGAGCTGTCAGTGTTAGCAGTTGTGCTCTATCCACCAGCAGTTCCTCTGGCAATACAGCGTATTTGGCTTTTTGGTAGTTGCGGAACCCGTCAGCTTTTGGTTCGAGTACGCTGAATGAAACAACGTCGGTTTGCTCATCTGAAGCATCCGTGCGTCCCGGCGTGAAGGGAACTGTTACATCATGACCGGCATTTTTTGCCGCTTGCTCGATACCTGCGCATCCGCCCAGAACTATCAAATCGGCAAGTGAAACTTTCTTCCCGCCTGACTGGGTGTTGTTGAACTCCTTTTGGATTCCTTCAAGGGTCGTAAGTACAGTCGCAAGTTGTTCGGGCTGGTTGATTTCCCAATCTTTTTGCGGAGAGAGGCGAATGCGGGCACCGTTAGCTCCACCGCGTTTGTCGGAGCCGCGGAACGTGGAAGCCGATGCCCAGGCGGTCGAGACAAGTTGAGAGACCGATAGTCCCGAGGCAAGGATCTGACTCTTGAGGTCTGCGATATCCTGTGTGTCTATAAGCTCATGATCCACTTCAGGTACCGGATCCTGCCATATAAGAGCCTCTTCCGGGACCTCCGGGCCGAGATAGCGTGAGCGGGGACCCATGTCACGGTGAGTAAGCTTGAACCAGGCGCGTGCAAAGGCATCCTTGAATTCTTCCGGATTTTGCAGGTAGCGTCTTGCGATGGGTTCGTAGATTGGATCAAATTTCAATGAGAGATCCGCAGTGGTCATCATTGGTCGATGTTTTTTCGATGGGTCGTGGGCATCAACTATCATATCGTTTTCGTCTACATCTTTGGCCAGCCATTGATTGGCACCTGCCGGACTTTTGACCAGTTCAAAATCATATTTAAGTAATATCCTCAGATAACCCAGGTCAAATTTGGTAGGGTTCGGTTTCCAGGCGCCCTCGATGCCGCTACTGATAGTATCTCCAGCTTTACCGATTCCGAAACTGCTCTTCCAGCCCAGACCTTGCTCTTCAATAGGTGCTGCTTCGGGTTCAGGTCCCACATGAGATGCCGGGCCCGCACCATGACATTTCCCAAATGTGTGTCCACCGGCAACCAGTGCCACAGTTTCTTCATCGTTCATGGCCATGCGCGCGAAGGTCTCACGAACGTCGCGGGCGGAGGCGACCGGATCCGGGTTACCGTTCGGCCCTTCCGGATTCACATAAATTAGGCCCATTTGCACAGCGGCAAGAGGATTCTCAAGATCGCGTTCTCCTGAGTAGCGCTCGTCGCCTAGCCACTCGCTCTCAGCTCCCCAGTAAATATCCTCTTCGGGCTCCCAGATATCTTCGCGCCCACCACCGAAGCCAAAGGTTTCGAATCCCATGGACTCAAGTGCACAGTTGCCGGCTAGAATCATCAGGTCGGCCCAGGAAATTTTCCTGCCGTATTTTTGCTTGATAGGCCAGAGTAAACGACGTGCTTTGTCAAGGTTCACATTGTCCGGCCAGCTGTTGACAGGAGCAAAGCGCTGGTTGCCAGCCCCCCCGCCTCCACGGCCATCGCCCATGCGGTAAGTACCTGCGCTGTGCCACGCCATCCGGATGAAAAGCCCTCCGTAGTGACCGTAATCGGCAGGCCACCAGTCCTGTGAATCGGTCATCAGTGCATAGAGGTCTTTTTTCAGACCCTCCAGATCAAGTTTCTTGAATTCTTCAGCGTAGTTGAAATCTTCCCCCATCGGATTGGATTTGGAAGAATGCTGGTGCAGAATGCTAAGATTTAACTGATTTGGCCACCAGTCCCGGTTTGACATGCCGCCCCGGGCATTGGATCCCATTACTATATCCTTGCTACCTTCGTCCATGATGTTTTCTCCTTTTGTTGTTTGAATTTACATACCGTGCTGCTATGAATATCAGATTTTGCTCTCCATTTTGTTAGTCGGACACATTTAGAAAAACCAATCTCAAAGTGCTAGCAAAGCTCAATTTTTAATTATGCCACCCCAAATTAACTAAAGCTTTATTTTTTTCTCTATAAATAGACTCTCATACAGTTCTAAATTTGTAGTTTTTAGGTGTATTTTTGAGAGACCACAGTTTCTAAAAACGAATTTCCCGGATAAAGAGTACCCTGATTACCGGACAATTTTTGTGATTTTAACCAGTGTGATTAGAAGTCTCCCCGATCCTTGAGTCCTTCTTCACTTCAACTGTTCATGTAAGTCGTTTACATATTCCATTCTTGTAACAATAATCAACTCATCATCCTTTTCCAGAGTTGGGTTTTCACCAGCCAGAATAAAATCCTTTTTCCTATAAAGACCAATAACCGAGCTCTTTTTTGGAAGGGATACTTCGGAAGTCTTTAGCCCTGTTGCTTTTTCACCAATTATAACGCTTATAAATCTAACATCAGATCGCACGAGGTTGCTCAATTCCACTGTGTTTACGCCTCGCAGCAAATCGGATACAATCATCGAAGAAATATTAGAAGGATTGATGATGTGATTAAATCCGAGCTTTTTTGCAACTTCCATAAACTGCTTCTCGTCGGTCTTTACAATAATTTTATCGACATTTTCTTCCTTTGCAATGAGCCCTATCATTATGTTGTTTTGATCACTGCTTGTGCATGCAACAATCGCATCTGCTTTATCGATTTCCGCCTTTTCCAGGATATCAGGCCTTGTTCCTTCGGCCTGTATGACAGTGCAATCCAGGGATTCTGCAAGCTCCTTTGCAATAGCTGGATTCTTCTCTATAAGCACAACTTCATTTCCCTGATCGATCATATTTTTTGTCAGATGTTTTCCAAGGCTGCCTGCACCAACTATAATCACTCTCATAATTTTCACCAGAAATTAAATTTTTATCCAGGTTCTCGGCATAGCTAATATTAACAGGGGAATGATTTCTATTCTCCCAAGCAGCATATCCGTGCAAAGAATCACCTTAAGGATTGCGGGCATAGATGCATCCGTCACACCTGCAGACAGTCCTACAGTTCCCAGTGCGCTTGAAACCTCAAATATCGCATCTCCGGCACCCACTCCGTTAAGCATGAATATGTATGCAGATATTATTAATACAATTGCATAGAGCAGCACGAATACCGTTAGCTGCTTTAGCTCTTCATTCTCTACAACATGATCCTTTACCATAAGTGGAGTAATGGTTTCCTTGGGAAGGAAATATCTTGCAATCACTATTTTGATGAGTTTAACAAGGACAATCAGACGGAATATCTTTACTCCTCCGGCAGTGGATCCGATGCCTCCTCCTATACACATAAGGCCGCTCATTAAACCCTTTGAAGCATCAGAAAGTACGGAGAGATCAGTAGTCGAAAAACCTGCTGTAGTGAGTGCCGAAACTACCTGGAAGAGTATATCAGAAAGGTGCATGTTTGTTTCCGGCTCTCTTGAAATACTATATGCAAGGGCTACCGTACCAACAGCGATTACCAGTAAAAAATATCGCACTTCAAGGTTTTCTATCAGCACTTTCGGATTTTTAATCATTTTTGGGTATATTGCAAAACTAATCGCACCCATTATGCAGGAAATTGTGATCATGAGAGGTATCAAAGGCCCCTGGAATGCGGCTATGCTTTCCGGATGGGTGGAGAATCCTCCTGTAGATACGCTGCTGAAAGCATGGCAGACAGCATCAAAAAAGGTCATTCCTCCCAGCAGGAGGATAATGATGGCAATTAAAGTGATTCCTACGTAAATTCTTCCAAGCAGCCGGGTAGTTGATATTACGTTTGGAAGAATCTTTTCTCCTCCGTATACCTTGTATATTTTTGCTGCATTGATACCCGGAGTGATGAGAATCGATAGCATTATCAGGAGGATCCCTATTCCACCAACCCATTGTGACCATGAGCGGGAGAAAAGAAATACGGGTCCCAGATCCGCTGGCGCGACACTAAGTCCTGTTGTTGTAATTGCTGAAACGCTTTCGAAAAACGCGTCTATAAACGGCATGCCGGTTGAAAGAGCCATTGGTACGGCACTTATCAGGGATGAGAGCGGGAACACAATGGCTACGAGTATTATCGCTTCTTTTGTCTCAAGTTCATAATGTGGTAGAAGTTTATAGATGGTAAATCCCGCTATAAAGGCCGCAATAGCTGTCACACCATAGAATATTGCAGTTGCGTATTCTGAAAAAATGATTGCAACAACAACCGGTACCAGTTGAACAAAAGCAATTATCATTAGCAGATATCCAATATATTTCAACACAGCACGGGGATTGATGGGTGATAAAAGCTCATACATCCTTTTCTGATAATAGCTATTAATTTAAGTTCTTTCGTATTCACCGTGTCAGGGCTATTGATATTGCTTTAAGTGCAGGGAGCTTGAGTTTTCTGTGATTGGGTGAAGCAGAATGTTATTTAAGGAATGGTTTTTCAGCTTGAGATTGAAGCCTATGGGAGCCAGAAAGGTTACTGCTGAGTTCAATTCTATGTTAAATAGTAAAACCAAGTACAGAAATAAGAATACTGCTTGGAGTTCTGTTTTATTATTGAAGAGTAGGGAATTAGCTCATCATCTTGTTGGTAAGAGAAAGACACTTGATTTTGTGAAACCTGCTCACCAAATTGAGAGAAATAATTCTGATGATATGAGGCAGAAGATAATGGATATTTCCTATTCGGAGTGGATGAAAATGGGATTCTCGAAAGGTACTTTGCATTATATGAAGCAGAATGCTAAATCAGGTAAAACGTTTAGTCTTAATTCTCATGTAAAGGAAAGATTGAAAGGGATTTGTTAAGGGGTTTCTGTAGTTGTATTTACCAATTTAAGCATAATTGTTCCAGAAGAGTTCTTTTCGAGACGCACATATGTTAAAAACAAATCTTCATCTCTAATCGAGTATCCTTGAATACCACCACGATGATTGGAGAAATGTTGTGTTTTAACAAAATCCTTTTCTTCAAGTGAATAACCATTGGGTATTGGAATAGTTAATACTTCAATCTCAATGTTATGTGGAAGATAATTGTTAAGTGAAATATTCGTAAACATTGAATCATTTGTGAACATTGGTTCATCAAATGTTACCATTTTAGGAAAAGACACTTCTGTATAATTGTAGAGCGTTACTGTAACATTTACAACCTTAGATGTATCATTAACAAGAAAAGTATTCTGTTCTTCCACTATTACGTATTTCAAGTTGCTCTCACTATCAAAATCACTTTTAAGAGGTAGGTCTGGATGCACTTTTGCCCATGAAACAGCTATGGGCATTTTTATGGAATAGTCTCTAAATATAACTTCTTTAGCTGGTGAAACTTCATACCTTCGTATGTCTATTTCTTCTATAGATATTAAGTCAATTTTTTCTTCGTTTTCCGTAACTTCATAGCTAAACAAAAACACACCTGTTGAAATTGGTAGTATGATTAATACCACTCCTAACAAAACTAAATGTGGGTTTTTCAGTTTAAGGTTCGAAAAAAACAAGCCAATTTCTTCAATAATAACCTTCATTGATGCTTTGTGAATCGCCAAATAGACGAAGAAAAATATGCATAAAAAGAAGATGCTCATAACAATGTTATTGATTACATTAAACATGTAAGCTCTAAAGGAGCTGAAGTATATTGCGACAGCTAATTCAACTACAAATAGGATTAAGAAACAAATTGATAAAAAATATGCAATAAAAATTGATTTGACTACTTTGATATTTTCATATAATGGCTTCGCGGATGCAAAAGCACCAATAAAAAGCCCAATCAATATCCAATAATATATTTGCTTGTATGTATTGACTATTTCATCTGATTCAATTTTTCCAAAATCATAGCCAGTAATAAAATATTCCATTGCAAAAATAATTCTGGCTAAAGGGACCACTAGACCCATAAAAACAATAAAACCACAAACAATTGAAAATGACAATTTATCAAAGTCTGAAAAAGTCTTCCATAACTCACTATTGTAAAAATACATGAAAAATATCAAAAAGCCAGTGATTATCATTATACTTAATAATCGGGGGTCGACTGCCCCAAAAACAATATTTCCAAAATAATCCTCCATTGCTTAGGAATAACTCTACATAGTTAAAAAATCTGTTGGAGTTAGGCTCAATTAATTGTATTGTATGCTATTCCAGAAAGCGTAGTGTTTTTTCTAGTTACCTATAACCCCGATCTAATATGCGAGGGGTATAATTCGAACCTCTGAAAACACAAAATTTTATAAGAGTAGCATTTTTACAAGATGCCTATAACCCATAAAACAAGTGCGAGGGGAGGGATTCGAACCCTCGAAAACCTTCGTTACCGGATCTTAAGTCCGGCGCCTTTGACCTGGCTGGGCAACCCTCGCAAGTAGCAAAAATAAATTAAGCCGAGGTCGTTTTGAACGGATTTAAATAGCCCGTTTCGGAGTAGATAATTAAAGTTAAGTTACTTAAGCCTTATTATAAAACTATGAAATTACATTTCCTTGGTACTGGTGTGGGTATTCCGCAGGCTGGGAGAGTGCAATCCGGCCTACTGGTTGAACCGGATTATAGTCGTCATTTTCTTTTTGATTGCGGAGCCGGGGTTCTCCAGCGACTTTTCGAAAGCGGGCACAGTCCACTTGACATAGATGCGATTGTGATTTCACACCTGCATCTGGACCACGTTGCTGATGTCCTCCCGCTGCTCAAGAGTCGCTGGCTTTGTGGAAAAACCACCTGCCGAATAATCGGTCCTGAAGGTACCCAGGAATGGTTTGACAAAATGTTTGATGTTTACCCCTACCTTCAGGGACATTTTGATCTGGCAATAACCGAAATTAATCCGGACATTGAACTTGATCTTGGCTGGAACTGCAAACTCAGCTGCGCTCCCGGAATACACAGTATCCCATCCCTTGGCTACCGGCTTGAAGGAGAAGGGAATAGCCTTGTCTACTCTGCCGATACCGAACCCTGTGAATCAATCATGGAGCTTACAAGGGAAGCGGATGTACTGGTTCATGAGTGTTCATTCCCTCTTAATTTTGAAGTTACAAACCACACAACACCAGACATGCTGGCCCCATTCCTGAAAAATATTGATGTTGAAAAGCTCTACCTGACGCACCTGTATCCGCACATGCAGGGTCATGAAGAAGAAGCTCTGGAATTTCTTAGAAAAGAGTTCACAGGAGAAGTGGAAATAGCAACCGATCTCCTTGAAATTGAGATCTGAAGGTATCAGACCTGAATCATTTTGACATCAACTTTATGGCTGTCAGCATCCAGTTCAATCAGCGCAGCCGAACCCTGGGAGGCCATTCCCGTGTTAACTATTGTGGTTCCCTGCTCTTCCATTATGCCACCATCCTCGTGAATATGGCCGCTAACGATAAGGTCAACCCTGCCAAGCAACTTGGCTGTTGATTTGCATCCCACATTTCCGGACTCAACCCTGTCCAGTGTACAAAATGGAGGTGAATGACTCAAAAGTACTATGTAACCACCATTTGCTTTCGCATCCGAAACAAGCTTTTCAAGAGAGGAGGCGATTTCGCTTTCCTCAATTTCAAAAGGCGTATTAAAAGGAGTGGGATTGGAACCACCCATTCCGATAAAAGTAACATCCCGGAAAACCTGCATCCTTTTATGCAAGTTTGTAGCATTTGATTTTTCAATTGTTTCTACAATAGTGCGAAGATCACAATTCCCCGGAACTGCGAAGACCGGAACTTCAAACATGTCCAGAAGTTCCACTGCCTTTTCATCAGGGCCAAAATTGGTGATATCCCCTGCAACAAGGACAAGGTCTATGTCACCTGCTTTTTCAAGGATATCCGGTATCCGATTGAATTTTCCATGGGTATCGGATATCGCAAGAATACGCATTATTGTAAACTCCTGTCTTCAGAAGCTGCGGTCGCCGCCAAGGATTCCTCCGAGAGCACTCTCGCCGATTCCTGAAATACCTCCGCGTTCACCACGGTTCTGGGCACCGGCACTGGTGGCAGCTACAATCCTGTCAGCAAGTCTTGAGAATGGAAGGCTCTGGAGGTACACGGTTCCGGGTCCGGATACGGTTGCAAGTACAACACCTTCTCCTCCGAAGAGCGCGTTCTTGAATCCGCCGACAAACTGGATATCATATCTCACAGATTCCGAGAAAGCAACAAGACAACCGGTATCCACCCTCAGGGTCTCGCCTGCTGTGAGTTCTTTCTTGATGATTGTACCACCTGCATGAACAAATGCCAGACCGTCTCCCTGAAGCCTCTGGAGGATAAATCCTTCTCCTCCGAACAATCCTGCGCCGATACGCTTGGAGAAGGCAACTTCGACTTCAATTCCTTTGGCAGCACACAGGAATGAATCCTTTTGACACAGGAAACTTCCACCCTGCTGGGATAAATCAATTGGGATTATTTTTCCCGGGTAAGGTGCACCGAATGCTACATGCTCTTTTCCGCTTCCTTCGTTTGTGAAGGAGGTTATAAAAAAGCTCTCGCCGGTGACCATTCTTTTCAGACCTTTAAACAGCCCGCCACCTGTTGAAGTCTGCATTTTGATGTCGGGGGACATGAACATCATTGCTCCTGCTTCTGCTCTTACACTCTCCCCTGGATCAAGCTCGATTTCCACAAGCTGCATATCGTTCCCAATAACCTCGTAATCGATTTCATCTGCCATTTTCCAAATCCTCCGAAATAAATTCTATCAGAAAAATGAGCTTATAGGCTTATATAATTAATGAAGTGGAAAATGCTGCTTTTCAGCATTTTATTGTTTCAATGGTGGTCGCAGCCCTGATCCGTTTTTATTTTAGATTTATAGGAGACAGATCCATAAATCACAAAGTATATTACCATGAAAATCTAATGAGTATTTGGTGGTATGAAATGAAAGTAAATTCTTTTTCACTATTACTTATCAGTGTCCTTATCTTTGGATTATTGGGCGCTGGCAGTGCTCTTGCAACCTATGATGGATACTATGTCAATTATTGCCAGTATGCAGAATTGGACAAGACAGATCACTCCAGAACAGTTTGTCTTGGTGCCGAGTTTACCTATGATATAAGTATTGACTTTAATGAGTCAGCCGCAGAAGCCAATGTCACAGTTCTCAGGGTGACGGATATTCTGCCCCCGGGAGTTGACTTTGTGAGCGCTACAGATGGAGGCGTATACGATGCTTCCAGACACAAGGTTTATTGGAGGTTTGAAGATCCTGATCTTCCAAAAACTCTGGGTGTCACAGTCCGTGAATCTTCCGGAGAAATTGGAACATGGCACAAAAATACTGCAATAGCTAGATTTGTAATTCTTCCGGACGGCCCCTCAGATTAGGTAGACACAGTCAGGATAGGGAAGCAGACCTGCGACTGGACAAAAGTTGTCGAATGTGAAGAAATTCCTGAATTCCCAACTGTAGCACTTCCAATAGCAAGCATCATTGGAATCGCATTCATACTACAGAGAAGGAATGAAGAGTGAGATTCGTTTCTCACTTATTTCTTATTTTTGATTTTGACATTAGCCATACTTTCCATCAGAATGGATTCACCTTTCATTGTATTTTTTTTAAGTTTACTTCAAAAAGAGAAAGTAATATATTATATTAATCTCAAATGTGTTGCATTACAATCAGGTGGTGGAATTTCATGAGACTCAAGTTAGCTTTAATTTTATCAATAGTGTTAATCTTCGGAGTAGTTACCTCCGGTTTGGCTCTTGCTGACGTCGAACCGACTTCTCCGGCAGAGGCATTTGTTACATTTGAAAAGACTGATGATCAGGACACGGTTTGTGCTGGTGGGAATTTTGCTTATAATTTAACCTTCGCTTTAGATCCATCTTTTGATGAGGTTTACCTGTTCCCATACCTGGATCCGTCCTACCAACAGGTTGTTCTCATCAACGTTACTGATTTCCTTCCTGATGGAGTCAATTTTGTCAGTGCCTCTGATGGCGGGGATTACAATGCAACCGCTCATTCTGTTTTCTGGTCATTTGAATATCTTCCGGAGGAAACCGGAGGGGAAGAAAAGACCTTAACTATCGATGTCACTGAAACCTCGGGCACACCCGGAATTCTCTTAGTTAACGAGGCAGAGTTGGATCTGGGAGTTTTCGCCGAAGATACTCCGGGAATTACTTCAGCTCCAAATGGTTTGGTTGAAGAATACAGACAAGTTGCTTTCCTCTTGGCTGCTGATGAAACAAGAGTTGCAGATTGTGGGGGGGAAATCCCGGAATTTCCAACAGTTGCGCTTCCAATTGCCGCAATTCTCGGACTTGCTTTTATCTTCCAGAGAAGGAAGAATGAGTGAGGGTTGGTTCCCTTACTCCGTTTTCTCGTTTTACATTAAAACTCAGTTCTTCGTAAGAAATATAGTTTCTAACTTTAAGTCTCATAATCATTATGAGACTGTCTATTTTTATTGAGAAAGTAGAAACTTATATAAACAATTAAAATCTACCGCTTAATAATATAATGATGGTGGTATAATATGAAGCTGAAATATTTGACAGGAACTCTAGTCGCCATGCTCCTAATTGGGCTTATTGGTGCCGGAACAGCAATTGCTCCCGCAGTCGATTACTATGATTTTCAAAAGACAGACGGGTTGGAAGAGATTTGTGCAGGTGAAACATTCACATATGACATTACCTACAATATCACTGATCCCTCAGTTTTAAGACCTCTTTCACTGACTACAGCTGCTCCAACAATGCAGTACATGGGGTATATTTTTATAGATGACATTCTACCTTCGAATGTATCTTTTGTAAGTGCTACAGATGATGGAGTTTACAATGCGAGTACTCATTCTGTAGAGTGGGATCTTGAGTACCCTGAATCAACCAAGACTCTTACCGTTACGGTCACTGAATCATCTGCTTCTACAGGTTATGTTTTATTTAATGCAGCTTATGCAGAATTTGAACCTGAAGTTCGCACGATTGCTACAATTGACACCGTTTCATCTGAACCGCAATACAGGAAAGCAGGTGATAAGACCTTGGTAATAGATTGCCAGAAGGAGGAAATTCCGGAATTTCCAACTGTAGCACTTCCAATTGCCGCAATTCTCGGACTTGCTTTTATCTTCCAGAGAAGGAAGAATGAGTGAGGGTTGATCCCTTACTCCGTTTTCTCTTTTTAAAACTATTCTTTTTTTGACTCGTTTTCAAATTCAGGCGTAAGAACCTATATCTTTATATACATTGCAACGTGGAATACTGCTCGAACCTAATTGCATTTATTCCGGAGTTTACTATGAAACACTTTTTGATAATCGGTCACAAAGCCGTTACAAGCGGGGATTATTCCCTTAATGACATGCCCGGTTCAGCCGGAAGGATGGACATCCTTTGCAGGTGTGTCAGTTCTGCTTTTTTCTTATCTCATGATCTTCGCAGGGATGTCCAAATTCATTTGCTCCTGCTCGGAGAGCCACATCCGGGAAGGTATGTTAGATTTGAAGGGGAACATGTTCGCTACCTGAGTCCGGATGAAAGAAGCGCAGGTGCACTAATCAAAAAAGCATTACAAAAAGATGTTTCCAGTTTTGAAAGCCGTTCAACTCCTGGCGTGAATACCCGTACTGCCACTCTTAAGGAATTGCTTGATGAATTTTTGGAAAAGGGTTGTGAACTTGTGTATCTCAGGGAAGATGGTGATGATCTCAGAAGCACCGCAGATTTTGCGGAAGATACTGTTTTTATACTAGGTGATCATGTTGGGGTCACTGAAGAAGAAGAGAAACTAATACTGGATGCAGGAGCAAGACTTCTTTCCATAGGTCCCCTGTCACTGCATGCAAATCACTGTATTACAATAATTCACAACGAACTTGATCGCCGGGGAGGAGAGAAACAATGAGTATCCTTGAAATTGCAAAGAAGATTTTGCCGGAAGGCCCCATCTGTGATCACTGCATGGGAAGGCAGTTTGCAAACCTTTCCACAGGTCTTACAAATGATGAGAGGGGAAGAGCGGTCAAGCTTGCACTTGCAATGGAAGCTGATAAACTGAACAAGGATGAAGACGATAAATCCCTTCTGGAACAACTTTCTCCTTCAAGCCGCAATGCCAGACTTAGCCTTAAGGATTCAGGAAAAAAAGATGAACAATGCTGGGTTTGCCTTGGTATTTTTGACAGGGTTGAAGAGTGGGCAGACAGAGCCCTAAAGGCTGTTGAAGAAATTGAATACTCAACTTTTGTCGTTGGTACAAAGGTAAGTGGTCTTCTTTCTGAAAATGAGGAAATCCTCTGGGCTGAATCCGGTACAACCTATGGTGAACCTATAAAGAGCGAAATTAACCGGGAAGTCGGGAAACTGATAGCTGCAAAGAGCGGCAAAGAAGTGGATATCAAGAATCCTGATGTTGTTATAACTCTCGATATTGCAAAGGAAGTTGTTTACACTCAGATTCGTTCCATTTATATTGCAGGCCGATACAGGAAATTCATTCGCGGAATTCCGCAGACGCGCTGGCCATGTCGTAGCTGCCGTGGCAGGGGTTGTGAGAAATGCAACCAGACGGGACAGCAATATCCTGAATCAGTTGACGAACTGATTCGCGGACCTGTTATCAAAGCTACAAATGGTGAAGACACACGCTTCCATGGATCAGGCAGGGAGGATATTGATGCCCTTATGCTTGGAACAGGCCGGCCGTTTGTTGTGGAAGCTTTATCTCCCAAAATCCGTACTATCGATGTAGCTGCTATTCAGGACGAGATTAACCGTGAATCTGCAGGAAAAGTTGAGGTTGAAGGGCTCAAACTGGTCTCAAAAGATCTGATTCACGCATTAAAGAGCTCAAAGGCGGATAAAGTTTATAAGCTTAAAGTTACATTCAGTGACCCGGTTCCAGAGAACACTCTCCGATCAGCCGTTGAAAAACTCACAGGCTCACGGATTGAACAGCGAACCCCAAATCGCGTATCCCATCGTCGTGCGGATCTCGTAAGGGAACGAAATGTGCATTCCATGGAATTACTTGAGTACCATGATGAATACTCAATATTCAAAGTGGATTGCCAGGGTGGTTTGTATGTCAAGGAACTTGTTTCCGGGGATGAAAACCGAACATCTCCAAGTCTGACTGGTCTTATTGGTGTTCAGGCTCTTGTAGAAGAACTGGATGTCATTGACGTAAAAATAGATCTCTGAACCAAAATAAAAGCAAAATCACGTTTATCATCATATTGTGGAGGAAAATAGAATGCCTACATCCCATGGTCCAAAATGTTGTACCAGATACAAATTGAAGAAGACAGTAAGAGAAAGAGGACTCTCACCAATAAGCAGGGCTATTCAGGACTTTGCTGAAGGCCAGATGGTCCACATTGACATTGATCCAAGCGTACAGAAAGGAATGCCAAACCCCAAATTCCAGGGTAAGACCGGGAAAGTAGTTTCACAGCGCGGTCGTGCATACATCCTCCATGTACGTGAAGGCAATGCAACAAAAGAGGTTATTTCCCTTCCGGAACACCTCAAGCCACAGAAGTACTGACACTCCTATAGGAGCTTAAACAAAATTACTGGAAAGTTCGATAGATATATCTATCCGAACCTTCTCATAATAGATCAGCTTTCCGGATTTTGAATATCCGGATAACTGAACTTATACAATTACAGGGATGCGTGTACCCGATGATAGTAAAGGAAGTTCTTGAGGAAGAATTGCTCACATTACCGGAAGCCCGTGAGATCCTGGATGGGATCCTTCAGGAACGTACCGAACGTGATGAAGAGCTTGGTTACGAGTTCAGGAAAGCTGTAAACCATGCTGATCTTTTTTCCAAGACAACGGCTGCAAAAGCCAGGACGCTTGTTAACAAGCTTCTTGAAATGGAAAAAATGAAACCTGAAATCGCAATTCACATTGCTGATTTGATGCCTCTTTCAAGGGATGAAGTGAGATCTATTTATGCAAAAGAGCGCTTCACTCTCTCTGATGAGGAACTCGATACTATTCTCGAGTTGGTAATGGAAAATATGGAATAAATTTATATTCCATATGTTACCTTTTTTTGATATAACTTGGAGGATATGATGCACGCCAAGGGGAAAAAACCAGAGCGAGAAGAGTACGCATGGGTACTTGACTACTTACCTTACGGGAATCCGAATGACAGCAGGCCAACTTACCAGAAAAAGCCTCTTGTTCAGGGTGTCGGCGACAATCAGTTTGTGCTGATGGAATTGGTACCTAAGGAAGGCGTAGCTCCTGAAATCCAGTCAAGGGTTTACATTGGTGAAGGTGATCGTGAAGAGATCGATCATGTTAAACACCGCATTCATTATAATGACCTGAGCAGTGGCTCACAATTGGAGATTCCCTTTGTTCTTGAACAATCGGTAAAGCATCATGAAGAAAGATTTGTTAAATTCTTCAATGAAGCCCATCCCATCACAACCCGCCTCCATATGCTGGAATTGCTTCCGGGTATCGGTAAAAAGCTCATGTGGGCTATAATCGATGAGCGCAAAAAAGGGGAATTCAAGAGTTTTGCAGATCTTCATGAGCGCGTAGGTGCAATGCACACCCCTGAAAAGGTTGTTGTGAATCGTATTCTTGAAGAATTAAAGGATGACAACATCAAATATCGCCTTTTTACCCGTCCAATGCATCGCAGGCAAGACTGAAAGGGTGGGCTAATTGGTCCGGGATCTTCTTGTAAGATATGGGGTAACAGGCGGATCCCATGATCAACATTTTCTCATTGATGAGGACATTCTAGATCTGATAGCTGATGCTGCAAACCTTTCTAAAAACGATCACGTTCTTGAAATAGGTGGTGGAATTGGAAATCTTACACAACGCCTTCTTAAAAAGGCGGGAAAAGTCACTGTAATTGAATATGATCCATATCTTGTCGACGTTCTCAACGATCGATTTGGTGACATGGATAATTTTGAAGTTATTCACGGTGATGCAGTAAAAGTTGATTTGCCTTCCTTTAACAAGGTTGTTGCAAATCTACCATACTCTATTTCTTCTCCAATCACTTTTCGCCTTTTAAAACACGGTTTTGATCTGGCTGTTTTAATGTACCAGTATGAGTTTGCAAAACGCATGATATCGCCATCAGGCTCTAAGGAGTACGGAAGGCTTTCAGTTGGCATCCAGCACTACGCAGATGCGGATATCATTATCAAGATATCTCCCTCGGCTTTCAGTCCCCGGCCGGAAGTATGGTCAGCTGTAATTCGCCTTGAGCCACACAAATCTCCTTTCCCTGTCAAAGATGAGGAATTTTTCCTCAAACTTGTGGAGGCTGCCTTCTCACAGAGAAGAAAGAAGCTCAAGAATGCCATTTCCAGATCCATTCCCTCCGAAGAGAAGCAGTCCATCCTTAACCAGCTTCCTGAATCCCTGATGAGCAAAAGAGCTGAAGAGCTTTCCCCGGAAGATTTTGCATCCCTTGCAAACACAATTCTGGAATTAAAGGAAAAGGCAGGAGGAATCTAATGGCTTATGTGGTTTATAAGGGAGCCACGGTTTATTTTTCTGAAAATGTATATGAGCCAGCTGAAGATTCCTTTCTCCTTGCAGATGCCTGCATTGACTACATAAGAGACAACAGTCGTGTTCTGGAAATCGGGACAGGAAGTGGCTTTGTATCAGCCGTTATTCGTGCAAACAAGAAAAATGTAGATCTCATTGCTTCAGATTTAAATCCACATGCCCTCAATTGTGCAAAGAACAATAATGTTGAGGTCATACGCTCTGATTTATTTGGAGGCTTCAAGCCTGCACACCAATTTGATACAATTGTTTTTAATCCTCCATACCTGCCCACCGGGGACGATGAGCGCCTTCAAGGATGGATCAATTTTGCATTTGACGGAGGGGAAGATGGCAGGGATACCATCCGGCGATTCCTGTCAGAAGTAAACCAATACCTGAAACCCAATGGCAATATGCTGCTTTTGGTCTCATCTCTTACAAATCCCAAAGAAGTCATTCGTTTGATGAACAATGAGGATTTCAATGTCAGCACAATTTGCGAAGATAGTTGCTTTTTTGAGAAATTAATGGTACTGCATGGAAAGCTGGATAGCTAACCGTTTTACACCATTCTTATATATGGCGATAAACATATTTTTAATACACATTTCGTCCTGACTTTATTTTTTGCTTATCCGGAGTTGGAAAAAATGCAATATAGTATGGGAATTGATGCTGGTGGGACTTATACTGATTCGGTCATTGTCCGGGATTCGGATGGAAAAATTGTGGATTCAAGCAAGGCACGGACAACTTATCCTGATCTGCTTGAAGGTATACGCAATTCAATTGACGGACTTGATAAGTCTTACCTTGAAAACATAAAACTTGTTTCTGTTTCAACCACTCTTTCTACAAACACTATTCTTGAGCACACTGGTTACCCTGTGGCTTTGATTTTGATTGGTGACTTATCAATTCCCGAAGGTCAGTCAATTGAGAATTATATCGCCGTTTCCGGTGGGCATGGAGCCTATGGAGAGGAAGCTGCAAGACTTGATATTGATTCAGTAAGGGAATTTGTCCTTAAAATGAAAGACAGGGTTTCAGCCTTTGCCGTATCTTCTTATTTCAGTATTCGTAACCCAGGCCATGAACTGGAAGTAAAGGCACTTATTCGTGAATTAACAGGCCTGCCAGTTGTTTGCGGGCATGAACTTTCCCAGGATTTGGGGGCTTTTTCCCGTGGAATAACCGCATATCTCAACGCACAGTTAATTCCGATTACTGATCATTTCATCGATGCGATTATGCATGAGATGGATCGAAGAAAAATTCATGGTCGCCTTCTGATGTTAAAATGTGACGGCTCAGTTGTGGGAATTGATGAGGCAAAAGAGAAGCCAATTGAATCAATTTTCTCAGGACCGGCTGCAAGTCTTGTAGGAGCATCATATCTTTCCGATGTCCAGACATGTGTTGCAATCGATGTAGGTGGTACAAGTACTGATGTTGCAATGGTAAATTCGGGTTTGCCGGAAATTACTGATGAAGGAGCTATTGTAGGCGGATGGCAAACAAAGGTAAAGGCTATTCGCATGGAAACCTCGGCTATGGGTGGTGACAGTCACATTTGGGTGCAAAATCAGAAAATCAATATTGGCCCACGTCGTGTTATTCCTATATGTGTGGCAGCAACCAAATGGCCCGGTATAAAGGATAAACTGAAAGTTGCCCGTATCCCTTCAAAAATGCAATTGTGCGAAAACATCCAGCCAACCAAGTTTTTTATTCGTACCGGGAAAGAATCCGGGGAACTAAGTCCTACTGAACAGGATCTTCTGGATCGCATTGGAGATGAACCAGTTTCAGTTAATGAAATCTATTCGGATCATCTTCCTTCCCCCGTATTCCTTGATCTATTGATCAAAAAACGCCTTATTCAGGCAATCGGTTTTACACCTACTGATGCACTTCATGTTCTTGGGGATTATACCGAATGGGACGTTGAAGCTTCCCGACTCGCAGCCGGTCCCCTTGGAAGAATGACGTATAAAGAAAGGACTGAGTTCTGTAAGGAAGCTAAGACCATATTCGCAAAGAATATGGCTCTCTATATCATGGCCTACCTTTTGCGTGGCATAGATAAGGAAGAAATAGAAAAAATACTGGAAAACAGGGATGATTTCTATTCAGCCTTTAAATTGAGTGTTCCTGTTGTTCTTCTTGGTGGGCCTGTGCAGGCTTATGTTGAGGAAATCAACAAATTCTTTGATGCCGATGTGATCCTTCCGGAACACGCTGAAGTCGGGAACGCTGTTGGAGCACTTGTAGGAAAAGGAATCAAGAGGATTGAAATTCTGATACGTAACGTTTACAAAGGACGAAAATCCGGTATTATGATGTTTTCCCCGCATGGTCGGGAGGCTATCAAATATGCCACTTATCCGGATGCTCTTGAAGCCGCCAATACTCTCGGAAGGGAAATGATTATGGAATATATGAAAAGTTCCGGTCTGGACGGCGGAGATGTGCGCATCGAGGTCACACAGAATGACATTAAGCTTCAGGATGGCGGCGGTATTCCTATTGAAACCAAACTTACATTTGTCGGTGTAGGAATGCCACGGCTGGACAACTAAGAAAAGAGGTTTTCATGCCAACACTTGCTTTACTTGCCTGCAGGATGTTTGAAGACGAGATTGTGCATCTTCTTGAAGAGGATTCGGACTATCGTCTCATTGTTGTAGACAATGACAACACGGGGGGATTCGAAAGAAAAGTAGCTGAGCAGGGGATAGATTATGAGCTTGTCCCATTTGACCAAATCGAGGCATCCATTGGACAATCAGAGCAATTTACTATTATGGTAAATCTCCTGGAATTTGCACTTGATGCAAAACCGGAGAGGCTTCGGGATAAAGTGTACCAGACAGTGGAAGAAATGGTTGAATTATGTGATGGTATTCTCGTTCTTTATGGCTTATGTGGGAATGTGCTGGGTTCAATTGAATCTGACTTTGAACATATGGATATCCCGGTTCGCATTCTCAAGGATTCCCTTGGAAACATAGTCGATGACTGCATTTGTGCTTCATTTGGTAGCAGGGACGAATACCTGAATGCGCTTGAAGGTGAAGAAAGAGGTGTAGGAACTTATTTCCTGACCCCGATGCAGGCGATTAACTGGAAGGAAATGGTTGTTCTTGCGGGGCTTACTCCAGATCCGGATAATATTGAAATGACAAAAATGGTTTTCGATTATTCCGGCTACAAAAATGTTGGTAAGGTAAATACAGGGCTTAATTACGAAAAGGAATTTGATAAAACAGTTGATGAATTTGCCTCCCTTTTTGATTTCAATACCAGGCATTTTGAAGGTTCAACCCGGGTAGTGGATAACAGCTATCGGGCTATAAAAGAGGAAATTCTGAAGAAGAAATAACAGGTCTTGCAAATTCACATATGGTTTTGAACGAATAGATATTTGGTTGTATAATTTGAGGTGGCAGTATGAAATATAGTCTTGGAATAGATGCAGGTGGAACTTACACTGATGCAGTAATCCTTAGGGATTCTGATGGAGAAATTGTTGCAAAAATGAAAGCAAGGACCACTTATCCCGATCTTCTTCTCGGTATCCAGAACGCGCTTGATGGACTTGATCAGTCCTATCTTGACGATGTTTCCCTTGTATCGGTTTCGACAACTTTAGCCACAAACACCATTCTTGAAGGCACAGGTTATCCCGTTGCTTTGATTATGGTGGGCGAAGCTGACATCCCGGCGGATGCGTCCTTAAAATACGCAATAAATATTGAAGGCGGGCATACCCCTTCAGGCAATGAAAAATATCCTCTTGACATTGAAGCTGCAGAAGCTTTCATTAACGAAGTCGGTGAAAAAGTTTCTGCTTTTGCTGTTTCTTCTTATTTTAGCATTCGTAACCCTGAGCACGAACTCAGGATAAAGGAACTGATTACAAATTTGACGGCCCTCCCGGTTGTATGTGGTCATGAGCTATCCCAGTCACTTGGAGCTTACGAACGTGGAATCACTGCTTACCTGAATGCCCAATTGCTTCCGATATCCACGCAATTCATGGATACTGTTGTTTCTGAAATCAGACGACGCGGGATTGAGGCAAAAATGATGATGCTCAAGTGTGACGGCTCCATTGTTGGTATCAGGGAAGCCCTCAAGCATCCTATCGAATCTATCTTTACCGGCCCTGCTGCCAGTCTTGTAGGTGCTTCTTATCTGGCAAATCGTAAGAATTGCGTTGTGCTTGATGTAGGCGGTACAAGTACCGATGTTGCAATGATTATTGACGGTTTTCCGGAGATTACCGGGGAAGGTGCGATTGTTGGAGGCTGGCGGACAAAAGTGGAAGCAATCCGGATGGAAACATCCGCATTAGGGGGAGATAGCCATGTATGGACTAAAAATGAGAAGCTATACATTGGTCCCAAGCGTGTCATTCCTCTTTGTGTTGCTGCAACTCAATATTCCGATATTCATTATAAACTCACTAAAAAGCAGCACATCATGCGAAGCCAGCTTGGGGAAAATATCCAGCCGGCCAAAATGTTCCTGAAAACAGAGCATGAACCCATTGAGCTTACTGAACGGGAAGAAGAACTGCTTGGCAGGATTGATGACACTCCAAGGACCATCAATGAGGTTTACTGGGAGAAAAGCAGTTTCCCCTCTCCCAAGACAATGACTAGCCTCATACAGAAACGTCTTGTACAGGGAATTGGGTTTACACCAACCGATGCCCTTCATGTGCTTGGAATATATAACGAATGGGACACTGAAGCATCAAAACTTGGTGCGTCACTTATAGGCAATTTCTGCTACAGAGAAGCAGAACAAATAAGTGCTTATGTAAAGGAAGAATTTACCAAAAATATGGCACTTAATGTTCTTTCCTATGTTTTTGAGCATATCCCGTCCTCAGAGATTCGCAAAGCTCTTGACCACGAATACTATGGTCAGTTCAAAGTGAATGTTCCGGTTGTTTTGCTTGGAGGACCGGTGAGTGCATATGTAAATGATGTGGGCAAATATATGGATGCTGAAATTATCCTACCTGAGCATTCGGAAGTGGGCAACGCAGTCGGTGCTCTCGCAGGCAGAGGTCTCAAACGCATTGAAATCCTTGTCAGGCCAAATTACAGCAAGGCTATGGACTATAACCTGAAAACGGATTCGGTTTCTTCCTTTTATCCGGGAGGCAAAGAGATTCTTTCATCCTATGATGAGGCAATTAAGTTTTCAGAAGAGATGGGAACAAAACTCATCATGGAGTATATGAAGGATGCAGAGCTTTCTGAAGGTGAAATTTCCATTGACATA
This sequence comes from Methanohalophilus levihalophilus, assembly GCF_017874375.1. Taxonomy (NCBI): domain Archaea; kingdom Methanobacteriati; phylum Methanobacteriota; class Methanomicrobia; order Methanosarcinales; family Methanosarcinaceae; genus Methanohalophilus; species Methanohalophilus levihalophilus. The sequence continues at coordinate 443,717 of NZ_JAGGLK010000001.1, forward strand.
AAAAGGAAAGATCTGACTTTCCCTGACAGTCATGCCCTTATTGAGACTCGCCTTATCCTGACAGGTACTGCAGATCTCAGGAATGGTAATGGGAAAAGTGGAGCTTGATTCCTCCGTAAATGATTAAAGTAAAGGAGTCTCTATTTGAATTCATGCTGGAGTTGAGAAGTGGTTCCTATTGCCTGAAAGTGCGTCCTGATATTATTGGGTCAGAACAGCAATTCCGTGAAAAATTAGATTTGTCCGATGTTAATGGTGTTCTTTTCAATGCCGGTCTGACAATCAACAATTCGTCCCAGAAAATTGAATATGATGCTGTTCTTTGGAAGGAGAAGAATATTTGTTTCATGGAATACAAGGATTCTCTTTCTGCCCATAAACGCATGAAAGCCAAGCGTGTCCAGCAGGTTTCTGACAAATCAAGAGATATTGCGAGGGCTTTTGGGTTTTTGAAGTATGATTTTGTTGTAGTTGTTAATGGTCAGCCATCAATTGATCAGAAAAGTGGTGTCAGAGTAATTTCCCTTGATGATCTTCCATTCTTTGAACCTGACTACAAATGTGCATACAAGGAACTTGACAATCTCGACAGCCTTATAACAAAATATTCCCGTGATCAAAATCCTGTTAATCCGGAAAAAGATAAAATAGTTTCAGAATTAAGCAATCTCAAAAAAATAATTATTGATTCATCCAGGGAGCAAACATGACAGTAGTAGGCTATGGAGAAGCACTTGGTGCCGGCACAATCATTAATGCTATTGCAACACTAAAAGGTGCTGCTTTTGGAGTAGATATGAAAACACGTTCAAAGGTTGAGTTATCCCATGGCTCCGGTGGTATCAAGGGAGTGGCGGAAGGAGTACCGGATGCCGATACGAAGCTTATTGAACTGGCAGTCCAGAAAACGTTAAAGCAATTTGGCCTGAAAATGGAAGGCATAGTGAGTACCCAAAGCGAGATTCCAATGGCCAGCGGGCTAAAAAGCAGCAGTGCAGCAGCCAATGCAACTGTTTTGGCGACCCTTGATGCAATTGGTGAAACCATGGAGCCCCTTGATGCAGTGAATCTCGGAGTGGACGCTGCAAAAGAGGCAGGGGTTACAATAACCGGTGCTTTTGATGATGCATGTGCCTCCTTTTTTGGCGGGGTTGTGGTAACTGATAACAGCAACAATACATTGCTTGAAAGAGTTAAAAGAAAAGACGAAGTCTTGATCCTTGTACCTGACAGGCAGGTTTTCAGCAGCAAGACGGATGTATTGCGCTCAAAGGCAATTGCTCCGTGGATTGAGATGGCTTACGATCTTGCTCTTGCTGGTGAATATGAAAAAGCTATGACTTTAAATGGGATGCTTTATTGTGGTGCACTTGGCTTTGATACAAAACCTTTGATGATTGCTCTTGATTGTGGAATCCATGGTGTGAGCCTTTCAGGTACAGGTCCGTCTTATGTTGCTCTAATGGAAGGTAATGATTCTACCAGGCTGGAAAATGCATGGAAAAAATATGACCCTGCCGGAAAGATGATAAAGACGGAAATCAATAATGTGGGAGCACTGACAATCGTATAAATTGTTGATTCATATGACATTAGATGACATCCGCCACAAGATTGCGAGTATTGATGAGCAGATAATCGAGCTGTTAGCCCAGAGAGTTGCACTGGCTGAAGATGTCCTGCGTTACAAGCATCAAGAAAACATGTCAATTAATGATGAGAACCAGAACACAGTTGTAATTGAGCGCTCAAATGCTCTGGCAACAGAGCACAATCTCGATACGGCTGCAGTAAAAGAGATTTTTGAAATTCTTATCAGGATGAATATTGAAAGACAGCATGAATTAAGTGGTGAAGGAAACTTACCCTAAGGAGAGAGAAATAAAATGGTTGATATTGCAGTGATAATGGGCTCTGAATCAGACAGGGCAATTGCAAACCGTGTGACGAATGTTCTGGAAAATACTGATTATTCATTTGAAGTCAAGGTTATTTCCGCTCACCGTAACCCTGACGAACTTGACGAATATGTGAATGCCAGTGATGCTACTGTTTTCATAACAATTGCAGGCCTTTCTGCAGCTCTTCCCGGAGTAGTTGCTTCAAAGACCAAAAAACCTGTAGTTGGTGTGCCTGTAGGTGCCAAACTTGGCGGTCTGGACGCTTTGCTTTCAATTGCACAGATGCCTCCCGGGGTACCTGTAGCAACAGTTGGTATTGACAACGGTGCAAATGCTGCACACCTTGCCATCAGGATACTGGAAGCTGCCAGATAAAGAACTTATTTTCCAAAGCAAAGATCCAGGCAACATTTTTCGTCCCTGTTGCCTAGGGTCTGCCTTACTTTTATATCGCCTTCAATGTTTGACCTGCTGAGTAACCTTGAGAGAATACCGGCAGTAAGATTACACATGATTGGATTGATTTTAGCTTCGTCTCCCCATGGGCATTTATGTGCCTGTAATCTCACGAAATTGCCATCGATTTTTTCGGTGTAATAATTTCCTCCAATCTCACTGAGGATCTCACAGCCTATTTCTCCAATATTATCTGCATTTATCACATTGTTCTCTTCGTGATAACGATGCAAAATATTTTTTTCTACCATATCGAGCATTTGTCTCATCACTACTTTTTTTTGCTCAACCGGAACTGTTGCAAGTAATGATGGGATTATGGCAGTTAGGATTTCACGAACTTGATTCTGTATTTCAAGTTTGTTCCTGTCCCGGAGTATCTCGTCGTGGTATCTTTTAAGCTTCAGGAAAGATCGAACCCTGGTCTGGAGTTCCAGCTTATTTACAGGCTTTGTCAGGAATTCCTCGGCTCCGCTTTCCAAACCTTTAATGAGGTCATCCTTTTCGGAAAGGGCAGTAATCATGATAATTGGGATGTATGGATTGTCCTCATTTTCTTTGATTTTCTGGCAAACTTCATATCCATCCATGCCAGGCATCATTATGTCGAGGAGAATAAGGTCAATGTTTTCGTCCTGTACTTTTTGGAGTGCTTCCTCGCCATTTGAAGCGAAAATAACATCGCATTCCCTGATGAGATATGCTTCCAGTAATTCCAGATTTTGTGGCTCATCGTCCACCGCAAGGACAGAAGCTCTCTCCATTGTATTACCTCTCGTTTTTTCTCCAGATAAAGAAGATATCGTTTTTCAAATAAGATATACCTTATTCACCAGATCCAAGGACGCAAATACCTTCCGAATTTATCACAAATTTGCTAAGATCAAGGGGAATATTCGTACCCCTCATTTTAGGTATGAAGATAAATCTTTCCATTTTTGAGGTATAGGGATTTTCTTTTACAAGGAAATGAAATGATCCGTATGTTGAATAATCCGCTACATGTTGTGTCATCTCATTTGCAGCCATGTCAAGAACATAAATTACAGTAATCTTTTTTTCTGCCAATATCAGGTTAAGGGTATCGAATTGATTCCTGAAATCACGAGGTGTCATTCCAAGTGCAAATACTCCTATATTGTCAATTACCAATACGTCAATATTATCCGGAACAAGGTCAGATATTCCCATGATATCTATTTCGCTGACACTTAGTCCACTTATAAGGTTTGAAGCTGCGGTTGTGGTTTTACTTCTGATTTCAAGGATTTTTTTAATTGTCAGTGTTTCCTCTTCCATATAACGTGAAAAATCAAAACCAAAGATTTCAGCCTCTGCTACTATGTCCGCACTTGTTTCTTCGGTTGCCAGCATTAGACATTTCTTACCGTCTTCGCAGGCTCTGCTAATCACATGCATTCCAAAAATAGTCTTTCCGGAGCCGGCGGTACCGGTAACTAAAAAGCCCTTGTTTTTCGGCAATCCGCCTTCAATTTCCCTGTCAAGTGCTTCAATACCAGTTGAAATCCTTTCCATCTATTAATGCAAATAACTTATTTCTATAAATAATTTGACAGATTATATTAGGGCGAGCGCTGATGTCTTTTTCTTACAATCATAAAAATTATAATCAATGTAAGAAACACCAGAGGTCCTGCTATCAGGTAATTCTCCATGAAAGTAAGATCTGCTTCCGGCAAAACTGAATTGTTTTTCTCAACTGTGGTAATACCGCTGAAAAACACAGTTGTCAGGAAAAGTATTGCCAGAATCCCGAGAAGTAGTATATTCTTAAATTTCATGAGGATCTACCCCTGATTCCCCTCACAACTGTTGTTTATGCACGATATCCAATAAGTATGTCGGTACTTTAGGTACGTTAGCTTTTATCTAAAGCAACTGGAGGCTTCTCCGGTAATTCAAAAGTAAATTTAGTTCCCTTCCTCAATTCGCTTTCCACATGTATTTGTCCGCCGTGGAGTTCCACAAGCCTTTTAACAATTGCAAGTCCGAGGCCTGTCCCTCCATATGCCCTTTTTGTGGAACTGTCTGTCTGGTAAAACCTGTCAAAAATGGAGTTAATTTTTTCCGGCTCAATCCCGATACCGGTATCTTCAACTGAAATCTGGATCATAGTACTGATTTTTTTTGCACGAATTGTAATTCGGCCGTTACTATGGGTGAATTTCACTGCATTACTAATCAGGTTGTTGAGGATTTGTATGCATTTATTCAGATCAGCAGTAATGAGGGTAACTTCCGGATCAATTTCCATGTTTATGGATATGTCCTTGTTTTCTGCAAGTGGAGATGATAATTCAGTTGCATGTGTCAGGAGATTTGGAACTAAAAACTCCTCATAGACCAGATCTATCTTTCCGGATTCAATTTTTGCAATATCGAGTATATCGTTGATGAGGAATAACAAATGTCTTCCATTTTCGATAACATTTACAACGTATTGTTTTTGTTTATCGTTAAGGTCTCCGAATGCTTCTTTTAAAAGGACATCAGAAAAACCAATTATTGAGTTTAGTGGGGTCTTAAACTCGTGGCTCATATTAGCCAGGAATTCATCTTTTGCAAGACTGGCTTCCTCAGCTTTATTCTTTGCTTTGATAAGTTCCAGATCCGCCTTTTTTCTCTCGGTTATATCGGTTGTGTTACCAAAAGCCTGCAACTTTCCGTTTTTTCCAACAGAGATTGAGCCTTCGGATTGGACCCAGATAATTTCTTTATTTGGTTTAATGAGCCGGTATTCAAGATTAATTTCCTGCCCGACATTTTCCATTGCATGTGTAAAAGTCTGGTAGACACGGGACAAATCATCCGGATGCACGTAGCTGAACAATTTGTTCCAGTCATCACCGATTGTTTTCGGCTCGACTTCCAGAATTCGATCTGCTACCGGGGATATAAAAGTGTTTACAAAATTTCCATCCTCGTTAAAATCTGTTTTCCAGACGATGCTCGGTATGGACGTTACTACCTTTTTGTAGCTTTGTTCACTTTCCCGGATTCTGTCTTCCATAACCCGCTTTTCGGAAATTTCTGTAGCCACTTCAAAGCGGACTTTTCGACCGTCATGCCAATCAATTACCCCATCGGTGCAACGATACCATTTTTTCTTCAATTCGTTGTAGGAGTTCCAAACGTAAGGTTTTCCTGAAGTATCATCAAAAATAATATCGTTAGTACAAAATGGGCAAGGTGATTTACGATTCTGTATCACCGAATAACATTTTCGTCCTACTGCATTTCCGAAATTGTTTATCATGGCAGTGTTCATGAATAGAATTTCATAGGAGTCAGGATCTGAAACATAAACGATATCATCCAAATCATTGAAAATAGCTGCAAGTTGCTCTATTTTTTGGTCAGGACAGCTAGTTGGCCCTTCGTGTTTTTGTACACTAACCTTCCATGAACCAAAAAGCTCATCTTTGCTTTTGAATAAGGAAAAGCCAACCTGAGCAGGAATTGTTAAACCATCTTTCCTTAATATTTCCTATTTTGTGCATCTTGAAGGGGTGGATGAAGTTGAATATGAATTGCTTCTTTGCAACGTTTGGAGGCAAGTAGAATATTTTTCAGGAATCAGAATGGCAATCTCTTTGTTATATATTTCATCCTCAGAGTACTGGAAAACATCCTCAGCCTTTTTATTCCAGAAAATAACCTTATTTTTCGAATTGGTAAGAATAATTGCCTCATCCGAGGATTGAACAAAAGAGTGAAAGATTTCCATATTGTCTGCTTGACAACATACATTTGCTTGTTTTTCCATTTTTGCACCGTTTTTAGCGAAGTAGTACAAATGTAGGTTAATACAATGTAGGAATTCTTAGTATATGTATTCTTTTGAAAAATATATAAATGTTAAAATAACTTTTCCTGCCTGCCAATTAATTCAAGTTATTTTTTTTTATTTACAGAGTTTGTTTCTTTTCGAAACCTTAAAGCAGCTTTATAATAGTCAGATATATCTAGCAGGAAGACACTTATTATCTGTACCTAAATTTATGGCTATATATTTTTAGTAACGTTTTGAAATTATTGTGACTTACTTATCGAATTAAATGTGAGCTAACCATGGAAACGGAAATATCTCCCAACGATGAGGAACTTGCAGGAGAAAATTTTGAGGACACCAGTTCAATAGAGGTTCCAAAACTCTTGATTGACCAAATCATAGGGCAGGATCATGCGGTAGAAGTTGTCAAGAAAGCTGCAAGCCAGAGAAGACACGTTATGATGATTGGTACTCCCGGTACCGGTAAGTCAATGCTTGCAAAAGCCATGGCTGAACTTCTCCCTAAAGAAGAGCTTCAGGATATTCTGGCATACCCAAACCCGGAGGACAATAATAATCCAAAAATACGGACCATACCTGCAGGCAAGGGCAGGGAAATAGTCATGGCCCACAAAATGGAAGCCAGAAAGAAATCCCAATCAAGGAACATGTTAATGATGTTCCTGATTTTTGGTATTGTGATGTATTCTTTCTATGTGGGACAATTGCTCTGGGGTATAATAGCTGCTATCATGATGTTGATTCTGACACGGCAATTCATGCCAAGAGAAGAAGCAATGATTCCAAAACTCCTTGTGAGTAATTTTGAAAAAGATCATGCACCTTATATCGATGCAACAGGCACTCATGCAGGTGCACTTCTGGGTGACGTAAGACACGATCCTTTCCAGTCCGGAGGACTTGAGACTCCTTCCCATGACAGGGTAGAGAGTGGAGACATCCACAAGTCACACAGGGGTGTTTTGTTTATCGATGAAATTAACACCTTGAGGCTGGAATCCCAGCAAAGCCTGCTTACCGCATTGCAGGAAAAGGAATACGCCATTACAGGCCAATCCGAACGCAGTTCCGGTGCGCTTGTCAAAACCGAACCTGTTCCATGTGACTTCATCATGGTGGCTGCAGGTAACCTTGACGCAATGGAAAAAATGCATCCAGCACTTCGCTCACGTATAAAGGGATATGGTTATGAGCTCTACATGCGCGAGTCAATGGAAGACACTCCGGAAAACCGCTCATATCTGGTTCGTTTCGTTGCGCAGGAAGTTATGAGAGACGGACACATTCCGGATTTCGATAAATCCGCTGTTGAAGAAGTCATCCAGGAAGCACGCAGGAGAGCAGGTCGCAAAGGTCACCTTACACTCAAATTGAGAGATCTTGGTGGTCTTGTGAGGGTCGCAGGTGACATCGCACACTCAGAAGGAGCAACAGTTACCACGGCCCATCATGTGCTTGCCGCAAAGAAAATGGCACGTTCCATTGAACAACAGCTTGCAGACAACTATCTTGAAAGACGTAAGGACTACCAGTTATTCTCCAAGATGGGAGCAGCTGTGGGCAAAGTCAATGGTCTGGCAGTTATGGGAAGTGATTCCGGTATTGTATTGCCTATTATGGCAGAAGTCACTCCTCCCCAGTCGCAGGCTGAGGGGAGAGTCATTGCAACCGGTATGCTGAAGGATATTGCCAAGGAAGCTGTGCTCAATGTATCTGCAGTTCTCAAGAAAGTAACCGGTAAGGACGTAATTAAGCAGGATATCCACATACAGTTTGTTGGTACTTATGAGGGAGTTGAAGGTGACAGTGCTTCAATATCCATTGCAACAGCTGTGATTTCCGCACTGGAAAATATTCCAATCGATCAAAGTGTAGCCATGACTGGTTCACTTTCTGTTAGAGGGGATGTGCTTCCTATAGGCGGAGTTACATATAAGATAGAAGCTGCAGCACAGGCTGGAATTAAGAAAATAATAATTCCAAAATCCAACGCAGACGATGTTCTTATAGAGGATATCTATAAAGACAAGGTTGAGATTATTCCTGTAACAACAATTACTGAAGTAATCGAACACAGCCTCGTTGGCAGCAAAAAGGACAGTATCCTGCAAAAGCTTCGGGAATTTACTGATATGAAGCTTGAGATTCCGGATATAAGTGATGCTATCAGCAATCCGAATAGTTCCAGTTCAGGAATGCAACAAACATGAAACCTGATTTTTTTGATGTACGTCTTATTGAGGGCAGTTCCATGGCAATTGTCCTCGATAACGGTAAAGTTGAGGAAATATCCAGTAATCACGGGAATGGTTGCAGTGTTCGTGCGCTTTCCAACGGTTGCTGGGGTTATACCAGGATGGAAGGAACCTGCGATACTGAGAAAGCAATAAAAACGGCTTCTGAGCTTGCAAAAGATATCAGTGCCGAATCAAATAATGAACCATTTTCTCTTGTTCCAATAGAAGAACCGGAAAAGACGAATCTTCCAGCTGTGAAGATTGATCCACGTGACATACCGGTCGAAGAAAAGGTTGATTTCCTCAAGGAGCTCGATTCCCGTGCTCGCTGTGAAGGTGTCAACAGCACCTCAGCCATCTACTCTGAAAGTACGGTTGATGTTCACTATACAAGCTCTGAGGGGCTTGACTGTGAATATAGTATGACTAAAGTGGGATTTGCAATAACTGCCGTTGCCTCGAGGGAAGGATTGTTCCAGGCAGGCAGGGAAAGCAAATTCGGAGTTGGCGGTTTTGAGCTTTTCAAAGGTGACATGCCACTTGAGATGGCGGAACATGCCGGAAAAACTGCTGTGGAATTACTTGATGCAAGCCCGGCCAAAGGAGGACGTTTTCCTGTAATTCTTGATCCTGAACTTGCAGGTGTCTTTGCGCATGAAGCTGTAGGCCATGCATCCGAAGCCGATCTTGTACTTGAAGGGAGCTCAATACTTGAAGGTAAAATCGGGGAAAAAATTGGTTCCGATAAGATTACGATAATTGATGATCCGACTCTGCACGAATTTGGATATTATCCATTTGATGCGGAAGGTGTTCAATCCCACAAAACCACTATTGTGGAAGAAGGGGTTTTGAAATCATACTTACATTCACGTGAAACAGCATCCAAGCTGGGAGGAAATCCAGGAAACTGCCGTGCTCAGGGCAGCTCTTCTCCTGTTGTAAGGATGAGTAACACGTACATCGATAACGGTGACTCAAATCTGGATGAAATGCTTGCTGAAATCGGGAACGGAGTTTATCTTGCTGGTTCCCGCGGTGGGCAGGTTAACACTGGTGAAGGGGTTTTCCAGTTTAATGCTGAAAAGGGATACATCGTTGAAAACGGGGAAATAGGTGAATTACTCCGGGATGTTTCATTGTCAGGAAAGACCCTTGAAATCCTAAACAATGTTTCCATGGTTGCGCGGGATCTGAAAATGAATTCGGGAAGATGTGGTAAATCTGGCCAATTAATTCCGGTTTCAGATGGTTCTCCTCATCTTTTAGTATCAAATGCACTTGTTGGAGGTGCATAATTTGGATTATTACGATATTGCCGGGAAAGCCCTTAAAGCAGCTGAAAAGTTTGGGGCTAATGAAGCTGAAATTTATATTTCTTCCGGGAAATCCACCAGTTCGGATATCCGCAAGAATTCCATTGAAAGTGCTCATGACAAGCATAGCTTTGGCATCGGGGTACGATGTGTTGTGAATGGTGCCGTGGGATTTGCCAGTACCAATGTTTTCGGGGATATTGAAACAACAGTACATGATGCAGTAGCATCAGCCAAAGTAATGCCGGATGATCCTGACTGGAAGAATCTCCCGGTAAGCAGTCACTATAGTGAAGTTTCAGGTCTTTTCAATTCTGATGTTGCTGATTTATCACTTGGGGATTGTGTCCTGAAAACCAGGGAAATGGTGGAAGGTGTTTCTTCTGTTGATGGAATACTGGCAACCTCAGGTTCATTTTCAAGAAGCACAGGTTTTCATTTAATAATGAATAGCAATGGAGTTGAAGTTGAGGAAAAATCAACTGCAGTTACCGGTTTTGTCGATGTCATTACTACAGGAGATGCAATTTCCACAGCCTATGATTTTGAGGTTTCAAGAAACCTCGATATTGATTTCTATGGGCTTGGGAAAAGGGCTGCAACTCTTGCTTCTGAATCTATTAATGGAATAGAGGTTGAAGGTGGCAAGAAGGATGTAGTCTTCCACCCATTTGCTCTGGCAGATTTAATAGAAAATGCATTTGTACCATCTATTGATGCTGATAATGTACAGAAAGGGCGCTCCAGTCTGGTTGACAGGATTGGGGAAAATATTGCTTCCGATTCACTTTCAATTTATGACGATGGAACCCTTGAAGGAGGTCTTGGTTCTTCACTTTCGGATGATGAAGGGGTTCCTTCGCAGAAAACGACTGTAGTTGGAAACGGGGTTCTGGAATCTTACCTCTATGATTCATACACTGCCGGAAAGGCAGGAGTTGAAAGTACTGGAAACGGTGTGAGAAATTCCTATGCTTCCCTTCCGAGAGTTGGAACCACAAATCTTGTGCTTGATTACCCATCTTCAGACATAATTCCTGAAATCGATAGCGGTGTAATTATCAATACTGTTATTGGAGCACATACTGCCAACCATATTTCCGGTGATTTCTCTGTTGAAGCAAGGAATGCTTTTGTAATTGAAAATGGTGAAATTGGTTCTCCGATAAAATCATTAATGGTTTCCGGGAACATTTTTGAGTTATTGTCAAATGTACAGGGAGCAGGAAAAGATGCTAAAAAGGTTGGTGGAATTGTTCTTCCTCCAATCTGGGCAAGCGAATTGAATGTGGTGGGCTGATATCATTATCGCAGTAAGCATTATATATCAGCCAGAACAACAATAGTATAAACTGTAGCAACCACTACAGGTTATAATTACTGTGTAAAGGGAATGGATTTTTGTAGTTCGGGTGTCAGTATGACAGAGAACAAAAGGATTAAGATTTTAGTTGTAGATGATGAGCCTGACAATGTAGAACTTTTAATGGCTTATCTCTCAAACGATTACGATATAATTCCTTCTTATAGCGGGAATGAGGCACTTGGAATACTGAAGGCTGATGAAGCAAATCTCCCGGACCTCGTTTTAATGGATATCATGCTTAAGGATGGCATGGATGGCGTTGAGGCCGCACGCCATATTCTTGTGAATTACGATATTCCAGTTGTGTATATCACTGCCTATGCTGATGAGAATATCATGAGAAGGGCAAAATTAACAGAGCCTTTTGGTTATATTCTTAAGCCCTTTGAGGAAACTGAACTTCGAACCAATATCGAAATTGCTCTCTACAAACACCAGATGGAGCAAAAACTCAAGGCAAGCCAGAAATGGCTGACTGCTGTTCTGAACAGCATTGCAGATGCTGTTATTGCTACAGATGAGGAAGGCAATATAAAGCTCATGAATCCTTTTGCCGAAGCTCTGACCGGATGGAATCACGAGGAAGCCATGGGAAAGCCACTCACCAGTGTTTTTGCAGTTGAAAGTGATGAATCCGGTGAAGAAGCCGAAAATCCTGTGAAAAAGGTTTTGAGGGAAGGAATGTTTTATGGGCTTGGTAACAAAACCATGTTAATTACCAAAAACAAGACTCGTGTACCTGTGGATATTATCGGTTCACCTATCAGGAGTGAAGCCGGTAGTCTTCTTGGAATACTGATTCTCTTTTACGATATCTCCGATCGTAAACGCATTGAGAAAATGATTTTTTCAGGAGAAGGGCCGGATTACTAACCAGCCCTCTTAATCTCTTTTTTGTTTACTGCTTTCTTCTCAGGATAGCATAAGCACCTGCAAGGAGCAATGCGCATGGTAATATTCCAATTGTACTGAGGGCATTATTCCCTGTACCCTCTTCCGGAGTTTCATTTGATTGAATTTCACCACTGCTTTCTTCAGACATGCTTTCAGAAAACTGATCTACTGAATCTTCTGGAATTGTGCCGGATGTAATTGCAAAAGGGGATGCTAGTTTTTGGGTTTCAGCTTCGTAGGTTACATATTCTTCGGTTTCCGAGACAATCGATACTGAATCCAATGGTATCCATCCATCATCAGTATACATCATCATTGTAACATCTTCAGCAGGAATCCCATTGCTCACGAGCCAATCCTTTGATACTTCAAAAGTGATTACTGCATTCTCAATACTTTCTTTGAATGCTGCGTTTCCAGCCCAGATGTTCAGGTTACTGTACACATTCCCTTCTGGCTTCTCACTCGCAATTGTGGATGTGCCTTGCAGGACTTCAATTATGATCTTTATCTGGCCGGAATTCTTGTTTGCAGTTAAACTGATGGATCTGACTGTGTTGCCTTCCTCAGTAAACTCATAGGTTGCAGGTGTGCCTTTCTCAAGGTATTGGATTGCGAAATCCTTGAAGAGAATATTTTCAAGATCTTCTCCTGTGTTTCCTGCTCCTCCTCCGCCGCCGCCTCCACTGCTGCTACTGCTGCGTGATGGAGTGGATGGTGTTGTGACAACGATATAACCTGTGTATGTATCAGAGCCGTTTTCATTGGTGGCAGTAAGATTTACGCTATGGTTTCCGGCTTCAGTAAATGTCCAGACCGGCTCGCTTGCATTAGAGTCCTCTGTGCCATTGCCGTCAAAGTCCCATGAAAGAGTTGTGAAATTGGTTGAAGTATCATTGAATTGCACTGTAAGAGGCTTGTTTCCGGATGTCACATTGGAAGTGAAATTGGCTTCAGGGAGCTGATAACCCAAGTATGAAGTTGAATTGTTCCATGCAATATTTCCTGTGAAATCAATTGCTGAAACATTGATATTCTGGTTTCCAACAAGTGCTGTAAGCGTTCCGTTCCAGAGGTTGTTTCCCTGAGAAGTCAAACTCTGATTATTTGCAGTAACTGCATTAACAATATGGTCATCAGTTACATTGACACTAATGAGGATGTTTTCTCCACTGTTTGGAGTGGAATTGTTAAGGTTAACAGAATGAATGGTTGGTTCTGTAGAATCTTTGAGAGTGGTTGCAGTATCATTTTCCCACGTTGCATTTATATTACCTGAAGTGTCGACAGTTCTTGTTTCGATTTGATAGGTAGTTGAGAGATTGAGGCCAGTGGCATTGTAGAATGAAGTGGGATTACTGACATTGGCTTTAAATGTTCCATTAAGGTAAATCATTGTGTAATTGAAATCTGAATCTACCGGGTTTGTCCATGTCCAGTTTATCGATGAAAATCCGGTTGTATTTCCGGTAATTTGAATTGAAGAAGGTGGCTCGATGTCAAAGGTTCCAGAAAGAACAAGCGCGAAGGGTTGTGGATCCTCTGGGACATTGGTACCGTTGACGGAAATATTAAATATTCCAGCTTCAAAACTTTCCAGATAAATCTGCTCGACGTTGTTAATTGTATCTGGTTCACTTCCATTTGCATAGTATAAAGTACCATTTGGACTTTCCAGAATGAGATCAAGATCATTAATTAGAGTTTTTGAAGCAGCCGGTTCCGCGGGATAATCTGTCCATACAAGTGAAATTTTAAGCGCAGTACTATTGCTAAAACTTTGCTGAATTTGCCATTTTTCCGTGGTATTTAAAGTTATATTATCATAATAGAGGAATCCTGATGGTGAAGATGGAAACAAGGAATTATTTAAGTCTACTCTTCCCCAACCCTGATCAAATGATGAATGTCCAAGATCTGCTGCTCCATTAATCAATGTTGCTTTAAGAAGGGCTGCAGTTGGGATTATTGACTCGTTTTCCACATAGTATTGTCTTACAAGTGCTACAGTACCGGCAGTTAGTGGTGTTGCCATACTTGTACCACTCATAATGACATAGTCAAAAGACGAGTTTACAACATGTGAATTTGTCGATACAACATAAGTTCCTGGTGCAACTAAATCGGGTTTAATTCTTCCATCATCGGTTGGACCACGGCTACTAAAGGATGCAATTTCAGAAGCGTTATCTGATTTTGTTCCTCCAAAAGAATGTAAATTTTCTGAAGCTCCTATTGTAAGACAATTCTTCGCTGTTGCTGGTAATCCAATCGTATCACTTGTTGGTCCATCGTTTCCTGCAGCAAATAAGATCAACATATCTGGATTATTCCACATGAAGCTATCCACACTTTGGGAATCAATATCATAAGATCCATAGGAGCTTGAATTGTTGGTTCCCCAGCTGTTGCTGTGAACTGTTACATTAGATGAGTATGCCTGTTCAAAAATAACAGAAAGGTCGAGGGGAAGAAAAAGACCGGATGTATTGTTATAAGTTGTGTATAATGCCTGGAAAACCAGACTCGCATTAGGTGCTGCACCTGCATAGACACCACTGGAATTAGTTCCATTTCCAATGGCAGAACCTGCAACATGTGTCCCGTGGCCGTCCGGATCCGAAGCGTCAGAATCAAAAAATGGGAATATCTTGTCAATGCGTCCCTGAAGATCATAATGCATTGATGAGTTGTCCTCCCCAATATCAATACCAGTATCTGCAATTCCTATTATTTGTCCACTTCCACTCAATCCATGGGTGCTACGAACATTGTCCACATTAACATTCATTATGATTGTGGCATTGTTGTTTAAAAGAACAGGTGTTTGGTATTCTCCGATCCATTTTACTTCTTCAATAGTTGCAATATCATAAACTTTTGAAGAATCAATTGTTGCACGTATGTATTTTCCTTCTTGGGCATTTACTTGTCCTCCAAACATTTCAATTTCCATGGTCATGTTTGAATTATTCACGGAGTCAAATAATACAACATTAATTTCAACGATTCCTGCACGTGATTGGAGATTTGGGGAAATTTTGTACAATGGTAAGTATGGTCCTATCCATTTCACAAAAGGTAAATTGACGATTGTTTCATAGTTAGACTCAGGAATTCTTACAAGATATGCATTGTTTGGTATATACCCATGCAGGGTTGCATCTTCAGCTTCAATTGCTTGTTTATATTCCGATCTTACATGCCCTTCAAACTGGACAAGGTAATAATCACTTTTCAATATAGGATCGTTGGAATTTGATTCAATGGCTGCAGTTTGAGCAAGTCTTGCTGGAATTTGATTCTCTGTATTAATATGAGCATTCTTAAGCAAAATCAAGTCTGAATCATCCGCAATTTCAGCATTGTCTGACTGTAGAGCTTGCACTGGAATTAGGCTCAAAAAAAGTAAAATACACAATCCAAGAACAAGAATCCCGTTTTTCATATACAAACCTGACTTTTGCATTATCTTTGTAATATAATGTATTTAAAATTGGTTCTACTAAGCTAGATTAGGCTTTTTCCCTGTGTCTCAGATAAGCAAAAGTCGCCATTCCGGCAATTGCTCCTGCGGGTATTCCCAGAAATAATGAGAAAAATATAATATCTGAAAATACTTCGGTAACAGCCGTTCCTATTACTAAGAACACGGCTATTGAAACCAAAATGTTACGTATTTTAACTGCAGCAGAATTCATGGCTCTATAGAATTTGTATCTATTTTCGTAAGCAATCCAGTTTTCCTTAAACCCAAAGAAAATTCATGCGTGGTTATCCTGAACTCACTTTTCTAATTTGATATGATAACGAACGCTTATTTAGATTTGCCGGAGAACCATTTTTCAAGAATCATCGGCCAGAGAAGCAGGAAAATCATAAGGCTTAAGATCAGGATAAAGATAGCCCCTGCAGCAATGTCAACTTCAGAATAGCTTCTAGCCGGATTCCTGTAAACCAATGTCAATACGACAAAGAGCAGGCTAAGGAGTATCGCAGAGATAAAGCTCAACATTGGAGCCCGGTTTGTATTTATTTGTGTTACCATGTCTTCAACGCCCCCTGAGTTTATTTCTTTTCATCAGCAGGGAATTTGTCATTACTGACACGGAGCTCATTGCCATAAAAGCAGCGGCGATTGCAGGGCTTATCAATACCCTTTCGACAAACGGGAAAAGGATTCCCGCAGCAATTGGAATGCCGATTGTGTTATATCCAAAAGCCCAGAAGAGATTCTGCTTGATTTTCCTCATCGTCAACTTACTCAGGGAAAGAGCGTTTAAAATATCATTAACGTCATTCTTAATGAGTACGATATCCGCAGATTCAACTGCGACATCTACTCCGGCACCCATTGCAATTCCCACGTCCGCCTGTGCGAGTGCAGGAGCATCATTGATACCATCTCCGACCATTGCAACCTTTTTTCCTTCTTCCTGAAGGCGTTTGATTTCGGCAGCCTTGTCGGCGGGCAGGACTTCCGCAAGCACTCTTTTAATACCACCCATTTTCGCAATGGCATTAGCCGTCTTACTGTTGTCTCCGGTAAGCATCACTGTTTCAATTCCCATCCCGGTAAGAGATCGGACTGCTTCAGGTACTTCTTCCTTAAGGGTATCTGCAACTGCCAGGATTCCCTTAATCTCGTTTTCAATAGCAAGTATCATTACAGTCTTACCTTCATTTTCAAGGGCATCAATGGAAGATTCCACCTCGGTTATTCCAATTGATTTCTCATCCATGAAACGACGTGTTCCGATAAGCACTTCTTTGCCTTTCCATGTTCCACCAACGCCTCTCCCGGAATACGCCATGAAATTTTCAACCTTTTCAAAACTCACTTTTTCTTCTTTTGCACCATTAACAATAGCTTCTGCCAATGGATGTTCGGAAAGGTTTTCCACAGAAGCCGCTGCTTCCAGAAGCTCTCTTCGCTCTATTCCTGAAAAAGGCTTAACATCTGTCAATTTTGGTTTTCCTGTAGTCAGGGTACCAGTCTTATCAAAGACAATAGTATCAACTTTTGGTGTATCCTCGAGGCTTTCCCCGCTTTTAATCAGGATTCCACGTTCTGCTCCCATCCCTGTTCCTACTATGATGGCCACCGGAGTTGCAAGTCCAAGGGCACAAGGGCATGAAATCACAAGCACTGTGATTGCCGTGAGCAGTGCAAAGAGGAAAGGACTGCTCACGCCTGTAAGTGTGGATACGTCAAATCTCCAGTAGCCAATAAAATACCAGAAGAAGAAAGACACAAGGGCAAGGGACATTACAACCAATATGAAGTGACCAGCTACCACATCAGCCAGTCTCTGGATCGGTGCCTTGCTGGTCTGGGCTCTCTCAACAAGCTTTATGATTTGTGAGAGGGCAGTTTCAGCTCCCACTTTTGTAGCTCTGAATTGAAATGAACCGGTTTTGTTAAGTGTGGCTCCTATGACTACATCATCAATTACTTTCTCAACCGGAATGCTCTCACCGGTAATCATGGATTCATCAACAGCAGAACTTCCTTCCACTATGACGCCATCAACCGGAATTTTCTCGCCTGGGCGGATTTCCACGATATCACCAGCCTGCACTTCTTCCACCGGAACTTCTTTTGCTTCACCATCCACAATAATACGTGCGGTTTTTGCCTGAAGGCCCATAAGTTTACGAATGGCGTCCGATGTTTTTCCTCTGCTTTTTGCTTCAAGGTAGCGTCCGAAAAGAATGAAGGTAATAAGCATTGCAGCAGAATCGAAGTATTTCTGCTCATAGCCGGCACCGAGATCAAATAATGTTGCTGCCGTACTTGCAATATATGCAGCACCTGTGCCTGCAGCTACCAGCAGATTCATATCAGCAGATCCGTGGCGCAGTCCCTTGAAAGCTCCCGTGAAAAACTGTCTTCCCGGGAAAGCAAGGGCAAGGGTTGCCAGTGAAAACTGTACAATATCATTAGCAAAAATATCAGGGACAAGAAAATCAATACGGAGCATGTTTTGCATGGCTCCGAGCATTAGGGGAAATGTAAGAATAAGTGCTGTAATCAGATTAATTCGCTGACTCCGAATTTCTTTTTCACGAAGATCTTTTTCCGAATCCTCTATTACAACATCAGACGCAATAGTAGCTTTGTAGCCTATGTTCTCGATTGCACGGATAAGATCTGCCGGTTTTACGATTGATCCATCATATGTGGCTTCTGCTTTACCAATAGAAAAATTGACAGTTGCTTCTATTACGCCCTCTTGCTTTAGAAGGGCTCTTTCGATATTGTTTGCACAGGAGCTGCAAGTCATTCCTTCTATGTTAAATGTAACCGTATCGTGGCGAACTCCATAACCCAGCTTCTCGACCGTTTTTCTCATTTCCTGCAAACTTGTCTGGCTTTCATCAAAATTAACTGAAGCTTTTTCTGATGCAAAATTAACTGCAGCTCCTTTCACACCTTCCATTTTCAGGAGCCCCTTTTCTATCCTCTGGACGCAGGCAGAACACGTCATTCCAGATATATCAAACGAAATCTCTTTTTTTGCTTCAGGCTGATTATTACTCTCACTTTTTGGAGGCTGATTCTCTGTTTCAGTAGCTATAGCTATCTCCTTATCTTCCACAGAGTAGCCGGCATTTTGAACAGCCTGTTCGAGCATTTCAACTGATACGAGAGTCGAGGCAAATTCCACTTCAGCAGTATTTTTCTCCAGACTTACGTCTGCTTTCTTAACTCCTTTCAGGGAACTAAGCGCTTTCTGAATGCGATCACTGCAATGTTTACAGCTCATCCCCGATATGTGGAGAATTACAGTTTCCATATCAATCCACAGTTTTTATGCTTCATAACCAGCATCAATAACTGCCTTTTTCATGGAATCAACAGACGTTTTGGAAGGATCGTATTCCACATCTGCTTTACCTTCTTCAAGATTAACTGATGCAGATTCCACACCCTCGAGTTCCTTTAAGGCATTCTCAACAGCCATTTTGCAATGTCCGCAGGACATACCTTTAACTTTCAACTCAATTTTCTCCATAATAAAACACCACTACCTATTATCTTCCATTACTTTAATATATGTTAGCCATACAATAGCAACCTTTAGGGACATTAAAAAACGATATTTATATTTCAATTTATATATTTCTAGTGAGACCATGCAACCGATAGCTGAACAGATTCAGGACCTCAAAGAAGAGTTAAATGCCGTTATACTTGCACATAATTACCAGCGATGTGAGATCCAGCAAATGGCTGATTTTGTAGGCGATTCACTGGGATTAAGCCAGCAGGCTGTTAAACAGGATGCAGATGTAATAGTCTTCTGTGGCGTTGATTTTATGGCAGAAAGCGCTGCAATCCTTTCGCCTGATAAAACCGTCCTCCTTCCTGTAAAGGAAGCACACTGTCCGATGTCAGCAATGGCTGAAGCTCCTGCTTTAAGGGAAGCTAAAGCCAAACATCCGGATGCTGCTGTCGTTTGCTATGTAAATTCCTCCGCGGCTGTCAAAGCGGAAAGTGATATTTGCTGCACTTCATCAAATGCAGTTGAAGTGGTTAATTCACTTGATGCTGACGAAATCCTTTTTGTTCCTGATATGAACCTCGGCAACTATGTCTCCAGGTTTACAGATAAGAAAATAATTACATGGGAAGGACACTGTCCGGTTCACCATCAAATGGTCGCAGAAGATATCCTTCTTGCAAAACACGAACACCCTGATGCCGAAGTTCTGGTTCATCCGGAATGTCGTGCAGAAGTCATTGACCTTGCAGATGCAGCTCTTAGCACATCAGGTATCCTGAAACATGTAAGTGAATCTTCTTCACTTGAATTTATCATAGGGACAGAAAACGGAATGCTCTGTGGGCTTGAAGCACAGAACCCGGATAAGATGTTCTACATTGCCTCTCCATTTGCTGTTTGTGTCAACATGAAAATGATCACACCTTCTATTCTTCTTGAATCAATGGAAGAGATGAAACATGTGGTCACAGTACCTGAGGATCTCAGGACAAAAGCAAAATTGGCTCTTGACAGGATGCTGGCAGTAGTCTAATATTCCAGTAATCTATCCACTTTATTTTTTTAATGGCAATTTAAGGAGCTGAGCCTGGCTTTTCAGAAATCAAAATATTTCACCCGGAAATTATTATAAGCCAGTAAATAGAACCTTCATATATGCCACTTAAAGTTCTTTTTCTCAACTGCACACTGAAACGCTCGCCTCAAGTATCGAACACAAGAGCATTGATTGACAAAGCTGTATCCCTTTACGGGGAATTGGACATTGAAAGTGAAATCGTCCGTGTTGTTGATCATAATGTAATGTTCGGCGTTTCCTCCAATGAAGGTCCTGATGACGAGTGGCCTGTTATTCTGGAAAAGATAAAAACCTGTGATATTCTAATTATTGCTTCTCCAATATGGTTTGGAGTAAGATCTGCTGTTGCTCAACTTGTAATAGAAAGGCTTGACGGCACATACGAAGAGAGTAATCCTGAAACCGGTCAATTCCCACTTTATGGGAAGGTAGGCGGTGTATTGGTTACAGGCAATGAAGATGGTGCACATAACGTGGCAGCTCATACACTTTTTAATCTCACTCATTTAGGGTGCACAATACCTCCGAACGTAGATTCATACTGGGTTGGTCCTGCCGGCCCCGGTCCCAGCTATCTCGAAGCAGGTGGTGAACGCCATCTCTACACAAACAAGACTGTGAGATATATGGTGCACAACACAGCATTTTTCGCAAAGCTTCTAAAGGAAAATCCTATTCCAATTAATCTCAACCAGCTTATTGAAGAAGCAAAAAAAGAAAGTGACTAAAAAGGATAATGTGATGCAATCAGGCATCACATTGCATTTTTCCCAATCTGGGCAATTGTGTTATCTATGTCTCTCTGAAGCTCATCAGGAATACCACTGATTCCCACATCAAGGAATCCACGCACTATCATTCCGACCGCTTCTTCTTCGGTAAGGCCACGTGCCATGAGGTATTCCACCTGTTCTCGGGCAATACGTCCTACTGCTGCCTCGTGGGATAATTCGATGTCATCCACATTTGCTTCAAGAATTGGAATTGCACGTTGTGTGCCTTCATTACTCAGGACAAGCCCATGGCATTCAAGATGACCTTTGGATTGTGGGGCATTCCCAATCATTTCACCTCTTGCAGTTATTATGCCACCTGTGGTTATTGTCCTTGAAATCAGCTCAGCCTTCGTATTTGGAGCGTCAAAAATCACACGGCTCCCAAGGTCCAGTTCAGATCCTGGATGTGCCACTGCTATTGTGTTAAAGCGTGCAAAAGCTCCTTCTCCGGTAAGACGTGCTGTAGGGTAGCTCTGGATTGATTTGACAGCTTTGAGTGACACATAGTTGTTTATGAAAGTGGCGCCTTCCTCAAGATGGATAACAGTGCGTGGCCTGACACCAATTTGCTCTGCCCAGTTATGAATCATAGTAAAATTCAGGGTTCCGCCCTTTTTGACATACATTTCGGATATGCCAAGGTGAAGACCTTTCTCAACATCAGCACCGGTCGTGCATCCGGTGATAACATCCAAACGGGCATTTTCTTCGACAATTACAACATTATGTACTGTCTGGGAAACGTCATGTGAGCCCATCATAAGACAGGTTTGGATTGGCATTTGCGTATGGATTCCCTTTGGCGCCCGGATGAAGTATCCGTTGGCATTTTCGAGATAACTCAGTGCAGTATATTTATCCGCATCCACCTGCACAAGATTCCATAGGTAGTCTTTGAGCCATTCATGTTTTTGCTGGGCAAAATGAAGTGGCATCAATTCAATATTTTCATCAGTAACGGAATTGTGGGTAATGGTATTATCAACCATGACCAGACTGCCGATACGACCCTCTCCGCTTGGGACAACTCCCGCATTAAGCAAAGTTCTTTGTGTCTGTTCATCCAGATCTTTTAGGTCTTCAACATAATCCAGATTTGACGGAGCTATCTCGTACTCATCAAGTTCAAAGTTTTCCCCAAATGCAGCGTCCTTGCGGAGGGCTGCTTCCGCTCTTTTCCTTAGAGATTCTTCAGCTTGCATTTGATACACCCTTCATAACCTGTTTCTTTAATGTCGTGGAGCAATTCCCTTGGGTTTCCTGAACACATTATTGTACCGTTGCAGAGTATATATGCGTGGTCTGCTTCAATATAATCCATAATTTGACCGGTATGTGTGATTATTAATGCGGAGTTTCCGTGTTCAATTCGGTCCCCGGCACATCTACAATCCCCATGTATCAGCTCATTGATGGTCTTACCAACAATCTCGATGCTCATGAGATCGACGCCCGATTCCGGCTCATCAAGCAGGAAAAAACATGGTTTTTGTGCAGCCAGCTGGAGCAATTCGGAACGCTTAATCTCTCCACCGGAAAATCCGACATTGACATCCCTTTCCATAAACCTGAGCATATCCAGGGATTCTGCGGTTTCCTCGACGTTTATTTTCTCTTTTGCTACCACTTTCACGAGATCCTTGAGCTTGACTCCAGTCATATTCGGTGGTCTCTGGGTCATTATTCCAAGTCCGCGTTTAGCTCTCTCATCAACTGAAAGATGTGTAATATCTTCACCATTGAACAAAATCTGACCCTTTATTATGTTGTAGCCACTAAATCCCATCAGGGTTCTGAGAAATGCAGATTTGCCCGCTCCATTCGGGCCAAAAAGAACATTGGTGTATCCTTTCTCGACTTTTAGATTTAAACCGTTGAGAAGTATTCTGCCTCCTACTTCAACAGTCAGATCTTTCACTTCTAGCATGTAAGCCTCCAGATAATTGATAGTCTGATCAAATAATGTGAATTTCCGGGAATACGCTTCCAGATATCAACGGTTAACGAACATAAAACAATAAATACTTAAGCCCTTCCATTTTGAAAAGTGGGAGTGGGATGAAAAAATCTGCCCTTTCAGCAATCAAGCAAACCCTATTCCTTATTTGGAAATTGGAATTGTAAAGCTAAATGTGCTGCCTCTGCCAGGCTCACTTTGTACAGATATGTTTCCTCCATGCATTTCTATCAGATTTTTAACAAGGGTAAGGCCTAATCCCGTTCCTTCCGCTTTGGTGGAAGAAGGCACTCCTGCCTGCTCAAAGGGCTCAAAAATCCTTTTTTGTTCTTCTTCGGGGATTCCTATGCCATTATCTGAAACTGATATCCGGAGGAGACTATTCAGGGCTCTTGCTCTTATTTCAATATATCCTCCAGTATTTGTGAATTTTACTGCATTGCTAAGGAGGTTGTATAACACCTGTCTGAGTTTTTTCTTATCTGCTAGAACAAATGGCAGGGAATTATCGAAGTTGATCTTGACATCAAGTTTTTTCTCAGTTGCAAGAGGATAAATCAGTTGGTTGGCCTCTGAGAAAACATCGTTAATATTGACAGGAATCAGGTCAAGTTTAAGCTTACCAGCACTTATTTTGGAAATATCCAGGAGATCATTGACCAGGGCAAGAAGGTGTTTTCCACTTCTTGAAATATTTTTAATATACTTATGTTGCTGATCATTAAGAGAACCAAACTTTTCATCATCAAGTATCTGGGAAAAACCGATTACTGAATTCAGAGGCGTGCGAAGCTCATGGCTCATTTCAGCAATAAACTCACTCTTCGCTTTATTTGCTGCATGTTCTCTGATTAATGTTTCAGAAAGGAGTTGTTCAGATTCTTTTCTTTTTGTTATGTCTTCTACTACTCCTTTAATTTTGGATAAGGAACCGTTGTTATCGAACTCAACAACTTTTCCTTTGATGGAATGCCATTTTATTTCACCATTTTCTAATGTTATCCTATAGTCGAGTTGGAATACGTCCTACTCTTTTTTAATACAGTTTTCAATGGCCGTTGTAAGAAATTCCCTGTCATCTGGATGAATCTGATTTATGTAGAGCTCGTAAGGCATTGGGTTGGTTGAAAAGCGAATTTCATCTTTTATTCCCAACAACCTTTCCAGGGATTCATCGCAACAAATTTCCCATTCCGGGAGTTTGAGTTCCCACCAGCAGAAGTTTCCAATTTTCATTGCATCCTGTATATGCAAATGGTAATCCATCTGATTCCTTTTGGGTGGGTTTAAATCTTCCAGATGATTTAAGAACGATTCCAACAAATTTACATTAAAAGAAGTTGGTAGATCAGGCTTTTTGCTGAAAAGCTGGACATATAGTTTTTCGCCACTTTGGAAAAACACGCTATAATCAAAAAACAATAGTAAATTGGTGGTATCGCCGGAAAGATATTCGCTGTCTTCATATTCTATTTTTGCAACAATACTGTGGCTTTCCGGAAAAACAGCTATTATTCCAGAGGCAAGATCTGGTAAAAAAGCATCAATTTCGCCATTATGTTCTAAAAATTTGTTTACTAGGGTATAAAATGAATTAACAGCACAAATTATGTTTTCTTCATTATCTTTCCCCGAAGTCAGGTTATTCTGTACAAATGCACTTTTACTAAATGAAGAAAGAAAGGATAGTGACTTTATATCCGGAAATATTCCTTTTTCTTTAGGGTTCCCCACCACCATTTTAACCACGTTCACAGAACTTAGTTCGATTAATCTCAAATATATTATGAAATCATGCCATTAATAATGTTTTTGTTATTTTTAGCAAGAGAAAATTTCTTTAGCATAATAGTTCATTCGGGAAATCTATGTATATTCTTCCGACATTTAATTTCTATATGCCAAGGAAAATGAATTTATCTATTTACATTTATGGTGGAAATTGATTTCGTAACAGGTGCAATTTATGGACAAAAAGAAAAATAATGGTCTCATTTTGATGGCGGGAGCTCTTGTAACTATTATGTTTTATTGCTCTTATTGGTTGTATGAATATTTGAAGATAAATCCAAGTATAGATGAATACGTTGCAAGTCCTGAACTAAATTTTTTCGTAATTGTTATCGGAACGCTTATTATTTGGATTCCTTTAATTTACTATCTAACTCCCAAAGAGTAAAGGCGAAGTTTAAACTTTGCCTCACTTTGCACATGGATCTTTTCTATGGGCTTTACAAACTCAAATACTTTCACTTATTTTTAGAAACATAATATGTAGTTTCATTATGTATTCATTATAATGAATATAATTTAAAATAATCTATGTGTATAAAATGTCAAATCAAATTTAGTCATAATTATAGATGACAATATCTGCTTTTTTTCAATTTATTCATAAAGAAATTTAAGCCTCAAAAACTGAAGTCAATCTAATCATTCATCAATGACTAAAATTATGGCAATTAAGAAAAAGGTAGCCCGGCACGGATTCGAACCGAGGTTGCGGGATCCAGAGTCCTGCATGATTGACCACTACACTACCGGGCTGCAATGAAGTGTACTCTACATTGAATAATTTCTATATAAAATTATCGCCAATTAGTCTTCTTCTGAGCCCTGATTCAGGACTGCAGTGAGCCACCAATTGGCCATATCTATGAGATCCTTGCTAAATTGGCTGGATAAGTGGTACTCGCCTTTTTTATTCGTGATAAGGCCGGCACCTAACAGTTTATTCCTCATTGCATAAAAAGAGGAGCGACCGACGTCAAGCTCGTCCATTACGACTTGCCATTCACTTATCTTCAGCGGGTTGCCACTGTGCTGTCTTTCCTCAATCAAATCAAGAAACTTTTGACCTCTTGTAGCAGTAGCATCTTCCTGAAAAATACGCCTCATAAGGCTATAATAGGGATCTCTGGAACGGGTTATTCGTGAAGCAGCATCTGAGCGTACAACTATGGTGGTAGAGGTACGCGGAGCATCTTTTACAGCAACCATGAGAAAATCTCAGGCAGAAACCGGCTCTTTTGATGCCAATACATTTTGAATTAAATCGATATATTCTTCCTTAAGGGAATATACGATTGGAGTCTTGTAGGATTCCTTATGGGAGCGAAGAATTCCAAGTCTTGAGTGTATGTAACCTACCATGGAGGCCACTGCACTGCGTGAAACTTCAAATTCTTTGCTGATGGCTCCGTGGAGTTCATCAACTGTGGACTGCTTTAAATTCAAAATAAGAGATAAAACGTGTCTACGCAACCCACTAACGTCAAGTTCAACAAATTTCTTAAGGCGCGCTTTTATCTTGGATCTTATTGATGTCATTGACGTGTCCATAGAATTGCCCCTCGCTATGTAGTTAATAGTTACTTGACCATTAACCTATTTATATGTTTGTAAAGTAATCATGATGTAATGCAGGAAAATTTAGGGGTGCCTTTAGGAGAAAATATGGAATACAATCCTGAAGAAAACATTCTCTGGATTGCCAATGATCGCTATAAACCTGAAACCTGCGAGATTGGTGACATTGGTAATTGCATTAGATGTGGAAATGAGCTTGAAACTCTCAGTTTTCATGAGGTAACGCCATTCAATGCAATTGCTGCCAGATGTACGTCATGCAATAGACTATTGCTTTCTATTTATGATTCTGATTGGAGTTGGTATAAAGAAGTGGATCTGTCCAGGACTACGAAGGTTGTTGATCAGGATCAAAAACCTACTGATCTGGATGAGCTCTCCGGATTGCAATTATTAGAAGCAATACCCGAAAACGCTTTAAAGACTATTTTTTCCCCAAGGGAGGTGGAGGCCATGTTTTCAAGGGCAAGAGGGGAAAAATATGTTCGTCAATATCTTTATAATGCCCGGAAAAAATACTCTCGTTTTGCAGATGTTTTTGGCATATTGATAGATGTTTGATTCTTGGCAAGTCAACACTTATGTCAGTTGATTGCTGTCCTCTTCATTAAAGTATATTATTAATTATTCACTATCTCAAGTACTTTATATAATATATATTTTTTATTATGCGCTTTCCGTTTGTAAATGTACTATAAATAAATTACATAATAAATAATAGTGAGTTTAAAGGCAACTATCAAAGAATTACGTGTTGTATTAGTCATTTAATCTATTTTGCTTCTCGACAACTTTCAAGACTAGTTATTAAATAATTCAATTTATATCAGTATGTTATAATTATATGGATTTATTTTTATATATTATTTTTTAGAATGAATAGTGTACATTCTCAGGAACAAAAATACATATATTCGCATAGCCAAATAAAATAGCTATTTTCCTTTAGAAAGTGACTTTTTTTAATAAGTTAGTTGACTTCGGCCAAGTGAGTAAACTGACCAAAAGTTGACTTCACTCAACTCATCAAAATCCGAGTAAACTCGACCTTCACAAAACAACAAATTTTAGTCTGTTAGTCGCGGCACTTTTTCGAGTAAAGCCAAAATCCGAAAATAAAATGAAAGTTCTCTATTCCTACATACTATAGTCTATTTCAAATATTCTTGAACTCAACCTATGTTTTTCTTAATATATCTATTCCATAGTTTATGTGAATGGGGTGTATGTCACCTAGCACCCCCACATTTAGTGCAGAAAAATACTGGAAAAGCAAATATTGCACAAAAATTGGATTTTGGATCACATAGTATGTGTAATACTTGTATTTGGTGCTTTATCCCCGGGTGTCTTCATCTAACCTAGGGTCAAATATCATTAAGAAAATTTTAAATTTAATAAAATTTATTCATATGTGTACCTATGTGTTATGCGGAATTTTTGATATGTGTAGTGTAGGGGCTGCGGCCAATATCTGTGTATATAAAAATAGGCACATAAAAACCACTTCGCAAATTATTTTTACAAAATGAGTACACAAAGTTATCTATTTTTATAAATATCTAATTCTAAGTAGGCTTTTATCTCTCGCGAAAACATCGTGATGGGATATATGCATTATGATGTATACGTCATATTATTATGCGGACATAATTATTATATTTTTTCAATAAAATGTAAGAAATATGCTCCATAACATAGCTAATTAATAATCACTAGTATAACATATATTACATATGCCATTCAATTACAATCATTATTAATTAATCACATCTTCAAATATAAATAAACCGTTACTCTACGGCAAGACGTGAGTAACGGATGTCAAGAACGCCATTATTGCATGTTGAAACTGCACTTGAGGGTTCTACAGAACATGGAAGTTCGATTGTTTCTGAATATATTTCATCCGGAAGATCAATTTCAACAAAGACTGTTTCAGGATCCGATTCAAAGGAGACATTTCCTTCATTTTGTCGGGTGTCGATAGTAACATAAACTTCGTCATCGCATTCGACAATGTCTACAAGTGGGTGAAGGCCGTCAACAAACATATCCTTTTTGTCTTCCGGCTCTGATGGTAATACTTTTATTCCAAAAACTGAGGGTTTTTCGCCACCATTCTGGATTACAGAAAATCCATACACAAATGGCTGATCTTCAGATATTTCGGAATTTATTTTCTCAAGGATAAAGCTAATAAATTCGTCAAGTCCATTGAACGAATCTTGTTTATCATCGTCCTTGCGATCGTTTTTATCTATTTCCATTTTTACCACACTCTCCTGATGAACCCAGTAATAAAAAAAGAAAACACAAGTAGTTCGTATTTAGGCGAACATGTTATATAAAGACGATGGTCAAGAAAATGAATATATAAGGTGCTACAACATATGATATTGGGGTTATTTTTATGTCAGAACCAGATCTTTCAGGATCAAAATATCAGATTGCAACTTTTGCTGCAGGATGTTTTTGGGGTGTAGAATCCGCATTTCGTAAGGTTGAAGGCGTTGTCTCAACAACAGTTGGATACACTGGCGGAAGCACGCAAAATCCTTCGTATCAGGATGTAAGTACAGGAAAAACAGGCCATGCTGAATCTATAAGGATTGTTTTTGACCCTGAAAAAGTGAGTTATAAACAATTATTGGACGTGTTTTGGAGCATTCACGACCCGACAACTTCCAATCGACAGGGACCTGATATTGGCAGTCAGTACAGATCTGTCATATTCTATCATGACGCATTACAGGAAAAAGAGGCTATTGAATCAAGAGATACTTTATTGCAATCCGGGAAACATGGATCCAAAATAGTGACTGAAATTGTTTCGGCATCGGATTTTTTCCCTGCTGAAGAGTATCACCAACAATATTTCGAAAAAGCCGGATATTTATGAGCAAAAGTGAGGATGAGGGGCTTTATGGTGCTGCCGATAACGAGACTCTTCTTAAGGGGTTGAAACATCAGGCTTCTCGCTTTAGCATGTTTGATATTATAAAAATAAGGGCCTACATGATTGACAATGTTAAGCATCTGCCTGAAAAATATCAAAAAACCTATTCAGTAGACCTATTTGAGTATCTTTATCGAACATTGCATGAGATAAAGGATGCTGAAATCTCCGACTCAAAAGTGAGTCTTGATCGGGATAAACTAAAAGAAACCAATGCATGTATTGATAAGTTAGCTGCCAACGCAAAACATGATGAAGTAATGTTTACGAACTTTCTCCGGACTGTAGCCCTGTATCTGATCTTCATTGGAAACAAGCCAATTCACCCTCGGGGCATGCAGTTTCCTGGGGGATTGAAAATCATTTTCCGGGATAATGGATATTACTGCCCGGCTAAAGAAAAGCAAAGTGAAATAGAAATGGCCTTGTGCAAATTCTGCATTTGCAAAGACCTTAATGAAATTGAGTGAATCTTAAAAGTTGGCTTTATCCACTGGTCTTTTAAAAAAAGCGCTTGCTACGCCCATGGAATCAATTGGGGTGGCAAACTTGACCAGTTCCCAGCCATCAAGACCCATGGAATTCAGATCCTCTTTTGTTTCTTCCCAGTTCTCAGTTCGTATTTCCTTGATTTCATATTCCCAGCATGCCATACAATTGCACCTCAGATGTTTGTGTAAAATAAGGGTGCATTGGATGGTATATAACAGTTGTTAAAAATTTAATTTGCTTGAAAATCAAGCAAATTTGGTTATAGTTTAGTCCAACATCTGAATGCTAAAGCCTCTAAATTCATTATAGGAGAGGAGAAGTAGCTCTCCACATCCTTCGTAAACAATTCAGTTAAGATTTAGGCCCAGCCGATTTGTTGAAGGGTAATTGTATCGTTCCATATTTTAGTCATATGTTTGATTAAATTCCCTTCAAATTTCATTAAATAGGTATAATCTGCTGCAGCAGCTCTTCCGGTTGGTGGTACAGGACCTCCGGGACCTGTTTGTGTTCCATGGAATATGGCACATGCCGCAACGCTGTTTCGTTCTTCATCCTCCGCAAAGAAGAGCAGTTCATAATGGCCGTCTGGTAATGGTGTCAGCAAATCTTTCATCCAATTAGTATAGCCTTCAACTGTGTCTATTCCCTCAAGCACTGCGGTCTGGGCTGAGAATGCTGCATCTGGATGGCAATATTTCTTGCAACCCTCCCAGCCCTTTCCGGTTTCACATGCTTCGTAAAACTGTCTGGCAGTTTCTAATATTTCGCTCATACTTCAACCTCCATGTTTCCCTAAATTCTACCACATATAAGGGAAACAAAATTTAGTTATTAAAAGGTTGTAGTTCATGGATTATAAACTCATGGGGATAGTATTTTCTAATGCCATTATCTCCATAAATTTCGATTGTTTGCACTCGACAAAAATCGAAACTTCACAATAATATAATTTTGTATAGAAAAGTATAAAGTCAGGCATTAATTACCTGACACATCAATTAAAGTCTCAAGAACATCTTCTGCATGACCCTTTGCTCTCACTTTGTTCCATACATTTGCTACCTTGCCATCTGGATCAATAAGGAAAGTTGTCCTCACGGTTCCCATGTACTCTTTTCCGGCCATCTTTTTTAGCTGCCAGACATCATAGAGTTTGTTAACTTCGACTTTCTCATCCGAAAGTAATGTAATGGTGAGTTCTTTCTTTTCGCGGAAGCGCTGGTGTGAAGCAGTGCTGTCCTTGCTTACTCCTAAGATTACTGCGTTCCTTTCCTTGAATTTGTTTTCAAGGCCTGTGAATGCCATTGCTTCAAGTGTGCATCCCTGCGTATTGTCTTTGGGATAAAAATACAAAACAACCCATTTACCATTGAAATCATTCAGGCAAACCTGGTCTCCATCCTGGTCCGGAAGACAGAATTCCGGAGCTTCCTGTCCTTCTATTATTGAAGATTTACTCATTTAATTCGCCACCATATAACAACTATCTTAAACAAAGAATCCTTTTTATTGTCCATAACATTTGCTGATAATCTGGAGAATTTTCATGGCATCCACACGATTCATTATTACTGTCATAGGTATCGACAAAGTAGGTATTGTAGCAAAAGTAACCGGAATAATGGCAGAACACAGCGTTAATATCGTGGATATCAGCCAGACAATTATGGAGGATCTTTTTACCATGATAATGCTGGCCGAAGCCAGGGAAGAAAACTTTGACTTAAAAGGATTCCAGACGGCCATGCAAAAAACAGGCGAAGAACTTGGTGTTGATATTCGGGTTCAGAATGAAGATGCATTCAGGTTCATGCACAGGATCTAATCGGAGGCTTGCCATGCTTGTACACCCTGAAGAAATCATGGAAACAATCCAGATGGTGAAAACTGAGAATCTGGATATCAGGACAGTAACAATGGGAATTAACCTTCGGGATTGTGTCCATCCTGAAATCTCACAGTTTAATCGGAATATACACAACAAAATTGTAGAATATGCTCATGATCTCGTTTCCACTGCCGAGGACGTTGAAAGCTTGTATGGCATTCCTATTATAAACAAACGTGTTTCTGTGACCCCTATTGCATCCATTGCAGCTAAGTTCAACAAAGAAGATTTCATTTCCATTGCCCAGACACTTGATTCTGCCGCAGCAGAAGTAGGTATCGACTTCCTTGGGGGATTCAGTGCTCTGGTACACAAAGGCATGACTCCGGGGGAAAAAACATTAATCTCTGCAATTCCGGAAGCCCTGGCAAATACGGAAAAAGTCTGCTCTTCTGTAAATGTAGCAACTACCAGGGCAGGAATAAATATGGATGCTGTTGCATTGATGGGCAAGACTATCAAGGAAGCAGCACAGCTAACTGCCGACAGGGGTGGAATCGGATGTGCCAAACTTGTAATTTTTGCCAACGCTCCTGAAGATAACCCTTTCATGGCAGGAGCTTTTCATGGGATCGGTGAACCGGATTGTGTCATAAATGTGGGTGTAAGCGGTCCTGGAGTCGTTAATGCAGCTGTAAGGGAGCTTAAAGATCCTGATCTTGGTGAAATTGCAGAAACCATAAAGAAAACTGCATTCAAGATTACGCGTATGGGTGAAATGGCTGGCAGGGAAGCTTCAAGAAGGCTTGGAGTGGAATTCGGAGTTGTAGATCTTTCTCTTGCCCCCACGCCGGAAGTGGGAGATAGTGTCGCTGCAATTCTTGAAGCAATGGGGCTTGAAAGCTGCGGAACCCATGGGACAACTGCAGCACTTGCTTTGCTAAATGATGCAGTTAAGAAAGGAGGATCTATGGCATCTTCTTATGTAGGTGGTTTGAGTGGTGCCTTTATTCCGGTAAGCGAAGATGCCGGGATGATAGCAGCTGTTGAGAGAGGTTCTCTTGATCTTGCCAAGCTTGAAGCCATGACCTCGGTTTGCTCCGTTGGTTTGGATATGGTGGCCGTGCCGGGAGATACTCCGGCTTCAACTATTTCCGCAATTATAGCTGATGAGATGGCAATTGGGATGATAAATCATAAAACCACCGCAGTTCGGATAATTCCTGCACCCGGAAAAACAGTTGGAGATAGTGTTGAATTTGGTGGTTTGCTTGGAACTGCGCCGGTCATGAGCATTCATGACTTCAGTTCAGAAGAATTTGTCAAAAAGGGTGGGCGGATTCCTGCTCCAATCCAGGCACTCACAAACTGACGCTTATATTATGGTTTGTGCCTTACCAGCAGATCTTTTTTGTTTGTAAGACAGGTAAGAATGCCATTAACGGCATCACCTTTCCTGGAAAAACCCCTGAGATCAACAGTTATGTCAGCATATTTTCGATAGAGCTCGCGTCTTTCCAAAAAGAGTTCTTTAAGCGTTTGATCCTTTAATCCTACAAGGCCTCTTTTGTTTGGATTTCTAATGCGACTTGAAATGTGGGAAAATGAGTCTTCAAGAAGTACGATTGTAGACCACTCCTTAAGGTAAGACATTGCTTTTTCAGAATAGATTGCACTTCCTCCGGTAGAAATAAGATAGTTTTCACCGGGTTTCAGGGATAATATTACTTCCTCCTCTGTTTTCATGAGCCCATCATCGCCGTGTGTTTCAATGAAGGCCTGCAATTGAGAGCCGGTTTTCTTCTTAATGAGTTCATCCACATCAATAAACTCAAGTCCCAGATTTTTAGCAATAATACGCCCTAATGTACTTTTTCCCACACCGGCCATTCCAATCAGGGTAATGCTCATATTTTATGATTAAACGCTCCATACTTAAAATTGTAGCTATAAAGAAATTAATATACGTTCAAAAAGATCAGTCAGCTTTATACATCAATAATGCATATTATAATGATAGCTCTAGGAGGCTGTGGTATGGAAAGAAGTATAATCAATAGCTCAGAGCATCCCAACACTCATGCTGGACATGCATTACAGATGCTGGCAGATTTCAGTGTCGCAACCCCTTCAGGAACAATTCAGGGAAAAGCCGGAGACTATATCCTTAAAGATAACAAAGGATTTGTTTCTGTCTTAAAGAACAATTCTTTCAGACGTCAATATCGCATTGTTCGTCAATAATCACTTTTTATTACTCATTTTCTTTTCCCCTTGAATGCTTCTGAGCGTAAGCTTTTTTGTTTTTACCCCATGAAAATCTGTGAGTTCACTTTCAGTATGCTAGAGTAATAGTTATTAATGAACCAAACCTTTTGAGGAAGGCTTTTGCTCTCAACAGGTGTTAAAAATGGATCGCGACAGGTTACTCATATATCTTTCAATTTTTGTAATAATGGGCCTGTCTGATGCCGTTATTCCCGTACTGCCGGAATTTGCTGATCTCAGTCAGCATAACTCCGGGGCATTTGTGTCTACCCTCCTGTTTTCAGCTTATTTTTTTGGTGCGCTTATTACGATGCTCCCTTTTGGCATCTTATCTGAAAGACTCGGCCACAAAAAGTTACTTCTTGTATCCATGGTTTTAACAGTTACTTCGGGATTTTTGCTTTTTCTTGCCGATAATATAGTATTGTTGATTTTTGCACGTCTTTTAGAAGGTACTGCATGCGGTGCTTTTTTCCCTTCTGCTTTTGCAGTTCTTGCAACTTACAAGAAAAGAAAGCAGTATATAGGGGAATTTTATTTCCTTTTGAATGCCGGTCTGGCAAGCGGAGTTATTATCGCCGGTACACTGGCTTCAATAAATTTCAAATACGGAATTGCTTTCTTTACAATATTATCCATAATCCCGTTTGGAGTCGCAGCATTGAATTTTTATAAAGGGGATCAAATGGCTGCATCCATAAAGAAGGACATTAGAGTGGAATTACGGGATAAAGTTCATTCTTCTTTTAACTTAATGATAAGAGGGCCCTTCATTTACATATGGATAGCAAATTTCGCACTTCTTGGTGCCAATGGTGTGCTCCTTGCTCTTTATCCTGAATATAGTATGCATTTCCTTTCAAAAAATGATTTGGGATTTGCAATTGGAGTTACGTATGTTGCAACCATGATTTCTTCTATTGTATCACCATATTTACCTCTTAAGAATTTAGATCTTGTGCGTATCGGACTGATTGTTGCAGCAATAGGCACCTTCCTTGCAATTTCGATGCCTTTTTCAGGATTTATCCTGCTTGGCCTAGGATCTGGATTTGCGATGGTGGGGCTACCCACAATCCTGTCGTATTTGAGTAATGAACGGGGAATTATCATGGGAGTATACAGTACCTGTAGCTATGCAGGACTTGCGATAGTACCGGTAATTGCGGGATTGTTTATTGTTTACCCTGGATTTGAATTTGTTTTTACTGTTACTGCCCTAATTCTCTTTGCAACAATAGCGGTTACCGGAAAATTCACTTCTCGCTTATAACAAGACTTTTATAGTTCAAATGATTACATCATAATAATAATAATGTGATCTGGTTTCTCAGAAAAATATTGGAGTAAACTTTCGCGAAAGAGTTTATTGAGCTATTATGTAGCTTACCCGGGGATGTTGTATGGTAGAAACACGGCCTAAAATTCTTGTTGTAGATGATGAAAAAGCAAATCTGGAATTAATGGAAGCATACCTGTCGCTTGATTACGATCTAATCTTTGCAAGAAGTGGAACTGATGCATTTGAAAAAGTACACGAAGATCCAGATTTGATTCTTCTTGACGTGTTGATGCCTGAAATGAATGGTTTTGAAGTATGCAAGCAATTCAAGAGATCTGAAAAAACAAAGCTGATCCCAATAGTTCTGGTTACTGCTCTTGAAAAACATGAAAATCTTCAGAAGGGAATTGAAGCAGGTGCCGATGAATTTCTCACAAAACCTGTTGATATGTTTGAACTTAAAATCAGGGTAAAATCCCTTTTGAGAATTAAAAGGCAGCAGGATATCATTATTGAGGAAGGAAAAACCACAAAAAAATACCTTACTCACTTAAACCAGTTGCTTGAAACATCACCAATTGCTATTCTTTCACTTGATTTAGAACAGAATATTACTTTGATAAACAGAAGTGCACTTCGGCTTCTAGATTATGAGGAATATGAACTGATCAATCATCCCCTGTCTCAAATCATGGAGCAGGGTGAAAGAATCAAATTTGAAGATAGGATTCATTTTCCTGTCAATTTCCTCAAAAAAAGTGGAAGTCCAATTTCGATGAATGTTTCCACATCCGTTATAGAAGAAAATCATATGGAAACGGGACTTATTGTAACATTACAGGATATTTCAGCCCTAAGAGGGCTTTTCATAACTCCACATAAGGAAACTTTGAGTACTGGTTCAGGAAAAAAGCTGCTTGAACTCCCAAACGGTTTTATTTTTGCAATGGATAACGGGGATTTCAATTCTGGTTATGAACTTTTTGCAAACCATGTTAAATCCGGATTTGAAGGCTTATGTATCACACGTATAAATCCTTCAAAGATACGTGAAGAATATTCATTGGAATTTACACCACTTGTATGGCTCACACAAAACAAAATACCGAATGTTCCTACGATTGATCCGAATGAAATATTTAAGCTACATCCTACCATTAACAATTTTATTTCGAAGGCTGAAAAAGGAATTGTTTTCATTGACGGGCTCGAATATCTTATACTTGAAAACGATGTAAAATCAGTAATTAAGTTAATGGAACAGATAAATGATACCGTTATGGCATCTTCATCTAAGCTCATCGTACAGGTAGATCCGGAGGCTTTTGACAGGAAAGAGTATCACCTGTTTAAAAGATGGATGAAAAAAGTACCACATGAACATAGCAGTATTGAAAGCTAACTCTAATATAGTCATAGATATACAATTATACACAAGAGGATTACGTTAAATGGAAGTCGAAGTCTCATACATATTGGACCTTCCACAACTACTTACTGTTATGAATAGTGACGACCTTCAATGGCAAAAAGGTCGCGTAAATTTTGAAGACAATGGGATATGGTTTAAAACCGATAATGGATGGGAACCTATTCCCCTTCAGGCAATAGGAATAATTGGAAGAGACTTGCCTGAATCCTTTATTTCAAAAGCACGCAGTGCAACAGGACAACCTTCAGAGTTTGCTGTTGACTATAGTAAGAAAACAACATTTGGTTCCACTTATCTTATATCCACAATTGTATTTGCCGGGAGTGCAGAGGATATCCTCAAAATAAAGACATTCCTTGAGCAAAAACTTGGATACCCACCTTCAAACAATGATCCATTAATGAAAGAAGGATATCTCCAATTGGTCTCACTGATTGCTGGTGGAATTACAGATCAAAAATATCTCTTATCGATATTCAGAGGTAACGTAACCAGCTTAAATGAAGCCCTTGTGGATTTACGATCACTTGGAATGCTTGGCGAAGATAATTTGCTAACTGAAGAGGGTATTAAAAATTTTAATAATTTCAAGGACATTGGCGCCGTTCAGGAAGAAATAAATTCATCTTTGGAAGAAGAGACGGAAGAGAAAGATGAAGAAATTGATTCCGAAGCCTTATCATCCTTTAATGGGGATGCAGTTGGTATTACATTAAATTATGGCAAAACCATAATCAAAAGTGTAATTCATGAGGATGAGCTAACCGCTCTTCTGCCATCCGGGAAAATTGAATCACTGGATCTCAGAAATGAAGGTATCCTTATACTTGATGTGTTTACCGCTTCTGGGCTCCAGATGGAAATTTTTGCGAGAAAGGAAATCATTTTGTCTCTTTATTTAGCGCTGTCAAGAAAAATGGATATCTATGACAGGATTCTTGCCTTATCTTTTGCCAAAATCAGCGATTTTTCAATGTTTTCCGGAATGCTTGAAAGAGAGCAGAAAAACGTGCGAAGCTGTATCAGCAAATTGCAACATTTCGGGTATCTGGGAATGGATGGGAGAATCGAAGCACGTGGATTGGACAGGCTAAGTGGCCAGTTTGCTAATATTCCTGTTCTGGAAAATGACTTTAGTGATATTGATCTGACAAGCCACGACACAATTGAAGATGAAAACGAAATACGGCTTGTTTTTGAGAGACTTGTTAATAATGGCCACATTAAAAAGAAAGTGGAAGATCAGTTTCCGGGAATCACAATTTCTGAATATGATTTTGACAGCCTTGAGTCACCGGAATCGAAAAACCATGATGATAACGATAAGTGGTTAATTTTTAAGCAACTAAAGGAGCAGGGGCGCATAAGGCATGATATTAAGGAACAATTTGCAAATGCCCAGATACCTGCCGGCATCCATTCAGCAAAATATGGTATATTCAACGATGAAGCTGAAAGGCAGGCAATGTTTTCAAAACTCCTGAATAATGGCTATGTTGAGAGAAATGGAAGAGTTGAGCCTAAAGGGTTTAACAAATTAAGGGAAAAATTCACTAATCTGAAAGTACCGGAAGATGTTGGAAAATATTCTGAAACAAGTGATTTTACCCCTGCAGAAGATGAAAGTGAGAAAAAGCGAATGCTTGATCAAATAGGTGGTTTGAAATGAGGTTTATTGATACAGTTGAGGGACTGAACAACATTTTTAATTCCGATATTCCAAAAGGGAGCATAGTTCTTGTTACAGGTGTTGCAGGAGGCTTGAAATCCGGCCTTACTTTTGCTATGTTGTCAAAATACCTGGAAGAAACAGAAGAGAAGGGGCTATACATAACCCTGGAGCAAAGCAAAGACAGCCATCTGAAAAATATGAAAAGCATGGGAATGGAATTGTCTGAAAACCTGCAAATTTCTGATTACAGTGATTACCGTTTAAAATTTGATGAGTATTCAGAGGATCTCCTTGATGTTATTGGAACCAACATCATGAAATATAAGGAACAGGAGGGAGAGAGTCTTTCCTGTGTCGCACTTGATTCCCTTGGAGCTCTTTATTCTCTTATGGGTGTGGAATCAATTGATTTCCGAAAACAGTTGTACCACCTGTTTGAACCATTACGCAGGGAAAACCTCACAACATTTGTTATAGTCGAGACGCATGACACGTTTGGTGGCAAAGTCGGCATGGAGAGTTACCTTGCTGATGGAATAATTGAGCTTGGAATACGTACAAAAGACAATTCGACTAAACGTTACATTCAAGTCAGGAAAATGCGTGCGACCTCTCACAGCATGGACCCGTGGATTCTTACAGTTTCTGCTGATGGAATACAGATTTACAAGGATACTACATAATCATTATATTTTGCAACAAAGCAAATTATTAGTATTTTAATTTTTAATTATAGTTGATGAGTTCAGCTTCTGGAAGAATTGGTAAGTTGCTTAAACTTAGTTTTTTGATTTTTATCTTACTATGGGGAAGTAGTACAACAAATGCTTTAGAAAACCCAACCGAACTTAATTCGAATAATATCGTTTTCTTGATAGTTGATGGTTTGGGAGCATCCTACATTTACCCTGAATACCAACCAAGGGCTCTTGATGACAGCATCCTGCAAAAACCCAACGTCAAAAATCTTTCAATTATCTCATCTGAAAGTATCAGATTTTTAGATGTAAGCACTATCGCACTTTCCGGAAATTCAGGACACAACTCATTGATAACCGGAAATCTGAATGCAGACGAAAAAATGGTTGCCTACCCGAATACGACTATTTATGATGTACTTCACAACCGTGGATATGTTGCAGTTGCTATAATGGAAAAAGGAGATTCTCCAGAGATAATTGCGGAACAGGACATTGTTCTTCATGATACTACCAATTCAATTAATGACGTTAGTATGGAAGTAAAAACAAATAATCCGGATATAGTTCATCTTTCAGGAATTCGGAACATTCTTGAAACACATGCTGAAATTGCTCCTGAAGCTGTGGAAAATGAAAAAGAAGGTAGCATCAGCAGATACTATGCATACAATGAAATTGTTTTTGATGGTGCAGAAGATGTCATTCTGGAAATGGAAAAATCTGAAGTTCCCTATATCCTTACACTAAATGCAGGAGCTATTGACAATGCCGGACATTACAGGGGAAATGAAGGATATGTGCAAACTATTGAACATCTGGATAAAATGATCCTTCCTCTTTATGAGCTCTGCAGAGACAATGGTATTATTCTTGTCATTACTTCTGACCACGGAATTGCATTTCCTGATCCTGACAGCAGGGGCGGCGTGCAGTCCGGAGATTACTTCGAAACAGCTGAAGTAAAAAGAATTCCTTTAATCATCTATTCTCCTGATCTTAAACCCCAAATCATAGAATACCCCGCTGATCAGCAAGATATCGCTCCCACAATGCTTAGTATACTTGATATTCCTGAAAATCCCCACTTTTGTGAAGGAAAGCGTTTTCACATAAAGGAATATGCAACACTCGGAATAACTACGGACACAACCAGCAGTATACGTGTTTTGAATGAAGGAAGAACCCTGTATTCAAGCAATTTAGGATTTAATCATAATTTCAGAAAACTGGAACTGGATACAAGCTACAGGCTTGTAATATTTGACATTCAAGGCTAGGTTCTTGAGGAAACGGATTTTACCCTAAGCAAGGATACGAAAATGCACTTTTCGTTTGAAGATACTGCGCCGGATATCGTTGGGAAAGAAAGGATTGATCATTTTGGATATGCATTAATTGCATTAATTAATTTGACAGGACTAGTGTTGATTTTTAGAATACTGAAAAGTTAAGTTAATCACAAGGTATTTTAAATAGCAAATAAGTATAAATTACAATGAATACTGGTACATTGGGCCCTCAACAATCTTATTCTGAAAAGGCCACTAGGGTATGGCTTGGTTTATGTGACATGGATGGGGAAAACATCCATTTTTTTGCTGATATCCCGGATGTCTTCACAGCACTTGATGGAGGAAACATTGATGTCGGGATTGTTCCGGTTGAAAATTCAATAGAGGGATCGGTTGGGGTTACTCTGGATCTTTTGCTGGAAAAAGATGTCAGTATCATTGGAGGTGTTGTCGTTCCAATCAGCCATTGCCTGATTTCAAAGGGTAAGGTTGAAGATATTCAGGTAATTTTATCACATCCTCATGCTCTTGCGCAATGCAGGCAATTTCTCAGGGAAAACTTTCCTAACGCTGAATTGAGGACTACGGGTAGCACATCACATGCTGCACGTCTTGCAACAGAATTTAATGAAATGGCTGCTATTGCTTCAGAATCGGCAGCATCAACATATGGGCTTGATGTTTTACTTTCAGGTATTCAGGATTGGGATAAGAATGAAACACGTTTTGTTGTAATGGTTGCCGGGAAAAATAAGAAGTGTCTGCAAGTCCCACAGAAGGTACCAAATAACACTAAAACATCACTAATTATTTATCTTGATAGTGATCGTCCAGGTGCATTGTATGAAATCCTGAAAGAATTCGCAACAAGAGACATCAATCTTACAAGGATCGAATCAAGACCATCAAAAAGATCCCTTGGGGATTATTTGTTTTATATTGATCTGGAAGGAACCATTAACGATGCAAATATCAATGATGCGATTAATCAGATAGGTAAGAAAACTAAAAATTTGAAAATGCTTGGCTCTTACGGGGAATATCTGGCCTGAGAGCTGAGAAAGCAGAGGGGATCATATGGAAATGAGTGCAGAGCTGGAGCAGTTTCTCCAGTCTAAACAGCATGCTGTCAGTAAGTATAGGCGTCTGTTACTAATTGGAGACGTAATTGCCCTTACTTTACTGTTGTTTTCATTTCTCCTGTACTTCAATATGGATCAAATTTTTTTCGTATTCAGCAGTCTGGAATCCTTTGCAGACACAAGTTATCCGGTTGGTTCATTTGATATCGGATTAACCACTATTGTCTTGCTTTGTTTTTCTTTTCTTTTGTCTTCTATAGTCACGTTTTTTTGGAGCCGTCGCTCAAACAAACAAATAATTGTAAAAACAATTGAGGATAAATGTCCACCTCTTAAAGAAAGGCTCAGGACTGCTTATGACAACCGCGAACTTACAAATGTAATTGCAGTAGACCTGCTAAAATCAGTCGTAAAATCTACTGAAACGGTGACCAATTCGATACTACTTGATCGCAAACAACTAAAAATAACTGTAGTTTTTCTCCTGGTTTCCATTTTATTGGCAAGTGGTGCACTGTTCACAGATTTCAGGTCGGAAATCACACCTCCCGACATTC
The DNA here is from genome assembly GCF_017874375.1 of Methanohalophilus levihalophilus. Classification (NCBI taxonomy): domain Archaea; kingdom Methanobacteriati; phylum Methanobacteriota; class Methanomicrobia; order Methanosarcinales; family Methanosarcinaceae; genus Methanohalophilus; species Methanohalophilus levihalophilus. The sequence goes on from NZ_JAGGLK010000001.1 coordinate 485,459, forward strand.
AGGAAACACTTGAAGATCTTCCTTTTTTGCCAAACGGAGAGGAAATTACACCTGAAACTTCACCCTTAGATGATGGGAATGGCCCATCAGGGGAAACAATCATCGGTGATCCATCGGTGATAATCGTTGAGGGTGAAGAAGTTGATTTAACGTTGCCACCGGGATCAGAACAAGGTTTTGGTGATGCCGGAGAAGATGATAGTCTTCCACCGGATTTCAAACCCTCTTCTTCCTATGATGTTGGCAGGATGTCATCATCCGCCTATTACGAAGATTTGCCTGAAGGGTATGAAGATATCATAAAATCATATTTTGAAGAAATTACAAAACAATAATATTATCAAAGGAGTAACAACAATGACCGAGGGTTCAAATACTGAAATGGCAGAAGCATACAAAGGCTCATCGGATGCGTTTGCCAACCTTTTCACTGAAATTTCAAAGGTGATAGTAGGACAGCGAGAGACTGTTGAACAGGTAATTGCAGCAATTTTGTCCAATGGCCACGCATTGGTAGAAAGTAATCCGGGACTCGGGAAAACCCTGATGATTTCCACAATTGCAAAGGCCATGGATTTGAGTTTCAGCCGTGTTCAGTGTACACCCGACCTTATGCCTGCAGATATTACAGGTACACACATAATTGAGGAAACAGGTGGACATAAGGAATTCAGGTTTGAAGCAGGGCCTATCTTTGCAAATATTGTACTTGCTGATGAGGTAAACAGGGCATCCCCGAAAACCCAGTCAGCTCTTCTTGAAGCCATGCAGGAAAAACAGGTGACAATCGGAAATGATACATTCATTCTGGACAAACCTTTCTTTGTACTCGCAACCCAGAACCCGATAGAAATGGAAGGAACATTTCCCTTGCCTGAAGCACAACTTGACCGTTTTCTCCTGAAAATACTTGTGGATTATCCTGCTATTGAAGAAGAAAAAGAAATTGTCCGTCGGTACACAATGGTGGACATTCCGGAAGTCCGCACTGTCCTTGACAAGAAAGCTGTCCTTAATCTCCAGCGCCTGACACGTGAAGTTCCAATTGCTGACGATATCAAGGAATATGCAATAAAACTGGTCGTAGCAACCCGTAACTGGTCGGAACATATTGAATTCGGTGCATCCCCAAGGGCTTCAATTGGCCTGATTCTGGCTGCAAAGGCACGTGCCCTTATCAAAGGAAGGAATTACGTCAGTAAAGAAGATATTGACACAATGGCCTACCCTGTTCTCAGACACAGGATTATGCTCACTTTTGAATCCGAAAGGCGCAATATCACACCTGATCAGGTAATATCCGAGATAATTAAGCGCAGCAGTTAATCCCATCATTATGATGCAGGACTTTAAATGAAAGAAAACGATGATAAAATCGACCTGAAATTCCTCAGGCAACTGGACCGCTTTTCCTTGATGGTTCGCAAAAGGGTATCCACATCATATGCCGGTAGCCGAAGGTCCGTAAGAAGCGGTCGAGGCCTGGACACTCTGGGTTATCGTGACTATCATGCGGGAGATGAGTTGCGTACAGTGGACTGGAATGTGTATGCACGTACTGAAAAACTCTATGTTCGCCAGTTTGAGGAAGCAAAATCAGTTACCACTCACATCCTGCTTGACAGCAGCAACAGTATGGCTTATCCCAAAGGCGGAATGACAAAGTTCCATTATGCTTCTATGGTTGCTCTTGGTTTTGCTTATCTTGTAACAAGAGATAATGATAGTTTCACAATTTCCACATTTACCGATGATGTTGAAATACGTCGTCCTAGAAGAGGACGCAGACACCTGCTGGATTCAATTGACAGGCTCAATTTTGCAGAAGTTGGCGGGGACACAGATATTGACAATTGTATTAAATTGTACGAAAAAGCCATTCATTCCCGCTCATTGATAATAATAGTATCAGATTTCATGCAGGATCTGGAGGCAATTGAATCAGCAATATACAGATTATCAGCACATGACTTAATGCTCATACAGGTTCTGGATAAAAGCGAACGTGAGCTTTCATTGCATGGACACTCAAGACTCACAGACCTTGAAACTGAAGATGAGCTAAAAACGTACATTAGTAAGAGTTTCCAGAAAGACTACAATCAGGCTTTGGAAGATCATCTTGCCTACATACAAAATATATGCGACCATGTAGGGGCGGACTTCTACACTGTCACAACGGATAAGCCGATTTTTGACACATTCCTTTATACACTGGGAAGCAGGAGGCGCTGGTAATGGCGTTTGAATTTGGAACACCCCTGGCACTGGCAGCTCTTGCGAGCCTTATTCCACTAATTATACTTTACCTGCTGCGCCCTAAACCACTGGTAATTAAGATACCTTCCTTGATGTTCCTTATGAGGGTGGAGCAGAAGAAGAGATTCTCTTCAATCAGAAAACTTTTCAGGGACCCGATTTTCCTGATACAATTGCTGGTTTTAATATTGCTTTCAACCGCTGCAGCATCTCCTTTCCTGACATCAGAAGAAGATCTCAGCGGAGAACATACGGTGATAATTATCGATTCGTCGGCGAGTATGCAGGTTGATGGTCGTTTTTCTGAAGCAACCCGTCTTGCTGAAGGATACGTAAGCAAGGAAAACACCATTATCCTTGCAAAAAATATTCCGGAAATTGTCCTTCAGGAAGGAAATTCTGGCGATGCCAAGTCACAACTGGATGAAGTGGAAGCAACTTCCACTGTTGCAGACCTTTCAGCAGCAATATCGGAAGCCATGCGCATTCTCTCTGAAAGAGGTGGAAGGATAGTTGTGTTATCCGATTTTGGAAGCTGGGATGGAAATGATCCTGTTGAATCCAAGCAGCTTGCTGAATCCTATGGTCTTGATGTGGCTTTCATTCCTGTGGGCAGTCCTGCAGACAATATTGGAATCATTGACGGCTGGATCGAGCAGACAGCAAACGGCTATGAATATAACTGTATAATCAAGAATTATGACAGTTCAAGAAAAACAGTTAATGTCGATATTCAAGCAGGAGATTATTCGGACAGGGTTTCACTTAGTATACAGGGAAGAGATACGGAAGCATTTAAGCTCAGCAATCTCGGAACCGGAATTACGGAAATCAGTATATCAAATCAGGATTCTTTCGATGCCGATAATAAAGCCTATGTTTCAATTCCTACAACCAGTGTGATTCCCTGCCTGATAATTACGGATACCCAGAAATTACCTTCTTCTCTGGCACTTTCCCTGCTTCCGGGAGCAGAGCTCAGTACTTCAACAGGAGTACCTTCTGTTTCTGATCTTAATAACTATCGCGTTGTTGTTGTTTCCAGCAAGGATATTGCATTTACAGCCGAGGAAGTTACAAGGCTCTCAACGTTCCTCAATTCCGAGGGAAATGTTGTTTTTGTTGCAAGTGAATCATTAGATCCAGCTGTGTCTGATAATGTGCAGAAGCTTCTTCCTGTTGAAATAACTGAAATTGATGAAGACCAGAGAGGGACTGAGGTTGAAGTTACGCAGGAAACACGCCTTACTGACGACATAAAATATGAGGAGATTTCACTGTATACTTATCTAAATTCCACATTGAAGGAAGATGCAGTAGCTGTTGTTACAACCGAAGATGATATTCCTATGCTTGCGTATATGGAAAAAGGCGATGGAATAGTCCTGTACATCGGTTTCAATGACAGGCTGGAAGAACCTGTCTGGAATAATTTCCATAACCTGCCTGAATATCCGGTTATGTGGGCTCGTATCCTTGCATGGCTTGGCGGAGCCGGTGATATCGGGGACTATAACCTTGAAACCGGAACTGTGACTCCACTTACCGGAGAACGTAATGTCCTGACACCTTCCGGTACTGTAACCACAAATCGCGTTTATTTCGAGGAAACAGGGATTTACGAAATTGGTAGCAATTCAATTGCTGTTAACCTCTATAGCGACCCTGAATCGGATACAACTGTTGATCCGGATGAATTGGTTGAGCGATCTATGACCACCGATGAACCAAGAGTTGTGAGAGAAACAACATACACATCTGAGAATCATCTTGAGGATTACCTGATTGCAATCGTTATTCTGCTTGCAATAATTGAAATTCTTATTATCAGGAAGAGAGGTGAACTCTAATGGTTTCCTTTGAGAATCCGCTTTTGCTTTTACTCATAATCCCGGTAGTAGCCGGAGCAATTTATTTTGTGATGAAAGGTGGCAAGAGAAGCCTTATACTTTCCCGCATGATAGTACTTTCCCTGCTTGTGGTTGCCATTGCAGGGCCATATACATTCATCAGTGAGGTTACACAGGAAGAAAATCCACAGCTTGTCATTATTTCGGATAATACGGATAGTATGCAGCTCTTTGAAAAAGAAGTAGGAGACGAAATGTATGAAAGTCTTACAGCCAAAACCCCTACAACCTTCATTGAGATTGACGGGGATCGGACACCTCTGGGCGATGCAATTATGCAGTATTCCACCGGAGACAGGCAAATTGTTCTTGTAACCGATGGTAACAGCAATTATGGTGCGGATCTCGAAGAAGCATTTGAAGTTGCAAAAGAAACCGATACAACGGTATATGCTATTGTTCCTGAGCTCATGTACAATGATCTCAGCGTTAAGGTCGAAGGGGATAAAACAGCAGTACAGGGTAATGAATACAGGTTCAACCTTATTATCGAGCAGGCGGAAGAAGAATTTACAGAATATGATTTTTCGGTTTATGCAGACGACATCCTGATAAGAGGAGGTTCCAGATCACAGTCTGAAAGACAAAATACTCTTTCAGTTACCCACACATTCAATACCCTCGGTGCTCATACCCTGCGTGTTGAACTGGATCCAAAAGACGAAGATTTTGATAGCATAAACAACGAGTTCTACAAGGCAATTTACGTTGTTCCACGTCCTGAAATTCAATATGTTACCGATGAAACGGATGCTCCGCTTTCAGAGATTGTCTTCAACCTCTATGATGCATCCTATTCCTCAGGTTTAAAAGACCTGGATACTGAAAAAGCAGTAATTATTGACAACATACCTGCAACCCGCCTTTCAGAGCAGGATGTAGCCAAATTGACAGATTTTGTTTCCAACGGTGGCGGTTTGGTTGTTGTAGGTGGGGAACGCTCCTATGAATATGGGGATTACCTGAATTCCTCATTTGAAACACTTTTGCCGGTAACCTCGGAGCCAACTGAATGGAGAGGTGGTAGAAACATTGTCTTGTTGTTAGATGTTTCAAATAGTTTTGGACAAGGAGATGTCATTGGAAAAACAGGAGAAACAACATCATTTCCATTCTTTGAAGATATTCTTGGAAACGCAGTCAAAGTTATAGAAGATGAAGATCTGCGGGATTCATACGCTGGAGTTATAGCGTTTGGAACAGATTCAAAGGAAATTTCTGATGGATTGATATATTTGGGTTCATTTTCTAACGTTGAATTCCTTTCAGAAGAAATATCAAAACTGACACCTTCAGAAAATTTTCAAACCACTGGTCTTGATTCTTCATTAGAGGATGCAGAAGATTGGCTCCAAAATGAAGTCGGAACAAAAGATATAATCATTATTTCCGATGGTGGAATAAGAGACAGGTATGATGAAAGCTTAATAATAGCAGAAGAGCTTAAAAAATTAGATGTTAATTTTTATTTTGTACACATTGCAACTACAAGACAGCAAGATGCATACGATGTTGATGACGTAGCTTTTGCACAAAAGTTTATCCAAAACATTGAAGGTAGTACTAAAAATTACTTTTATCTTGAACATGGAGAGCGTGCTAACTTTGACTTTGATGATAACATTGAAGAACAACCTGAAGAAGACCCAGAAGAAACAGCATCTTCATGGGAACTTTTCGAGTTGAACCCAACTCACTTCATCACAGATCAGACTGCAGTTTCTGCGAATATCACAGGATATAATGATGTAACACCAAAACCCGGTGCTGACAGAATAATTGTTGCTTCAAATGGAAAACCAGTGCTAACTACATGGAGATACGGGCTTGGAAGGGTTGTAACAATTACCACAGACAATGGAAAGGGCGGTACAACTCTCTGGAGTCCTCAAATGTATTCAGGAAACAACTCCCAGCTGGTCTCTGCTTCAATAAACTGGGCAATTGCCGATCCGCAGGTTAAGGAAGGAGCCGTTGTGCAGGGAGAGGATACATGGCTTGGCATTCCAGCAGCTTTGACACTCACGATGTATGATGAAGGTACACCAAAGCTCAGCTACAGAGGCAATGATCTTGAACTTTCCCTGATAAGTCAAGATACATATGAAGCAAGCATTGATCCTTCGACCATTGGAGTTCATAGTGTTTCAGGATATCCAATTGCTGTAAACTATGGAATTGAGTATCGCGATGTTGGTGTCAACGAAGAACTTGAGAAATATGTGGTAAGCAGTGGTGGAAAGGTCTATGCCGAAAATGAGGCAAAAGCTCTCCTCCTGAGTGATGCACGAGAAAATTCCTACAAACCAAGGCTCACACAGGTTAGCCAGAAAATGAACTACATCCTTGCAGCCTTGCTATTATTCCTTCTTGAAGTATGCTTAAGAAGAGGCAGAGAGATAATTGAAGCAAATAGGAAAGAGAAGGAATCTGAAAAATGATCTGAAAACATGGAGGTAAAAACATCATAAACGGTTACACGTATCTGGCAGCAGCCATTTTCTTTGAAATATGTGGAACTACCTGCATGAAATTTTCAGATGGATATGCAAATTTAATTCCCACAATTTTAATTTTTGTTTTCTATGGAATCAGTTTCAGCATATTTCCCATTGCACTGAAAACTATTGATGTGAGCATAGCCTATGCCATCTGGTCTGGTGTGGGAACCGCAGCAATAACAGTCATCGGGATTTACTATTTTAAAGAGCCGGCAACTGCAGTCAAAATGGTATCTATTTTTGTGGTAATGCTGGGGGTTGCTGGACTTAACCTCAGTGACAAGCTGGCTTTAATGTACAAAAGCCGGAGGCAAACATGATAACAGGTTATATGTATCTTGCAGCAGCCATTTTTTTTGAGCTATGCGGAACGACCTGCATGAAAGTTTCGGAAGGGTACAAAAATAAACTGGCTACGGTATTGATTTTTGTTTTTTATGGAATCAGTTTCAGTATCTTTCCTCTTGCTTTACAAACCATTGATGTAAGTATTGCCTATGCAATCTGGTCCGGTGTGGGAACTGCAGCAATAACAGTCATAGGAATTTATTATTTTAAAGAGCCAGCAACTGCAATCAAAATGATATCTATTTTCGTGGTAATGCTGGGAGTCGCAGGGCTCAACCTGAGCGATAAACTGGCTTAAACAACCTTAAAAGGAAAAAGTAAGGGGTATTATTCCCCTGAAATATATCTGCAGTAGTTTGTAATATCTGGAAGCTTTGATATTGCATAGCTTTCAGCATCCTGCTTATTGATAGTTTGGGCTATATACTTGGAGCGGTGATAGAAACCTTAATAAATGATTAATCATTATAGATGTGTGCAATGATTAATCGTGATAAATAATCATTAAACACTAAAAATGGAGGTAAACATAAATGGACACATATTACGAAGGAACAATGATGGACGATGAAGACCATATTCTTGAATGGAGAACCGGAGGACTTAGCTCTGATGTCGTTGGTGCATTCATTGTCACACTTGCAGTGTCCATCACCTTGATGGCCTTCCTCAGACTTACATCTTATGTCAGCTTCTTTTGAATCGAGGAAAAGTTCCGGTTCGCCGGAAACTCCGTTCTTTTTTCTTTTATCTTAGTCTCTTTAAATTTTCTTGAAATCGGTAGAAATAACATCGTTTCAAAAGGAACATCTACGGTAATTAAAACGATTCTTGTTTGTAAAAATTATGAAGCTTCAAGGCTTAGCCTCAGCAGTAAATAACCTTAAACAAAAAAAGATGGGAAGGGGAATTATTCCCCTGAAATAAACCTGCGATAGTGTCTTGCCTGGAAACCGTGGTATTTTGCATACCCTTCGGCATCCTGCTGGTTGATAGACTGGCTATCAAAGGAAACAAGTTCTTCTGAATAGAGAGCAAACGGGGAAGTGCGTGCCATCACGTATGCATTACCCTTGTAAAGCTCGATGGTTACGGTTCCTGTAACTCTATGTTGTGTGTTATCAATAAAAGCATTGAGGTCATCGAAGAGCGGCTCATCCACAAGACCATAGTATGCAAGCTCTGACCATTCAGAATCAACATGGGCTTTGAACTTCAATTCAGATCTTGTGAGTACAAGCTTTTCAAGATCCTTGTGGGCTGTGAGCAATACTGTTGCTGCAGGGTGTTCGTAATTCTCACGAGCTTTCAGACCGAGAATCCTGTCTTCAATCATATCAGTGCGACCCACACCATGACTGCCGGCAATGTGGTTAAGTCTCTCAATCAGGTCAACGCCGTTCATGAGTTCCCCGTCAATGGATACTGGAACACCATCTTCGAAGCCGATTTCGATTAACTGGGCATCAGGAGCCAATGCGGGATCAACAGTCCACTTATATATTTCTTCAGGTGGGATGTAACCAGGATCTTCAAGTTTGCCACCCTCAATACTCCTGCTCCAGAGATTCTCATCAATGCTCCATGGCTTTTCAGTAGTAACCGTTACAGGAATATTGTGCTCTTTTGCGTAGTTAATTTCCCATTCACGGGTTAAGTTCATCTCGCGCATTGGAGCGATGACTTCCATGTCAGTTAGCCTGAATATTGCTTCAAAGCGAAGCTGGTCATTACCTTTACCTGTGCATCCGTGTGCAAGGACATTTGCTCCTTCTTTCTCGGCAATCTCAACAACCTTGCGGGCAATCAGAGGTCTTGCAATGGATGTACCCATCACATAGCCTTCATAGTCACCATTTGCCTTGATAAGCGGGAAAAGATACTCATTAACAAATTCTTCCCGGACATCAAGGGTATAGTGCTTATCACTGATTTTCTTCGCTTTATCCTCAGCCTGTTTTACGTCTTCTGCAGGCTGGCCGACATCGACTGCCACAGTGATAACTTCATCACATTGGTATTTTTCCTTAAGAATTGGAATACAAATGGAAGTATCCAGTCCTCCGGAATATGCAAGTACAGCTTTCTTTACCATATTTGGTCCCTCTGGTAGATAAAATGAATAAAATTACAGCAGGACTTTACTCCTGCTGGAGCACTTCTTCATGATACTCATTGATGGATTTGATAGTTACCTTGTCACTCTTCATTGAAGAGATTGCTTCAACCGCTGCTTTTGCAGCCTGAATTGTGGTAATGTAAGGCACCTGATAATCCACTGCAGCACGACGAATATGGTATCCGTCCCTGCGTGACTGTCTGGAAGTCGGGGTGTTAATAATCAGAGCTACGTCACCACGACGGAGCATGTCAATTACATTCGGGCTGCCTTCATGCACTTTTTGTACGGCTTCCATAGCAACCCCGGCTTCTCCTAAATAGCGGGCAGTGTCTCTTGTTCCCATAAGATTGAAGCCCATGAATTGCAGTTTCCTTGCTACTTCCACAAACTCTTCCTTGTCAGCATCTTTTATGGAAATAAACACTGTTCCTGTTAACGGGAGCAGGTTGTCAGCACTCAATTGCGCTTTGAAGAATGCACGGCCAAAGTTGTAGTCAATTCCCATTACTTCCCCGGTACTCTTCATCTCAGGTCCAAGCACAGGGTCTGCTCCGGGAAGCTTGTCGAATGGGAGCAATACTTCCTTAACGGAATAATAATCAAGTGACGGTTCCTTCTCCTGAAGGTATCCGAGATCTTTAAGGGAATGGCCAATAATAACCTGGGCTGCAATCTTTGCAAGAGGCAAGCCTGAAGCTTTTGATACAAACGGAATTGTTCTGCTTGACCTCGGGTTCGCTTCAAGCACATAGACGATGCCGTCCTTTGTAGCCATCTGGAGGTTAATGAGACCTTTAACTTCAAGTGCAAGCGCAATCTTACGCGTGTAATCCCTGACAATTTCAAGAATGTCCTCGGGAAGATCGTAAGGTGGAATCACACAGGCCGAATCACCGGAGTGCACACCAGCTTCTTCAATGTGCTCCATGATTGCACCAATCAGGACATCCTTGCCGTCGGAAACCGCATCTACATCAATCTCAATTGCACCTTCAAGGAAGTCATCAATCAAAATCGGGTGTTCAGGGGACACGCGTACAGCTTCTACCATGTAGCGCTGGAGATCTGCGTCATCATAGACAATTTCCATTGCCCTGCCACCAAGTACATATGAAGGCCTTACAAGCACTGGATATCCAATCCTGTTTGCAACATTAATGGCTTCATCTTCAGAGGTTGCATAGCCAGCTTCTGGCTGGTTTATGCCCATTTCCTGAAGCATCAGGTTAAACTTCTCCCTGTTTTCTGCAACATCCATATTTTCAGGAGATGTTCCCAAAATCTGTGTAGGAAGATCAGTGCGACGTTCAAGCTCCTTCTTAAGTGGAAGGGCCAGATTTACGGAAGTCTGTCCACCAAACTGGACCAATACACCATGAGGTTTCTCACGGTCGATGACATTCATTACATCCTCAAGGGTAAGTGGTTCAAAGAATAGCTTGTCGGATGTATCATAGTCAGTGGAAACCGTTTCGGGGTTGTTGTTGATGATATGTGTTTCAATTCCCTCTTCCCTTATTGCACGTACTGCGTGTACGGTACAGTAATCAAACTCAATACCCTGACCGATACGAATTGGACCTGCGCCGAGAATCAGGATTTTCTTATTGTCAGAGGGCTCACATTCATCCATGGTTTCATAACATGAATAATAGTAAGGAGTTGCAGCAGCAAACTCAGCTGCACAGGTATCTACCATCTTGTACGTGGCATTAATTCCTGCTTCTCTCCTGATATCATTAATTTCTTCACGGCTTCTTGATGTGAGTTCTGCAATACGGGCATCAGTCAATCCCATCTGCTTTGCTGTTCTCAGCAGTTCTGAATCAATGGCACCTGAAACAACAAGAGAACTTGCAAGCTTCTTTTCCGTTTCCACAATGTTGCTCATCTTCTCGATGAAGAAGGGATCAATACCTGAAAGTTCGGATATCTTTTCAATGGAATAGCCTTTCTGCAGGGCATTGTAGATGACATAAAGACGCTCACTGGTTGGGGTCTTCAATAATGTTACAATCTCTGCATCATCCCATTCATCTACTCCAAGACTCATACCATTTTCAAGGGAACGCACCGCTTTGAGAAGGGATTCCTCAATTGTCCTTCCAATGGACATTACTTCTCCAGTACTCTTCATGGAAGTGGTAAGTGTTTTGTCAGCAGTTACAAACTTGTCAAAGGGCCAGCGTGGAATCTTTGTTACAATGTAGTCAATAGTAGGTTCAAATGAAGCAGGAGTTTTCTTTGTAACATCGTTAGGGATCTCGTCGAGAGTCATACCAACAGCAATCTTTGCTGTTACCCTTGCAATCGGATAACCTGTTGCCTTTGACGCAAGAGCTGATGATCTTGATACACGTGGATTGACTTCAACAATCCTGTAGTCCCCATCCTTGGCGGCAAACTGGATGTTACATCCACCCTCAATATCGAGTTCCCTTATGATCTTGATTGCTGCTGTACGGAGCATCTGGTGTTCCTCATCATTAAGAGTCTGTGAGGGAGTAACCACCATGGATTCTCCGGTGTGGACACCCATTGGGTCAAGGTTTTCCATGTTACAAATTACAATACATGTATCATTGGAATCACGCATTACTTCGTACTCGAATTCTATCCAGCCGAGTACACTTTCCTCAATAAGCACCTGGTTAATACGGCTTCGGCGAATACCACGTTCCACAATCTCAAGGAGCTCTTCACGTGTGTGGGCAATTCCACCACCTGCTCCTCCAAGAGTGTATGCTGGTCTGATGATAAGTGGAAGGCCGAGTTCGTCTATGAGTTCTTCAGCTTCCTTTAATGATGAAATGGCTTTGCTGCGGGGTACTTTCTCACCGATCTTTTCCATGGTTGCTTTGAAAAGCTCCCTGTCTTCGGTGTTTTTAATAGCTTCAAGGGAAGTTCCAAGCAGTTTTACACCGTATTTGTCAAGTATACCACGCTCTGCCAGTTCACTGGTAACATTGAGACCGGTTTGTCCACCAAGACCTGCAATAATACCGTCAGGACGCTCTTTCTCAATGATTCCTCCAATTATTTCGGGATCAAGGGGTTCAATATAAACAGCATCCGCAGTCTCAGGATCAGTCATGATAGTTGCAGGGTTGGAGTTTACGAGAACAACCTCGAAACCTTCCTCGCGAAGGGACCTGCATGCCTGACTTCCTGAGAAATCAAATTCTGCTGCCTGACCAATCATAATTGGGCCGGAGCCGATAAGCATAATCTTTTTAATTCCTTCCTTAACTGGCATCAGTTGTCACCTCCCATCATCTTGTTAACCCTGCCAAAAAACAGTTTCTCGGTATCAAGTGGACCGGGATGTGCATCCGGATGATACTGGACACTGAGAACATCCAGATCACGGTGAGCCACTCCTTCCACTGTTTTGTCATTGGCATTGAGTTCCGTAATTGTAAGATCTGTGTGTTCAAGTGAGTCCCCATCCACAGCAAAACCATGGTTCTGGGAAGTAATGTGTACAATGGATGTTGCAAGATCCTTCACAGGCTGGTTTCCTCCCCTGTGACCGAATTTTAGTTTGTATGTATCTGCTCCAAGAGCAATGGAAATTACCTGATGACCAAGACAGATTCCGGCTATCGGAAGTTCGGAAGAGAATTCCTTGACAGCCTTAATGGCCTCAGTAGCGTTTTGTGGATCTCCAGGACCATTGGAGAAAAAGAGCAAATCCGGTTCGTAGCTTGCAATGTCGTTAACAGATGTTGAAGCCGGGACAACCTGCACATTAATCCCTCTTGCAATAAGGCTGTCAATGATTTGAGTCTTCATACCGAGATCAACAAGAACAACTGTTTTTGATTTTTCAGTTGCCCCTATTCCTTTTACAAGATAAGGTGACTGGCATGTTACTTTTGATATAAGATCGATTTCAGAAATCGGAGGAACTTCACGGGCAAGTTGAACGGCTTCATCGCCGTCATCACTGCCTACAATCAGGGCAGCACGCATTGTACCGTGTTCCCTGTTGTTGATAGTGAGCATTCGGGTATCAATACCGGAAATTCCGGGTTTACCCTCATCCTCCATAAGTTTGTAAATTGTTTTCTTTGACCTGTGGTGTGATGGCTCTGGACAGGCTTCCCTGACAACCAGACCTTCTGCTTTTACACCGTCTGACTGGAAGCATTCTTCGCTTACACCATAATTTCCTATAAGTGGATAGGTGAACATGAGAATCTGACCCTTGTAGGAAGGATCGGACAGAGCCTCCTCATACCCGGTATATTGGGTTGTAAAAACAAGTTCTCCACAGACTGTACCTTCGGCACCAAAACCAGTGCCTTTAACAACCGTACCATCTTCTAATCCAAGAACTGCATGCATAATCGGAACCTGCGTATACATGTTAAAGGTCAGCAATAAGTATTTCGATAGAAAAAGGAAAAAGAGTGTTCATTAATAGTATTTTCTTATAATTCCCTGAGGAATAATAATACAAAAAGAACAATAAAGAATGCGACAACCACACCAGCCACAGCTGTTGCATAAATTGGTTCTTCCTCAAAGAGATCTATTATTGAGTCAATTGTTCCCTTTGGGGCGTCTTCATCTGCAGGATCATAGACGATATCATCAAGTTCAAATTCTGCCAGCCAGATTCCATTCTCATCTCCCAGATCGGAAACATATGCTATTGTTCCACCATTCGGATTCCATGAAGGGGATTGTTCGATAGCAGAATCAAAAGTAAGTCGTACCGTTCTGGTTCCTTCAAGGTTCATGATCCAGAGATCAGTGTATTCACCTTCGTCCGAAACAAATGCTATCCATTCCCCATTAGGGCTTACAGATGGAGATTTTTCAGAATATGACGTATTTGTAACCTTGAAAGCAGGACGACCATCAAGATAGGAAATCCAGAGATCGCCGTTCAGGGAATAAATTAAGCTATCCCCGGATGGGAACCAGCTGACTTTCTCTTCAGCACCGGTAGTAGATGTCACCTGTGTCCTGTTTTCCCCGGAAGCATCCATAAGCCAGATATCATTTGTTCCGGATATCTTAGAAAGATAAGCAATATATGTACCGTCAGGTGAAGATACCGGATAGCGGGAGTCTGCATTTTTGGTTATCTGTGTACGGTTTTGGCCGTTAGTATCGATTACATGGATGTTTATATGATCTCCGGTGAACGGACTACGTTGCTGTGAAGCAAAGAAGATTTTCTCACCGGTTACATCAAAACATGGGTCTCCATCCCATGCAAGACTATCATAGACTCGCTTCTGGTCTGACCCATCAGGCTTCATAATCCAGATACTCTGGTCTTTCACAAATGTGATTAAATCGCCATCAGAGTTCCAGCACGGTGAAATATAATTTTTACCTTCGGTGATCTTAATATTATCAGAGCCTGCTGTAAGGCCCACGCTCAGGATGGAAATTAATAATGCAACAAAAATAAATAATGAAATATTACCGATGTTATTGCGGATTATTTGATCACCGGTAATTATATTACTTCATTTGCTATTTAAAAATGTCTCAATTTTCTTTTTAAGAACTTCACTCACAAGCTTGCCATCGGCTTTCCCCCGGAATTGCCCCATAACAATTCCCATGAGAGGGCCTACGGCACCATGTCCTTTTTCCAAAACGAAATCCGCTCTTTCCACAACTATTTTTTCGGCAAACTCTTCAATCTGGGAGACATCAACGCCGGTGAACCCAAGAGAATCAAGTGCATCCTCAAGTTTTTCCCCGGGGTTCTTTGCAAATTCACGAAGGAGGTCTCCAATTCCTTCCTTAGCTGCTTTGCCTTCTGCAACTGCACCAAAAACAGATAGGAAATGCGAATCAGTGAGCCTATCGGTTTCAACTCCGTTACGGCGCAGCTCCGGAATCATCCCTGTAAGGGTTCTGGATATGAGAGTTGGGGTAACCGTATTATCTGAACTGAATTTGTCCATCAGTTCTTCGAAAAGTGGAAGATACTGAGAGTATACGATTTTTTCCGCGAGCTCTTCATTTAGGTCGTATTCCTGCACAAACCTGCCGCATTTTTCCGTAAGCAGTTCAGGAAGTACAATTGAATCGTAGTAATCCCTTGAAATATCAATCGCTGGAACATCTGTTTCAGGATACATTCTGGATGCTCCAGGAAGCGGTCTCATGTATGCGCTATTGCCATCAGGGAGTGCTCGACGTGTTTCCTCCGGGACAAATTCTAGAGCTTCCTGTGCCCTTATTAAAACGCTTTCCATGGCTCCATATGCTCTTTCTTTTCTATCAGCAACCAGAGCTACGGCACCTCCTTCCATTGCACCTACTGCATCCCTGAGAGCATCAACTTCTTCCTGGGTAATGCCATATTTTGGCAACTCATCTGTGTGGAAAATACCTCCCACACCTGATGTTTTTGCCCTGTCGGAAAATTCCGTCCCAAGCCTTCTGCCGGGCTGGACTTCCCTGCCAATCAGGCCGTCAAAACCACGCAGCAGGACGGCATAGACTTTACCTTTCTTAATGGATTTCTTGATGACTTTGGACTCTGTGTCCTTGAAAATGTCAGTTACATCAAATATCTCATCAACAACAGACGCATTTCTGGAAAGCAATTCTTTGCGAATTTCCAGCAGGTTTACCTGGCGTTCAACTTCTCTTTCCACAATGGTTTCAATCATATCAAGTGCCTGTACACCCTTGATTTCAACCCTTGCACCTTCTGCAATAGAGATGTTAACATCCTGACGAATTGTTCCCAAGCCACGCTTCACTCGACCTGTCGAGCGCAGGAGCATTCCTATCATTTCCGCGGTTTCCCTTGCATGTGACGGAGAAATTATATCCGGGGCTGTTCCAATTTCCACAAGCGGTATCCCGAGCCTGTCAAGGGAATAAATAATTGTGTCTCCGGCATCCTCCAGCTTCTGGGAAGCTTCTTCTTCAAGACATAGAACGTCCACGCCTACATTTAATTCGCTTGTCGGGACCACGCCTGCATTTGCAAGGAAAGCAGTCCTCTGGAACCCCGAGGTATTTGATCCATCCACAACAATTTTCCGCATTACATGAAGCTGATCAACCGGCTGCATCTCAAGAAGCTTTGCAACGGTAAGTCCTATTTCCAGAGCTTCGGAATTCAATTCGGATGGTGGTTCTTCATCATATTCTACCAGACAGGTGGTATCATATCCCTTGTACACATAGCGGCGATTCACCTTAAGCTGCTCCACTGCAGCCCTGTCTTTTTCTCCCATTTCGCTTTCAGTAGCGCACAAGTAGCGGAAAAACTCAATGTTGGATTCTGAAGTATCACGAAGAACCGTAGGACAGTGACAAAACAGTTTTTCCTTCGAATCAAGTTGCTGGTGGATTTCCAGCCCGCATTTTAGACCTAATTTCCTGTAATCAATTTCAGCGCTCATGGGAACATCACCGATAATAAGAATCCGCTATCATGGAATTAGAGAAATTTATAGTAAAGTTACAATTACAGTCCATCATTAAAGGTATAGGTTGTATTAAACTTCACCTATTGTTTCAATAAAGCTGTCTGGGAGATTACTTCAACCCTTATTGAAAAAAAGAAAAATATTATCTCAGGTTTTGATATAGAGAGCGTTTTCTACATTTTCTCTGATGGACGGATTAATAAAATATCTCTTGTATTTTCCATCAGATTCAAAATCAATGATTCCTTCATTGTGCATGTCACTTATGTGCCAATGTACCGTGCTTTTATCCAGATTAAAAGTTTGTGTGATTTCTTGATTTGTCATCCCAGGCTTTTGAATTATAGATAGCAAAATCGATTTTCTTGTACTATTTCGCATAGCATGTGCGATCTTCTTTTCAGTATCCGTATATTTACTGGATTTCTTAAAAAGAAGTGTGAATTTACCTTTTTTTGCATGAGTTATTTTGTTGGACAATTGAAGAGTTCGCACATGATATCGAACGCTACTTCTATTCAATCCCATATCTTTTTCGATATCAGTTATCGTGCTTCCAGGATTCATGGTTATGTAACAAAGAATTCGATTCCTATTTTGATTTCCATTATATTTCTTTATTCTTCCTAAAAACAGTGGCAAGAATTTATAAAATGCAAATGAGATTCCCAACAGACCGGATATATAAACAATTTGAAGGGACAATGGAAGCTCAAAAAATGAAAGGTTGGCATCTGCTCCTCCACCTTCATACAGACCTCTTTCAGGTCCAGTATATGGAACTATTTCATACTCGCTTGCATTTACCAAAACAGGACTGCAAACAAATAAAAAAAATAAAAGAGAAATCAGTAATTTACTCATATGTAATAAAAGTATTTTTTAGATATAATAGTCTTCCGTCCCTGTTACACGATAACCATAGACCTCATAATGCCACGTTCCAAGGTCAATTCCTCCGGATTTCTTAATCTCAATATTTATTCTTCCATCGGTGGCACCGTCAGAGCTATCATAAAATGTTCCGACTAGCTGGTTATCTGGATTGTAAACTTTTAATCGGA
Source organism: Methanohalophilus levihalophilus (assembly GCF_017874375.1). Taxonomy (NCBI): domain Archaea; kingdom Methanobacteriati; phylum Methanobacteriota; class Methanomicrobia; order Methanosarcinales; family Methanosarcinaceae; genus Methanohalophilus; species Methanohalophilus levihalophilus. Next base: position 503,084 of record NZ_JAGGLK010000001.1, read on the forward strand.
GTGAATCGCTTGTGTCACCCCAATTCAAATCTATGTGAAGGGAAGTTGCGTAAGAACTGACTGACTTGCTATGCCAGTTTGTTTCTCCCTGTGTAATTGTATCGCCAACCCATCTTGGTGTTATACTGGTATCTGATTTGACAGGAACAACAGTGTACCCGTTATCCTGATTGGCTGTAGCACCGGCAAAGGATACTGAGAAAATCAGCACAATTAATAATATTCCTATTTTCTTCATCATAAAAATTCTCCTATAATTTATCAAACTTTCATGTGAAAAATGTAGGATATAACTTTTGTGACCATATCGTCCAACTGAAAGAAAACAGTTTGATGATTTGGTTAGAAAATTTATATATTGTTTCTTCATAGAGCATTGTGAGCATCTTTATGGTGTTCGGGAGTGGGCTAAGCTATCTGAAATTGGTAGCTGAACTCACAGAATGAGCAGGGGTATGTTTGAGATTTCGATTGCAAGCATAGCTTTGCTTTTGAATGAATTGAATAAATAGAGGAAAATACATGAAAACAAGAGAAACAAGAATTGCATCACTTTTTATGACGATGCTTATCATAGGTATGTTTGCAGTTGTGCCTGCAATGGCTTGTGTACCTGGAGAACCGAGTGGTTGTGAAGGAAGTTTAACAAATGCGGAAGAAACTAATTTAATAGAAATAATTGGTGCAGATAAAGAGAACTTCTATAATATAGCAGTTAAAAATGAACGAGTGAATGAAGTGAAAAGCGATCTTAGTGAACAAGGATTTAAAGAAGCAAACTTTGAAGCCTACGCTAAAGTCATAACACTCGATGACGGATCTATTCTTGAGACACAATTTGGTGTAATTGAGTTTGAATCATCTGAAGAAACAAAGGAATTGTTTTACATTTATGATCAGGAAACTGGTGAAAATCTAGTTTTGCTTGCTTCTGAAACAAATCTTGATCTAAATGAAATGAAGATTGGTGCTACTAATAAAAAGGAATATAAAACAACCGAAGTTAATGTCTATGATCTTTTTAAAGTAAAGCCAAACAAACTTCCAGTTCCTTTGTTAAGGTACAATAATCTTAATACAGATATGAAAACTGATATACAGTCAATTGCTGACAAAGCAAATATCAAATCTGAAGATGAAATCGTTGGTATGCTAGAATACAACAATCAAAAAATAGTGCTTGTTGATTCAGATAATGAAGTAACTGAAATAGTTACAGACGAACAGGGAAATATTATAGCAACATATCAGCTTGAGCCAACATTTGTTGGCAGTACCGAATACATGAACGAAGAAGCCAACATTCCACTGAAAACAACAGTTGACCTATACAAACTAGACATTACAGTTCCTGACAGTAAAGGAAGTCCAGTTCAAACCTTGACAACAAACATCATCACTGCGGAAAATTCAGCATGGAAAGAAATTGTTTGTGAACCATGTAAGTATACTAGCAAGGATATGAATGTTGTAGCGAAAGGTAAGTTTTACATAGACTATGGAAATGAAGTAGAATCTGTAACTCAAATGTCATATTCAGAAACAAATTGCAATATATGTATATCAAAATGTAGTTTTGAAAGATCTACCTCCGGAGGAAGCTATGAAAGACAAGTTGATGCTACTGGAATATGGGCCGTTAATCTAGCACCAGTAACAGCAAATTTCGAAATATCTTCATGGGTTTCTGTTGACAAATATGGAGATATGGATAGTGGTGCTTCAGAAGACTCTTGGCTAACTCCCGGATTTGGATGTTACGGTCCCTGAGTAATAGGCTATGACTAAAAGGTTGCATTTTAGCAACCTTATTTTTTGCAGCAAGAGGAGAGATTGATCTTATGTACAAAATGGTTTCTAAAAAAACAATTGCTATAACAATAAGTATGCTTTTGATTTTCAGTCTAATTTCTGCTTTAGCTACGTTACCTAGGAATCCTGCTCAATCAAGTAATCAGTTCGAGTTTTCAGAATTGTTTAGCTCATCTTTTCAGAAATTTCCAGTTCCTTTGAATAGCTATTCCATTTCACATAATTACATCGATTCAATTATTGATTCCGCATCTTTTACCACTAATCCTCAAAATGTGATCGGTTTCAGTGAGCTTGAAGAGGCGAATATTGTACTTATAGAATCAGATGGAAATATAACGGAAATAGTAGTTGATGACAAAGCCAATATTTTAGAAATAAATACATTTGAGATGAAAACACTTGCTTCAAGAGATTTTTCTGCATCAGGAGAATTAATAGAGGGTACAGTAATAGAATTATATGAGCTTGAAATTCCCCTACCAAACTCAAACAATTCTTCCTTTCTTACTGTAAATGCCCTCGGAATATCCCATGAAAGTTGGAAGGATGAAAACGGTTGTAAGAGAGATATAAATAAAAAAGTACGCCTTAAAGGACTTTTCTTTGTTGATAGTTCTGATAACGTACTTGTTACAGGAAATTCAGAGGTATTCACAAATTGTACTTTATTGTCAGTTACTGAAGCTAAAAGCAAATCACAGAGCGGCGAGATTGTTGGAGAATTCATCAATTCAGTGAAATGGGGAAGTAAAGGACTATTCATAAGTTCTGAATCAGAAAGAGAATCTCACATTGTTGTTGATAAATTTCTGAATATCGAAATCTGGGTTACAGAAGATTCATGGATGGGCTGGAAGTTGTTTTGAAGCTCTAAGATCGTTAGATTCACCATACTTAGAGAGATTTTTTGAATTTGCTTACTACTATAGGAAGGTATTTAAATGAAATTTCAATTTTTCTTAATTTTATTAGTATTATCAATTTCAACTGTAGGATGTGTCGAGAACATTCAACAAGACACTCAGGAAAAATACAATTTGGAATATGATTTCCATAAAGGAGACGTTTTTTCATACCAAATTGATACAGTAATACACAATCAATACAAAAGCGATTCTAAATTAGCTGATATGGTAGTCAATAGCGCAGAAATAAACGATATTATTTTGGATATCTCAAATAGTGTGATAGTAAATGACGACGAGTCGAATGAAAATTATTACCACCTAAACATAAACAACTATGGAGATATTCTAGAGCACAATTCTAGCGACTTAATAATACCTGAAATCGAACCAAAATTCATGCTGATATTACCATTTCCAAAAAAAGAAATCGTTAATGGGGACGTATGGGAATCAACTTTGAATGAAAATAATAGTCATTTTGCAGAGAGAAAAAATATTGAATATCAGTTATTTGCAAATACCACATTCAGATGTCTTGGCAATGAAATAATTTCAGTGAATGCAGGTGATTTTAATTGCGTAGGGATCGAAAGACGCACAAACTATGTTCTTAGTATAAACTCTATACACCAAAATAGAACTGTTTATACCCAGAAAATAACTGGAACCATTATAGGAGCAAGCTGGTTCGATCTAGAAAAAGGATTTCTTGTGGAATCTGAACATGATTTCAATAAAAATATAAAAACAAATTATTTAGAAATCAATGAAGAACTTGGATTTGAAAGTTTATATCAAGAAACTCCTATAAATTCAACTATCGCAATTGAGCTGCTAAATGTACAAGGAGATTAAATATGGAGAAGCAGCTCATATGTTCATTTTTTTTGATTTTTATATTATCCATCCCCACATCTGCCGCACAACCTATTTCCATAGAATATTTCCACCAAACCGGCTGCCATGATTGTGAGGTGACGAACCCTATTATAGACAAAATCGAAAATCAATATGAAGATATTATAATTGTGCGGACTAATGTCATAAATATTGAAGGATTTAACCGGTGGAACCAGTATGGGTTTATTGAAGTTCCGGCCATCGTCATAAATGATGAAACAAAAATTCCAAAGGAAGAAATTACTGAAGAGAATCTCAGGATATCAATTGAAAAATATCTTGAAGAAGACAAAACTGAAAAACGACATATAAACCGTGAACTAAACATCCCTTTTGCTTATTCATTAGGCCTTTTTGCAGGATTGTCTCCATGTTTGATGGCAATACTCGGATTCCTATTAAGCTTTACAGCCGGCACCGGTGAATCTGCGCGTAGCGGTATGGAAAGAGCAGTGGTTTTTGGAATCGGATTGATGGTATCTTACCTTACTATAGGAATCGGATTACTGGTATTCAAAACATCACTCCCTGATTTGAATCTGTTTTCTTTGCTTACAGGGATTATAGTTGTTGGAATTGGGCTCTATCTGATGGGAGTTTTTAACTTGCCATTATCACTTGACAACTATTTCCAAAATACTGCCAGAAAACATGCTGGTACAATTGGAGGATTGTTTTTTCTGGGTATTTTATTTTCCTTGGTAAAGGTACCGTGTACTGTACCAATGCTTCTAGTTTTGCTGAATAAAACCATCACAGAAGGAACAATCGGTGATTTGGGACTGCTATTTGCCTTTAGTTTTGGAGTACTAACACCATTTATCGGAATTGGGTTGATTGGAGGATATACCTTATCCAAACGTATTCGTGAACATAGAAAATATCTAAAATTGATCAGTGGAATATCCCTTGTGTTGTTAGGCATATGGGTGATGATTTAAGAAAAGAAAGGTAATCATGCATGCAAAACAATTCCAAGCAAAAATTCTCACAGTTGTAGGAGGGCTGCTTGGACTTCTTTTTTATTATCTATATATCATCTTTTTGATGAGATTAAAAGCCCATTTTTTTTCTAAGACAGATGAAACGATTTCGAATTTAGTGGTCGTTCAAAACTGGGGACCTGTAGACTACTGGTTAGATGCCGGTTTGATCGCATTCTTTGTTGTAGCTGGAATCTACATCCTAAACAATGATAAGTTACCTGCATCTGAAAGAGCTCGTACTATTGAATTTATAAAGAGTACGCTGATCGGTTTTTTGCTTTATATTCCTATTACAGTAGTAGCTTTTCTTTCAAATTTTATAATATCAACCAAAATTACTATAGCTGGAGGATATATTTTTATCTTAATTATATACTTAATATTCAGAAGAAAAGTGCCATACAAGAATGACTTAAAACGAGGATAATAATGGAAAAGAAACAATTATTGAGACTATTCCCAGTTTTTTTAGTTATTGGTATAGGAATTCTTAGTAGACTTGTAGCTCAAAAGATAGTTTGTGATGCCCAATTAATCCAAATAATTCTCATTGTCTTTTTTCTCATAGGTTTTCTTACATATTGGATTATAGCTAAGCTGGAAAGTTAATAAGGAGATTACATGAAACCCATGAGGAAAACAAAAGCAATGGATTTCTTAATCAAAACACTAGTTTCAATAGCTCTCATAGCTGCATTTTATAATGCGTATTTAGAGTTGTTCAAGGATGATTTTAGCCCATTCCTTCTATACATCACATTGATGTTCGTCTTGATGGCAAGTTTTGCTCAGAAAATAAGAAAAGCAAAACTGAAACAAGTACAATGATACTATTCATACTGTTATTCAATCAAATAAAACTCAAAAATCCAGAGGTGAGTCTGTAAATGGATACAAAACCAATAAAGAAAATGATCCTAGGAACACAAATTATACTTCTAGGGGGATTTATGATAGTAGATCCTTCAACTGACTAGGTGGGTTAGAATATCTCATAATAATTGCCGGATTAGTTATGGGAATAATCGGATTTTCAACTACGGATCTAGCTTAACTTCTTGAGAGTGGATTATTATGGAAAAAAATGCTAAAACTGCTGTAGGTTTCATAGTGCTGTGTGTTGCATTCTATGCTTTCTTTTTGATATTGAATTATAGGTGAATTGAGAAAAAATGATAACTAAGATGAGATGCTGCTATGAACTCAAATTTTACGCAAGTATTTAGCGCACTTTTTATTATTTTTCTATTACTGAATCACATTAATTTATTTGAGCTTACAGTAGTAGCTGTTATCGGTTCAATTTTTATCGCATTGATAGAAGCAGCTATTCCGTCAGCTATTCTGTATATTATTTATCGTTTTGCTGTGAAATCTACAACTTGAATTGAAATATTGGATCAGAGAAACATGAGAAAATACCAAATGAAAAAACGAGCTTTGTAATTCGCTATAGCTCTTATTGTATGCACATTATTAGGCTACTTATCTAATTAATGAATGGAATGCTTGCTGGAGTTCTCATTGGAATAGGACTCATCGCAGGGATGGAGATTACAGGGAAAAGAAAAAAGTTATGAGTTGTTTTGAATTTAGAAAATCTAATTATTTTGTCATATAAACTCACTGTGAACAACCACAGCCACTACCTTCATCAGTATCTCCACGTCCCCTTTGCGTTTTTTCTTCCCATTTTCTTCGGGTGGTTACATTGCGAAGCTTAGGACGCGCTTTATCCATGCGATCTTTCAGAGCCTTCATAACATTCTCATCAGTTTCAGGGAGTTGGATATCAAGGCGTTCTCGTGGAGGTTCTTCCTCGGCTTCGAGCGTACGGGACATGTCCGGCCTTTTCCGTACTTCACCCGAAATTGCTGCAATTGCATCTTTCCACTGGGAAGTCCAGGGTTTATCCGGGATTTCAGAATGGTGGACTTCATCCCTTTTTACCTTCATCACATCATCCGGGCAGGCATTGACACAAGCGCCGCAATATGTGCACATTTCAGTCCTTGCCGCAATGTTGGTCCCATCATCAGGAACATACCACAAATGAGAGGGACAGATGTTAAAGCATGCATGGCAACCTGATGGATCACATTTCTTGACATTGGTGTCTATGAGTGTTAGTTCACCTTCGAAGGGTTTGGAAATATCAACTGCATCGTATGGGCATACAATTTTGCACCACCCACATACCGTACATTTGTCAGGATCAACTTTTGCCTCACCCTTAATTTCAGGTGCCTCGCCTCTTCGCTCTCCCTTCACGGTTATTGCATCCTCGGGGCAGAGATCAGCACACAGGACACAGTAGTCACAAAGATCTTCATCAACGAGTAATTGTTCAAATGGGAAAGGATCTTCCGGAACAGGGTCCTTTTCAAGAAGCAGGAAAGCATCACAGAATCTTGCACAAAGCCCGCACAAAGTACATTTATCCGCATCTATTTCGATTTCCCCTTCTTCGCCTTCCTTAAAAGGTGCAATCTCTTCCTTTTTAGGGAAATCATAATCAACTGAAATTGCATCTTCAGGGCAGGAAGTCATGCAAATATCACAGGGGAGGCACGTTTCATTGAATGAAACATCCCACTCGAGTTTAGGATATTCCTCATCTTCAGGAAAATCTCCTTCTGATTCCATTTTAAAAGCAGAAATCGGACACAGGTTTGCGCACATTGAGCAAAAAGTACACTTATCAAGAACCATCATCACAGGAGGGATTTCCATACCCTTTGCAATATCGTAAATCAGACCAAGTTCAAGTGCTTCCGTTGGACATACATCCACACATATTCCGCATCCTGTGCAGCGTTTGGAATCGTAATCAAGAGTTTTCCTACCCTTGTCGGTTTTCAGGCGGTAGAGCAGGTGAGTGCCTTCTACATCCATATTCCTTGAGACCTCAAGGGATTTCTCCTCATCACTCATCCTTAACCTCCGACAACTCGGAACCAACCGGCCCAAGTTCACTTAACTCATCAACAAAATTCTCAATTGAATGAGCAAATTTCTCGCATTCAGATGCCGAAATCCATTCAACCCTCAACCTGTGTGGATCAAGTCCCATTTCTTGCAGCAATGCGGCAACATTCTTCATTCTCGTTGCTGCGTGATAATTACCGTTAACGTAATGACATTCGCCAAGCCTGCAGCCTGCAACCATTACCCCGTCTGCACCCTTTTCAAGGGAGTGAAGGACAAAGTCAGGATCAACACGACCTGCACACATCAATTTAATAATTCGAATATTTGTCGGATACTGTATACGGGACATCCCTGCAAGGTCTGCAGCAGCATAACTGCACCAGTTGCACAGGAATCCAATAATCAGTGGGAATTCATCCTTGACTTCCAGAGCTGCGTCTATCTGGGCGTAAATCTGTGCATCACTATACTGATTCATGTAAATTGCATCTGTGGGACATGAAGCGCTGCATGTACCGCATCCGCTGCATGAGATTTCATCCACTACTGCTTTACCATCTTTTATTGTGATATTTCCGTAGTCACATACTTCAGTGCAGACTCCGCAACCAATGCATTTTTCATGATTGATAAAAGCAGTTAAAGGATCCGTCTTGAGCTCACCTTGCTCAAGAAGGCGAACTGCACGTGCTGCCGCTGCTGCTCCCTGCGCAATTGAAAGTTGAATTTCCTTTGGCCCGGAAACACAGCCTGCCACAAAGATACCGTTTATGTGGGAATCTACAGGTCTCATTTTAGGATGCGCAACCGCCACAAACCGATCTTCCCTGCATGTAACCTTGAGTTTGCGTATCAGCTCTGAATCCTTGTTGGCTTCCATTGCTGTGGAAAGAACCACCATGTCATATGGATCCTCTCGGATTGTACATTCAAGGGTATCCTCATAACGAAGCAAAAGATCTTCTTTCTCACCGATTACCTCTGCTACTTTACCCCGGATAAAATTGATTCCCATTGACTGGCTTTTTGTGTAATATTCTTCGTACATCTCACCGGAAGCACGAATGTCGATGTAATGTATTGTTATATCAATATCAGGATAGCGTTCCTTAAGAAGCTGTGCGTTCTTCATTGCAGACATGCAGCAAACTCTGGAACAGTAGGGGTTTCCAACGGATTCATCCCTCGAACCCACGCACTGGATAAATGCAACCTTTGATGGAATGTTCCCTGAAGATGGGCATACCACTTTTCCTCTTGTGGGTCCTGATGCATTGAGCAACCTTTCAAGTTCCATGTTTGTGAGTACATCCGGGTAAACTCCATACCCGTACTCTTCTTTGCGGTGTGGATCAAACAGATCAAATCCGGTTGCTGCAATTATTGCACCAACATTTAGCTTAATTTCCTCTGCTTTCTGGTCAAATTCCACTGCATCTGAAGGACAAGCCTGTACGCAAAGACCACATCCAACACAAAAGGCAGGATCAATTACCGCTACAGGCGGTACTGCCTGCGGTATAGGAATATTGATTGCCTTGGCTTTCCCCATGCCCTGATCAAATCTGGAGGGCATTGCAACCGGGCAAACGCGTGAACACTCGTCGATACATCCTTTGCATTTTTCCTCGGAAACATAACGTGGACTGCGTGTTACTGTAGCATGGAAGTTACCTACATTGCCTGAAAGAGCGGTAACTTCTGACAGTGTATAAAGATCAATATTCGGATGGTTCTGGACATCAGTCATCTTCGGACCCAAAACACAGATAGAACAATCATTAGTGGGGAACACTTCATTAAACAGTGCCATTTTCCCTCCGATTGTCGGTTCTTTTTCAACCATGTAAACGTGATATCCTGAATCCGCAAGGTTAAGGGCAGCTTCGATTCCTGCAACCCCTCCGCCTACAACCAGAACTTCCCTGATTACAGATGTCTTCCGAATCTGGAGAGGAATCAGATTGCTAAGTCTTCCAATGCCCATTTTGATAAGATCATATGCTTTTCTGGTTGCAATCTGCGGGTTTTCCATGTGCACCCATGAACATTGTTCCCTTATGTTTACAATCTCAAGCATATATGGATTTAAACCAGCCTTTTCCATCACTTTCCTGAAAGTGGTTTCATGAAGTTTAGGAGTACATGCTGCAACCAGAATACGGTCAAGCCCATGTTCTCTTATGTCCTCTATCATGCTCTCCTGGCCGGAATCAGAACACATAAACTGGATATCTTTTGCCACTTCAATATCGGGAACTGATTCAAGCATTTCCATGAGCTGCCTGATATCAATAACATTTGCAATATTGAGCCCGCAGTGACAAATGTAAACTCCAATTTTCATTATAGCACTCCTTCTTACGAAAAGATGATACTCATTTAGACAAATTATAGTTTTGGATTAGCTTTTGCTGCTTGGAAAACTAATAATAAAGATGAGAATTATAATTACCTGTTGAACATTTTGTAAAGGAGAGTTGTGATTATGGGTTTGGGAGATGTAGTTGCTAAGATTCTTGGAAAAGAAACGAGTGCTGAAAAAGCTGTTCCACAGGTGGAACAGATAAATGATAACCTGCATATGATAAACGCAGCTGCTTTTGATGATGAAGTCCTGCAATCTGAGTTGCCTGTAATCGTTGATTTTTTCTCTAAAACATGTGGACCATGCAAAAAAATGGCTCCGGTATTTGAGAAAATGGCACTGGAATATGATGGAAAAGTTAAGTTTGTTAAAATCGAAGTTGACAAATCAAAGGATCTCGCAAAGGGCTACGGGCTTATGGCAGTACCGACACTTATGCTTTTTAAGGATGGTGAACTTCAGGATAAATTAATAGGAAACATGCCTGAAGATAAAGTAAAGGCAGGTCTAGAAAATACCTTTGGAATAACACTATAATTAAACATTTACAATCAGGCGATTTACCATGACAGAAAAGGATGAGATTAAAAAACAGATGTATGAATGGACTGCAAAATACGCAGAAAAAAAAGGACTACGGGTAAATCCTGATGCTGAAATGCTGGATCTTGTGATAGAAGGACTCACCAACAACAAGATGAAACACGGAAAGAATTACTGTCCCTGCCGAATCTTAAGTGGTGACGAGGATGAAGACAGGAAAATAATTTGCCCCTGTGTATACCATCTTGACGAAATTGAAAATGATGGTAGCTGCCATTGTGAACTTTTCTTTAAATAATTAATAAGAACACCCGGAAATGGGTTTTTGGAGGATTAATGCCCAGTGCAATGGAAATCTATCAGTTTCTTCCACGCACCAATTGCAAGGAATGTGGAAAATCAAGCTGTATGGCATTTGCTGCAGCTTTGCTTGCAAGGGAAGTAACTGTGGACGATTGTCCCCCTTTGAAGGAAGAGAAGCATAAAGCAAACTATGAAAAGCTAATTGAACTGCTGCCACCTACGGAATCTGCTTCTGAAACCGGAATGATAGTGCATACTGAACTATGTACCGGTTGTGGCAATTGCGTGGTAGCATGTCCTGTAAATGTCGCAGAAGATCCCCATGGTGCAGGCTCAGGAAAAGCACCTACCAGTGACAAAATCATACTTAAGGTTGAAGACGGAGTTGTAAAGCTTTCAAACGTGGAGTCTTGCAGACGTTTTGGTCCCAAGGGCCGCCCCTGCACAGGATGTATTGCAACCTGTCCGACGAAAGCTATTGAATTTGTGTGACCCACAGGATGATGCTTGAAGGAGGCATGGCGTGGAAATCAAGGATTTTGTGTGCACCGGATGTGCACTTTTATGTGATGATATTGGCGTAAAAACCAATGGGAATACAATTGAAGAGACATATAATACCTGTCGCAAGGGTGCCGCAAGAATAAGGGGCGATAAAGAAAGGCTCAAATGTACTATAAAAGGCAAAGAAGAAACTATTTATAATGCAATTGGTGAAGCAGCTGCCATTTTATCAGGGGCAAAGAAGCCATTAATATACGGTTTTGGGAACTCCACCCTTGAAACACAGGAAAAAGCCATTGAGCTGGCAGCTAGTCTCAATGCCTATCTAGATGATACCTCCTCTTTCTGCCAAGGACCGGTAGTTGAAGCAATCCTTGAAGGCAAAGTTCCGACATGTACACTCGACGATGTCCGCCATCAGGCCGATGTATCCCTTTTCTGGGGTTGTGATCCTGCAAACTCCCATCCAAGACACCTGTCAAGGTTTTCCTATTTCCCACGTGGTGAAAAAAGGCAGCGTGGGTGGGAAGACGACAGGACGGCTATAGTCATTGACGTAAGAAAATCAGATACCGCTGAAATCTGCAACAAGCACTTCTATAGTATACCGCCTGGAAGTGATGGGGAACTGGTTGAGGCACTTACCTCCGCCCTTACAGGAAAAATCCCGAAAGTGTCCTTCAATATGAGTTCAAAGGAAATCCTTGAACTTGCCAATCTCCTGAAAAAGGCGGAATTCGGAGCTATTTTTGTTGGACTCGGATTGGTGTATTCATTACCACAAATTGAACCAATTCTCAAGCTCATTGAAGCACTAAACAAATCATCAAATTTCCATCTTATCCCAATGGTCGGGCAATATAACATGAGAGGCTTTGACCACCTGCTTTTTGAGAAAACAGGTTACATAAACCGTGTGAAGTTTGACGGGGAAAAAGTTGATCATGGACCACATTGCTCTGTCATGGAAGTCCTGAATTCCGATAAAGCAGATGCAGCCTTAGTAATTGGATCAGACCCATTGGGATCTTTCCCGAAAAGCATCGCTGAAAAACTGGAGACTATCCCGACAATATTGATTGATCCTGCCAGAAACTTTACTTCAACAGTTGCAGATGTGACCATTCCTTCAGCCTACAGTGGAACGGAAACAGGTGGAACAGCTATCCGAATGGATGGGGAAAGAATTGAACTAACACCTTTCTTTGATTCCGAATACCTGTCAGATGAGGAAATCCTTACGCGTATTCTGGAGGCTTTATAATGGGATTTGGACAGTTTATTTCAAAACCGGAAGTTGATATCCTGATTGTTACCCACAGGAATATATTCCAGAATTCGGCTCTTGAATCCTCAAGATTTTCCGTGGAATATGCAGAACAATCAGCAGTAATTATGCTAACGGCTTCTGATATGAAAAAATTGCAGGTTGAGAACAATGGCTCTGTACTCCTGCAAAATAAATGGGGTAAAGTTGTTGTCAGAGCCAGACAGTCCGAAGAAGAGAAAGAACACAATGGAGTTGGCTATATGGTCAACAGCCCGTGGTCCAATATGCTTGTCTCACCCGAAACAAACGGTACAGGTGTTCCTGACTTCAAAAAAATAAAGGTGACTGCTTCTTCAACTGAAGATGAGGATGTGACAGTGATTCCTGCTGCTAAGTGATGAAATCAAACTGATTTTTAGAAATGAATTGTGAAAAAAAGAAAGGCATGGAGCTGCATAATTTTACAGCTCATGTTTCGTTTACATCTTAAGGGCAATCAGTGAAACGCCGAGTTCATCTTCAAGAGCTTTCACTTCTTTCATAGCGGCATCATCAAGATCTGCAAAAGTTGTGTCATCGTTGGAGAATGCAACTAAAGCAATACCCAGTTTCTTTTCCAGATCAGTTACAGCTTTGACATTATCTGTGCTTAATTTTGAGAAAATCCACATTTCACTCACCATTTATAATTTAGACTCTCAAAAGCAATAAATCAACCCTAAAACCTGAGACTAATATATGTTAGTTATTTGGGTAATACGACAAAATGAAAAAAAAATCAAACAGATAATTTCAACCAGATAAAAAAAATGGAAACAAATGGAATGATGGTAAGCCCCGGAATTAGCTGTTAAATGAGAACGAAAGGAGATTGCAGGGCTTACCAGTAAAACACTCCCCAATTCAAAACAAATATTGTTGTATAAAAACAAATCTATTTGTTTTCTTTGTATTAGCTTTGAAGCTAACAATGAAATACCAACACCCAAAATTAAACCAGATCCTTTGGCTGCTTGTGCTCGGGTAATGCAGGCAGAGGCATGGTATTGATGAGTATTGGAGAAGTAACTTCCTTGGCTCTCTCAAGCAGAAGTTCTTTTCCTTTTTGAGTTAAAGCAAACAGTGGAACTGCTGTCCCTACCTGTGCAAGGGGTTGTGCTAACTCCCTGACCCATTTTGAGCCACAACAGGTAATGATATCCAGATAACCTAGTAACTCCTGTGTTTCTTCTTTGCTAAGACCGGTGACATGCGCACCTACAACAACGAGATCAAGACTGTGTTCTTTTTCAATCTCACGTAATTTGGATGCAACAACAGGGTCGATAGTAGTTGCTAAAATGCTCCTGAAACCCAGTTCCTTAGCCTTCAGCACTCCGGCAATAATATCTAATTTTGCGTTTTCCGGATCAAGTACAACGCCACCACGCTCGGTAATTCCCTTAATGACCTCAGGAATCGGCTCGGTTTCTACAAGACCTGAAATCCTTGCACCCATTCCCTGAACAAGGGTAGGATTGGAAGTAATGACTGTTCCGGCGCCGTCACAGACGGTTACCGTAGCATCCAGCATTCCCCGGTTAAATGCGGTCATTGTGACTTCAGAAACACCAAAACCTACAAAGACATCCATTTCAAGCTGTCTTTCAGGGGTAAAAAGACCGAAATTCCTGATACGGTATTCCATGTTCCATTTGACAGATTCGGGAGTTATCTCCTGGATATCATGGACTTTGGCAAAAATTGGACACCACTTAACCTGCGGTTCCCCTACTTCGATTACTTTTCCGTCTTTTACAACTACACGGGTTTTCCCGAGCATTTCCATTATATGAGGCATCCAAAATCTCCTCAAATAGCTTCACGACGATCAATAACTCTCTGGGCTTTTCCGGTTGTCCTCGGGATTGTGCCTTTTTCCACAAGCTCTACATTGGTACGGATGTTAAGAACACTCTTGAGCTCGTTTTCAACCTTCTTCTTGGTTGTAGCAAGATCCTTCAATTCACCGGTAAATGCAATGTCTGCGAGCTCTACACGAACGGTAATTTCATCCATCCTGCGCTGGTTGCGGTCAAGTACAATCTGGAACTGGTCTGTGATTCCGTTAATTCCCACAAGCACGTCTTCAATCTGCGAAGGGAAAACATTGATTCCACGGACAATTAGCATGTCATCTGCCCTTCCAAGAATACGTGAAATACGGGTAGTAGTCCTGCCACAGCCACATTCCGGTTCAAGAAGACGGGTTATGTCGCCTGTACGATAGCGGATTACAGGGAATGCTTCCTTTGTAAGGGAAGTCAGGACAAGTTCACCCTTTTCTCCTTCAGCAACCGGTTCCCCTTCCGGATCAAGTACTTCGATGAGGAAATGATCATCCCATATGTGGAGTCCGTCCTGCTCCTCACATTCGAAAGCAACACCCGGACCAATCAATTCGGAAAGACCATAGGAATCATAGGCTTTTATTCCTAAAGCGTTCTCAAGCTCTTTCCTTGTACTGGAAGACCAGGGTTCTCCTCCAAATGTACCGATGCGAAGGGAAAGCTTATCTGTGACATCAAGTTCTTCTGCAGTTTCTGCCAGGTACAATGCATAGGAAGGAGTACAATTAAGCACAGTCACGCCGAAATCCTGCATCATTTCAAGCTGACGAGCTGTGTTTCCGGTAGCCGCGGGAATAGCCATTGCGCCAAGTCTTTCAATACCATTGTGGAAACCCATTCCGCCTGTGAATAAACCGTAATTAAGAGAATTCTGAAACACATCCTCGGAACCCACGCCAACCATTGCAAGGTCACGGGCCATCATGTCCGCCCACATATCAATGTCATTTGCTGTGTATCCTACAACTGTAGGTTTGCCACTTGTACCGGATGAGGCGTGAATCCTGACTACATCTTTATTTGGGACAGCAAATAGTCCGAAAGGATAATTTGCACGAAGATCAGGTTTTCGGGTAAAAGGTAGTTTGGAAGCATCTTCCAGAGACTTTAAATCATCTGGTTTGACTCCAGCTTCAGAAAATTTCTGCTGGTAGAAAGCAACATTATTATAGACAGCGGCAGCCGTTTTTTTGAGACGTTTTAATTGCAATTCCTTTAAACTGTCACGATCCATTGTTTCATATTCAGGCTGCCAGTAACTCATAAAAAAATCACCTTTTGCTCTTGATATAGACCTTATAGTTATAACTCTTTACCTTAACAACCCCACTGTAAACAAAAAAAGGTATGTACACATAAATTCGGCAGTTATCGCCATTTTATGTACATATTATCTTTTTTTAACCTCATACCATTTACATGCATGTCCATAAAAAGTAGGGAATATGGGCCCTGGAAGCGATACACATCTTACTGCATGGAACAACACAGGTCTACCTGACCTCTTTATCTTCCAGCAGAAATTCCAAAAGGAATTCATGTATGGAGGACACCTGTTCGCACTGGGTGCAATCTGTGTAGTATACATGTGCGCTGTACTTTCCTCAATACCAATTACATGGGACTTCATGGCCCTTGTCTATTTGATTTTCTATTGCATATACCTGTATGATTATTCAAGCGGAGCAGAGGAAGATCTGATCAATAATATAGATAGGAGTGAATACCTTCAGGAAGAAAAAAACAGCAAAAAAATTGCTTTCACTTTGTATGCTTCCATATTGACAGTTGCAGCCATCTATGTTGTTAAAAGCGACATTGTAAACATGCTCGTAGGATTCTCTGTCCTGACGCTGGGTGTTCTTTATCACCCATATTTCAAACACCTGACAAAGGTAATCCCGGCATTTAAAAACATATTTGTTTCAGCAGTCTGGTCTTTGCTCGCTATTTTCCTGTTTATGTACTATTCCTACCCGATTACCCCCACTGCACTGGTACTTGCAGCATTCGTGTTTCTCAGGATGCTGACTATCCAGATTGTATTCGATATGCGTGATGTTGAAGGAGATAAGAAAAACGGCCTTCTTACAGTTCCTCTCCTGTTCAAGGAAAACGATAGCATAATCCTCAATCTCCTGAACATCATGACAATCGGAGTTCTCATTTATGGGATTTACATGGGAATTGTACCTGCAACTTCCATTATGATGCTGTTTGTCTTTTTCTATGCATACAGCTACATCAAAAATGTACACCTTGGACGCTCTGAAAAAACCAATTACTTTAACGCGGCAGCAGAACCCATCGTTTGGGCACTTCTCATACAGTCCGGACATCTGTGTATTGATGTACTCCAGACATCCGCACAATTCCTTTAATCGAAATCCTTTACGCAAGCTGTTTTAATATCTTGCATACAAATTATGCTAACAGATGCAAAATACTGAAACGGAAGTCCTGATTAACCGGCAGCTCTACATCCTGTCAATTTCAAAGATCTTCAAGGATGTAGCAACCGGAATGCTGGTTTTGATTATCCCTCTCTATGTTGCAAATGTGGATACACTACTGCTAAACGACATACCTGCAGTGCTCAAAGCCGGTCTTGCAGCCGCCCTTTTCGGGCTTGCAAATTCCATATCCCAGCCCTTTATGGGAAAATTGAGTGAAAGGCTGGATCGCAGGAAACTCTTCCTGACAATTGGATATTCAATTTTTGCAATTCTTTGTATATTGTATGCAAGATCAGAATATTTGGAATCAATTCTTTTCTTAAGGATTATTCAGGGAATTGCAATCGGTGCAACAATTCCTGCCATTATTGCGATGGTGACTCACCTTTCCGAATCCACTGTAAGGGGACAAGCAATCGGTATTTACTCCAGCCTGCGAGGGTTTGCATTTGGCATAGGATCTGTCCTCGGGGGAGCAGTCGTAACCTATTACGGCTATGTTTCCGGGTTCTACATCAGTGCTGCACTTGTTCTGTTGAGTCTGGTTCTCATATCTTTTTTTGTAAAAGAAACACACATTCCGCAGACAAAACCCATACAGGATACTGCCGATGAGAAATCATCCATCATCAATGTTCTTGCGGTGGCTATGTTTATGATGATGGTAGGAATAATGCTTATCCTTTCCCTGCTACCGGCTTACCAGAGCAGGCTTATTGCCACTGAGTTTGCCCTTTCAATCGCATTTTCGGCTTATGTAATTACAAGAATCGTTTTCCAGGTTCCAATGGGAATAATTTCAGACAGGTTTGGCCGGAAATTTCTGATTATTGCGGGTATTTTCCTTAACGCTGCAATAGTCTACGGATTGGGCCATGTGGGAGATATTAATTCATTAATTTTCCTTCGTGTGCTGCAGGGAATCGCCATGGCAGCTGTTGAAACTCCGTTATTGGCACTGGCGGTTGAAATTTCCGGAGAGGAGAAAGTTACCAGCAGGGTAAGCACCATCACCGGCATGCAGGCAGCAGGGATGGCAATGGGCCCGCTTGTGGGAGGAATTTTCGGAGGATATGTCAGCTTTGAGACCCCATTCCATCTTAGCAGTGTATTGATTTTGCTTTCAGGTTTGCTGGTTTGGTGGACTTTAAGAACACAAAAAGAGATTACCTGAGAAATTCAAACATTACTTATATCAGGAAACCTGCTATGAAATCATGGAAGATTCCGTAAAAAAGGCAATTATTCGCGATGTCCTGATTTTTGCAATTGCCCTTACAGTAGCCGTTATTTTCTGGAAGAATAACCTGTTGCTGACATTTCTGATTATCTCCATCTACGTAATAAGACAATATTTCTGGTCAATAAAAGGAGATAATGTAGTTTTCGTAACCGGTACAGCACTTGGATGCGCTGCGGAATTTATCGGCACCTTTCTTGGGGTCTGGACTTATGCAGAACCTGTTTTCCTGAACATTCCCCTCTGGCTTCCGTTTGCCTGGGGACTTGTTTCAGTGATTATTATCAGGGTTTCCCATCCTTTCATCGAACACTGATAATCTTCTTTGAAGTGGTGTAAACAATCCATAGAAAAAGCAGTGTTCCTACCAGCAATAACAGGAAATAGGTGACTGCCAGTATTCCAGGGCTTATGTCCGGCATTAAGCAGGCAAAGCTTACCGCCAGAACAGATATCGGGAGGAATGTAGCAAGATCCTTTTTTGAATAGGAATAAGGCTCCGGAGTTTCAACATAAACACCTGTCCATTCCGATTTGTAGATCAAAGCAATTGGAATCGCATAGAACACAGCTATCGTAAGATATGGAGTTATTGTGGTTGGTATCCTATCGGGCAAGAGGTAAATGAATGTAATAATGTAAAGTAGAAGCAGGTAAAGGCTAAGCAATCCGAAACCTCGCTTTCCAAACTCCAGATCCGTTATGGATGCGCCTTTTGACAGGTGCAGGAATAAAATTACTATTGCAATTGTTCCGAGGAAGGAAGCATTTGCAAACACGATATTGAACCCATTTCCATTTGCTATGAATGTAGCAACCAGAATCAGGAAAATTACTATTAGGGATGTTTTCCTGCGGGTTTTTTTCAGAATCCACTCATGTCCCGATAGTACTTTGCCTGTCAGGATTTCAAAAACCAGAATTGGAACAATAAAGGACATTATCGGATGCCAGAAAAAAGTAAGAACGGGGAATTCAGTCAGGCCAACTCCAAGAAAAGTTCCTGCATTAGGGCCTTCTGAATCCATATAACCAGCCCAGAGAACTTTGGTTATCCATGCCTCATAGAGTGCGAAGATAACGCCGAAAAGGTATAATTGCGACAGGGAAGTTTTCCCGGTTTTCAGGGCAATCCCGAGGAAGAACAGTACGTGAGCCAGATAAAGTGGGAAGGTTACCAGTATGCCCCATCCATTGATGAACCACATCTGGGAAGCTCCTGAGAAGACTTCGGCAAAGAGCATTGAGAGGGTTCCAATAAGCAGGATCGGGAATAATTTTCTCATAGCATCACTGCATTCCCTTTTTAGAATGATTAGAAAAAGAAGAAAATGAGAAAAAGTGCCAGAACTTCATTCTGGCCTGTTTTTTAATCAGTCTTCAGGGAAATGCTCGATGGCTTCTGCAAGTTCCTTGTGGTTTTTGGAATACTCATGGATATCAATTCCCTTGAGATATGCTTCACATGACTGGACAAGCGCCCTTGCTCCATCCTGAGTTCCACCGGGGTGTGCATGAACACCTGAACCCATTGTTGTGATGAAATCCACGTTGCCCATTACATCGATAAAGGGTTTGAGCCTGACAGGGTTAAGTCCACCGGATACGATTGGACAGCACTTTTTCATTGCTCTCCAGCTGTCTTCCTCGAGGATTACATGATGAGCCATGTCTTCGTGGACAAGACTGATTGCATCCTTGTCGGAATCCATTATTTTGGCCCATGACTGGTTGAAGAAATGGCCGTCGGATTTGAGATACTGGATACCGTGTGCTGCAACAACGTCGTCCTCGGGTGTGCCTTTCATTTTGCCGACACCGGCTGTTCCGGTGTGGATACCTGAAGCACCTGCAAGCCTTGCGAATTTGGACAGGACGAGTACTGAGAACCCCAGTGGGTTTTCAGGCCTTGTGAAAGCTCCGTGGCCTGCCCTGTGGAAGTGCAGGAACACATTTGGATACCTGCGCCTGATGGTCTGTACAGCCATCCAGCCGGCGGTGATACCGTCAATGAGGAAAGCATAGCTTCCAGGTTCAAAGCCAGCGTTGACTATCATTTCACACCTTTCGATCATTGTGTCGAAGTCAGGTGCTGATACATTGAATGAGTGGACTTTCTTCTTTCCGGTTTCCTTGACTGCCTTGTCCATGGCTTCCTTGACGTGGGCTACCATTTTCTCATACGGACAGAAGTCCTGGTTTGCCTGAGGTTCGTCGTTCTTGACGAAATCCCCGCCGCCAACCCAGAAATCATAGCAAACTTCGGCGTACTCGGCGGATGTAAGTCCCATCTTTGGCTTGACGATGGTTCCGAGAATCGGCCTGTCATAGACGTCAAGGTATTTGCGCATGTCGTCCACGGTGAATCCGGGACCGTCATACTGCTCAAGCATGGATGGCGGGAACCAGACATCCAGCAGTTTGAGTGCTGCTACTTCTTTCATGCCGAGAATGTTTCCGACGATGTATGTGAGGATGTTCTGGACATTTCCTCCCCTGTCGAAAAGCCTCCATGGATAAGCTACCCAGACCAGATCCCTCTCAAGATCGAGCTGGTAGACCAGTGCATTCATGGTCCTGGAAAAAGGAGTTTCAGTGTTCACCTTGAAGTTAGTACCTGTGGATGATTCGGCTGCAATCTCTGCTGCTGCCTGAAGTACATTCAACTTCCCCCCCGGGATCATGTGGAATACCGCTAGAAGATACTCCCCATTGGTGGGTTCGGGAAGATCAAGGTTTACGTATGCTGCCTGTTTGGAATCGAGCGAGTTAACAAGCTCTTCAATAATCGAACTCATACTAATAGAAAAGACTTGGAATGTATTTTAGGTTTTGGAATGTTCAACACTCTTTTTTAGAGTTTCAATTTGTTCTAAAATCTCACGTTTCAACTTTTTATTTTTATTATAATCAAGCTCTCCATAATCTTCTGAGTTGAACTTAGTTGAAGCATTCACCAAAAAACTATAAATTTCATCTAAGCAACGCTCTGCTTCATGTGTAACTCCAAAATTTCTGCTGGTGCTTGCTTTTACCCCAATTTCATATATTCTAAAAGCTATATCTCTTGTAATTTTGTAATTTTCATTGTTTATTGAAATTTCAGAAATTGAGCACATCGAATTCAATATTTGATTTATCTTAGAGCGAGCAAACCAAGTTAAATCAAAATCTAGTATATTTATTCCTATGTTACTTAAAGCAGAAATCGAGTAAAAAGCTTCTTTGTTTAGACCATTGAGTATAGATTTACTGCCAATTTTTTCAAGTGTCTTGATTGAGAAATTGGAATCGAGTAATGTATCCATTTGTTCTTGATTTCTAATGTTTATTTCAGATATTTGTATTGATTTGATAATAGTTGGTAATAGGAAATAATAATCTTCTATATAGTGATCAATCATCAATATTCCTATTTCTTCAAGAACTTTGGAAGAGCTGATTGTTGAATAAAACATGTTGGAGTCAACAGAACATTTTCTTGCAAGCTCGTTAATCGTGCCAATTGTTTCCGAAACAACATCTGTATTTCCATCCATTAGTGCAATTATTGTGATTGAACCTAAATTTTTTATAAATGCAGAAGCTGCAGAATCTAACTTATTATTAACTAGTGAATCGCCATATCTGTAGAAAGGATCAATCCGATGGGTTGAAGCTTTTGCATTGTCTTTTTTTAGTAGCAATTTTTCAATATCTAAAAATGCAAATGAAATTTTTAGGCAAACATCCTCCATACGTCGGTCGGCAGACTCATTTCCTATGTGAACATAAGAAAAAGATAAAGCTTCGAGATCAAGTATTCCATTGTTAGGTTCCAATTCGTATTCATCATACATTTGCACATAATAATTGAAGAAATCTAAAACTGTCTCTACGGCTTCCTCTAGATTATTCTTTGCTGCCAGAACTCCTATTTTTTCCAATAGCGATAGTGTTAGAATATTTGTGTGAGAATTAATGCTATATACTCCGTTTTCTCCAAGCAGATTGCAAATAAGCTTTGTAACTTCTTCTGAACCCCCTTTTGCTGCTGTTATACCAATATATCCAATATCTTCAAAAAGATCGCTTAAATAAATTCTTTTTTTAAAGTCATCCAGTTGTTTATTGTCAATTATGCTCTCGGTTTTTTTCTGAAGCAAATACAAACCATATTTAGTAGTTTCAAAATCAGAATTTCTAGCAGAACTTTTTAAAATGTCTAATACAGCATGAACTGGTTTTTTTGAGGACGACAATGTGTGCTCATTTTCAGCTTTGTTTAAGATATCCTCATATGCAGATTCAATTATGTCAGGATGGTCTATTTTTTCAGAAAGTAGTCCAAGTGTCAAATAGGGATTAAATAAATCAAGTGTTCGTTTAATGTAAATATACAACGAAAAGAGACAAAAAATTCCGAGAGCATATGTGATTTGTATCTGGATTTCTATATTTTCAGCAACAACCCTATCCTATAGACTTGACGCTTCGATTTGCTTAATCACAAATAAACCAAATATTATTGATAGCATATATGTAAATAATAATATATATAAATCAGGATTTGTCTTCCAATCTTTAAAAAATTCGATGACTCGAGTTGAATAAGTCGTTGATAAATGTTGTATAGCTACTAAACTAAGAGTAACCACTATTGCCATTATAGCTGCTTCACTTTGTACTAAAGCACTTAGCATGTACAGTGCACTATCTGTACTCGTTAGTTCATCGGATTTTCTTGCTATTATTAAAAAAAATGTGGAAATAACCACAATTGTAACTAAATAAATTTGACATTTTTGAAGGAATGAATTGTTGTTCTTAGTTATTTTAACTTTTTTAAACAAGTCTACTGCAAATGGAAACATCAAGATTAAGATAGTAAAAAATACAGCTATACTAGTAAAAATCGAATCTGTGGACAAATTTAGACCATATGCAATAAATAAGAAAGATAAACTCATCAAAAACAAATAGATTTTCAGTACAACTAAAAAGAGATGTAATGTCGGCGATTTGACATGTGAAATTTGAAAGAAATATGAATAAATAGATAATATTTGATCTAGAATCATTTTAACTGTGATTTCTTTAATTAAATATAAATTTATGTAAAATAGCAGTCTACTAAAAAAAGAATAAACAGGAAGCACACAAGCTTCCCATTTATCCTAAAGAGACCAAATTAAATTACCTAATTAAATAAACCACATACACGGACATTGAAACAGTTGACTCCCCGGGCATGATTGGGGTAGAACTGCCGACGCCTTCGTCAAATGCGGCTTCTTCTGCGACGTCGAAGTACATCCTTGGGCTGAAGCCATCACTGATTGATGAGGACTGCACACCAACTATCCTGACGCCCAGGCTGTCGGCGAGCATCTCGGCTTTTGCGGATGCATCTGCTACTGCTTCGTCAATCAGCTCCTCACGAAGCTCTTCCTGCATCTCATCGGAAACTAAGAAGGAAACACCGCCTATCTGGTTGGCTCCGGCTGCTGCAGACCTGTCGATGATATCGCTCAGGAGTTCAAGATCAGTGGTTGTAACCTCTACACTGTTGGAAGCGGAGTAACCCTCTACTGTGCGTACCCCATCGTAGTTGTAGATTGGATAAACAGAAACATAGGACGTCCTGATATCCTTATCCTCCAGACCAAGAGCCTCAAGCTCCTCCAGAACGGCTGTCATAATAGCTGCGTTTTCAGCGGATGCTTCTGCGGAAGTATCAGCTTCGATTACTACACCGATGTTAATTGATGCAGTATCAGGAACCACCTTTATCTCGGAGCTTCCACTCATCTCAATTGTGTTTTCTGAAACTCCCTGCACAGAAGTACCTGAACCTGCAAACAAAGCTGCAGCCATCAGTACAAGAGCTATGGACAGGGCCAATACAACGTAAAATAATTTACTATTCGAGTTTTCTTGTGTCATACATCACACCTCATCATAGTTTACTAAGAAATAATAGGCACTATAAGCTTATATTCTTGTCTTAAACTACAGGTTAAATTGAACTTATCATCCCGATAAAATAAGGTCTATTGCTGCTGATTTAATTGTTTATTTCAAAATAGAATTTAGTATCATATTTTGGAAGTGATACAACTTACTAACCCCTTTGTTTATAAACCTGTAAAACCAATTATTTTTATCAGTTATAGGGTGGGATTTCATGAAGACATTAGTAACCTACATGACACAAACAGGAAACACACAGAAAATAGCAGAAGCAATTTTTGATGGAATTACCGATGAAAAGGATATCAAGGACATTAACGACATAAGCAGCTTTGAAGGCTATGACCTTGTATTTGTAGGCTTTCCGGTACTGCAGTTCAATATTCCAGAGAATGTCTCAAAATTTGTTTCTGAAAATGTAGCTGGCAAGAATATTGCATTCTTCATGACACATGGTGTTCCTGAAGGCTTTGAAGCCATTAAGTCATGGACAGGATCAACAAAGGACATCGCAGCCTCTGGAAACTTACTTGGTACATTTGACTGCCAGGGTAAAGTTGCACAGCCAATCATAGAAAGGCTCGAAAAGTCCGATGACCCCGAGATGCAGGCATTTGCAAAAATGGCGGCAGCAGCACCAAACAAACCTGATGAAACCAGTTTCCAAAAAGCAAAGGAATTTGCAAAGGAAATTCAGGCAAAGGTCCAGTGACCTAAACCCTGTCCTTTTTTTACTTTTTGGATTTGGCAACTACAAAAAGGAGATATATCAGATGGCAGACCGAAAAGCTCCGGTTTTCTGTGAGAAATATTGCATTATCTGTAAAGGTGCACGCAGTGGAAACAGTATTTGCAAGTCACTCCAAAACATCGAGTTGAAGATTACTGGCCCAAATGGTTGTCCATGGGGCAAAGCACGAACCAGCTACTATGGCGTCACTCCTGATCAGCCAGTTCCAAAATAATTTTTAAAAAAGAGCATGTGTATAAGGAACAAAGAGGAAGGAAGATGGGGGTAAATCTTATTTTTTCCCGGCCAGCTTCCTGCATTCCTCATGCCTGAAGCAGCCAACTTCATGATCATTAACCATCCCCACAGCCTGCATGAAGGCATAGATTATAGTAGGCCCGACAAAAGAAAATCCTCTTTTCTTCAGATCTTTGGTTATCTTCTCAGATAACTCAGTGGATGCGGGAATCTCACTCATGGACTTGAAAGAGTTCTGTACGGGTTGATAGTCAACAAAACCCCAGATATACCTGTCAAAAGACCTGAATTCATCCACAATATCAATGAATGCCCTTGCATTAGTTATTGCAGACAGGATTTTCCGTCTGTTGCGTATGATGCCACTGTCCTGCATCAACTCCTCGACTTTCTTATCATCATAGGCCGCCACCCGATGAAAATCAAAACCATCAAATGCGTTCCTGTAATTTTCCCTTCTTTTCAGGATGATATCCCAGCTCAAACCTGCCTGTGCACCTTCCAGTAGCAGGAATTCAAAAAGAATCCTGTCATCATGCACAGGTACACCCCAATGTTTGTCGTGATATTCTTTTTCAAGGTCATTCCAGCCTGCCCACTCGCACCGATGTTTCATAATAAAGAGAGGGGTTTTCGGGGTATTATAATTAATCCGGGGCAAACTTCCAACACAGGATAGGGGTCTGTAAAAGTTTATTTGTATTTCAGTAAGCGAAAAAGGCCTCTGGATGGTTTATATATCCTGTCGGGAAAGTGTTCAACAAGTTTCCAGATACATCCGTTGACAGTTTTCGGATGAAAAGCGGGATCTGAATCCTGAATCGCTGAAAGCAGATCCGACCAGTGCATACCTTCCGGATGCCTCTCAAGCAACTCAAATGCCTTTGCGTTTATCCGCTCAGTGACTTTGGATGATTGGAAACCTGGTTCAGACGATTGGAACATGCACAGGATATTTCTTTTATATCAATAACTGTTTTTCCGCAAAGCCGGTTTTGAAAGGAATAAGGGGCATTTCTACTCAGGGATTTTCATTTAAAGGAATAGTAAATGAAAAAGTACTGCCCTCTCCACACTTGCTTTCGACCCAGATATCCCCACCATGCATTTCCACGTATTTCTTTACCAATGTTAACCCCAGTCCTGTTCCACCATATTGACGACTGGTAGAAGAATCAACCTGCCTGAAAGGTTCAAAAATATACCTTAATTTTTCTTCAGGAATACCGATACCAGTGTCTGAAACGGAAATCTGGACTTTATCCTCAGCTATTTTTGCATTAACACACACCCTTCCATTTTCAGGTGTGAACTTAATTGCATTGCTTAACAGATTGTAAAGAATTCCCTTGAACTTGATTTTTTCAGCAAAAATTCTGATATCAATAAACTCAATACTAAATCGGAGATGAATAGACTTCTTATATGCAAGAGGAGTCATTAAAAGCTGAACTTCATCAAGCACTTCCGGAAGGGAAATGTTTTCCGGCTCAAAAGACATTTTTCCAGCTTCAATTTTTGACAGATCCAGCACATCGTTGATAAGTTCCAGCAAATGTTTTCCGCTTTTCACAACGTTGTTTGCATAGTGCGTCTGCTTCTCGTTGAGTTCACCGGTCTTCTTCATGAGAAGCACTTCTGAAAATCCGATTATTGAGTTAAGTGGTGTCCGCAGCTCATGACTCATATTGGCAAGGAATTCGGATTTTGTCCTGTTTGCAGCCTCCGCTTCCAATTTAGAAGCAATCAACATATTTCTTGCTTTGTTTTGAATTGTAACATCTTCACCGGAACTTAATGTTCCTATGATTTTTCCATTTTGATCCTTTAAAACCGAATTTTGCCATCTAATAGTCCTCTCTTCACCTTCTTTTGTGACAATACTGGTTTCTATGGTTCTATTAGTTTCAGTGTTGCCATCCATTAGTTCATTGAAAATCCTCAAAATATCGGATTTAGTTCTTTCAGGAATAAAATTATCAAACCAATTCAAACCGATTAGTTCATCCTGAGAATAGCCAAGCACCTCTTCTGCTTTTTTATTTGCCAGGGTTATACGTCTAGTTTCATCTATTGCAATAAACATTGAACCGGCAATGTTCAGGTAATTTTGAGCCTGCTCCTTTGATCGTTTTAGATTATTAAATAGAGCTTCTTGAGGAATCTGTATACTGGACACGACTATTGCCTTGTACATAAAGTAAAAGGCTCCCACTTTCAAAACGTGGCCAGTAAAAATTTGAGAACCAGATAGGTCAGCATATATTGTAAAGGACAATTCCGCAAGAATAGAGAAGATGATTGAAACAATCAGATAATTTAATATTCGTGAGTTAATCAGCTCACGCTTTTTGTAGAACATGAAAATCGATAAAAGAAAAATAATGGAGATTATGTGTTCACTGTAAATTTTATAATCTGTTACCCCTGCTCCTTCAACGTAACATATTGGAAAATTAGAAGAAAAAATCAAGTATGCAAAGAAAATTGTCAGCAATAAGTATGCAATTACTGTTCTTTTTCCATGAACGAACTTACTGACAAAGAAAGTGGCAGTCAGCAAGGAAAAGCTCTCTAAGTATCGTGCGTTTATCCAAAACTGTAGAAAAAGATTGGTGTTTGCTTCAGGAAGCAAATTCATTCCTTCATAGGAAATGAGATGCAACAAATCAAAAACACCAACAAAAACATATGCGATTCCTAAAAAAAACAAATAGCTCCTTTCGATTCGATCATGAGAATTCCATACAATAGTAAAAAGACAAAGAATTATCAAAATTCCAAAAAGATCAGCCAGGGAATGAAACAAACGAAGATCGTACAAACTTATCTCATAGAATATGAGAAAAATGAAGAAAAGTGCAAGACTCTCAAATAGTAAAGCCTTTTTTTCTTTGAGATTTATCATATGCACTCCTCTAGAATTGCACAATTGCAACACACGTTTTTAAGCAAAATGATAGTTCTACTAAGCATACATCAGAACCATATATAAGTATATACTTATTAATAAAAAAAATTCAAAAGCTATTTTTTACTATGGTATTTAGTAGATATTGAAGAGATAAACATTATTTTTTCTCTCTGTCTCCTTTATAGCTTCAAAATACAGTATACCAAAATAAAGATTAATTGCAGTATTTCACATATGTAGAAAAGAGAAAGAAAGTAAGCAAGTAATACATGTGTAAAGATATTACTGAAAAACTTGCCTCATAAATATCCAGGCATGCAAAGATACTTCATATCATTTGATACCCGTCCACAATTCTTACAATAGTATTTTGCATCCACGACACGTTTTTTAAACTCATCCCCTTCATTTATTATGTCCTCTTTTTTCCACACACACATATTTTTTGACATCTGCGACACCTCATAATGATATATCCAAAAAAATGAATTATAGAGGGTTTTAATTGCAATACAATTAAACCCTCTTATTGAGCGCTACTTCAAAAGCGGCCTTTTTTTATTACATTTCCCGTCTCAGAAACAAAGCAACTGCCAGCCCGATTCCACCTATTACCAACAGTGGATTAGCGGTTGGAATATCAGAACTGCCACTGCTTGTACTGTATCCGAAATAATGACTCAGATCGTAATCCATAACGTAGTGGTTATTAAGATTACCATTCTCGAAATTGCGGTTAACAGCTGGAGTACCAACTGCTGTCGCATTGTTCTCATACTGCCCAAATTGGGCAATTCCAATTTCGGTGAGCTCCATTGATTCACCCGGCATGAGTAACGGAATCACACCAATAAGTCCAATCATGTCATCGGTGACTGTAACGTTGGTCAAATTGATATTACCGGTGTTGGTTACATTGTAAGTCCATGTTACATCATCCAGACGTGGAATCGTGGGCCCTGGTGCTTCATCAGCATCGTCTCCGTTGGTTGATTTCTCAAGATCAAGGGATGCATCGATTGGAATCATAGTACACGTCATATTTTCATCAGGACTGCTCCACCTGCCCCAGTCAGCAGGGAACTGTTGCTGAACACTGCTTGTATGACCCGGCCAGGTTGCTTCCACATTGATGGCCCAGCAGAAATACTCTCCCCCGTTACCCAACAGGGATTGTGAAACCACAATTATATATTGCTCCGAATTTGGTGCCCCAATTACAGCCATCCCTTCAGGCAATGGAGATGCAGATGACCATCCGCCGTTGTACTCCTTGTAAACAATACCTTCCGCAGGAGAGCGGCCAAGCATGAAAGTTTGTGAACTATTGTTTATCAAAAGCTGGGTGCCTGTGGACCAATGGCCGTCAATCCCACTAAGGTTCACATACCACGTCATATTGTCTCCAGCACTGTCCAGCGTAAGATTGATGCCAAATTCCTGCTGAGAAAAATCACTTTCATTCCAGCTTTCTGCAGCCGCCATACCACTCATAGCTAATAGCAAAGCTATGCAACTGATTAACAGGATTTTATACCCCACCATAATCACTCCTCATACTAATTTAGTACCACTAATTATGTACAATTTATTATTAGGTGAGGCAGCACTTAAAACTCTGAGAAAACTTGTTACTGACCTGTCGTTATAAAGATAGTTAATCTTTAACGTATTTCTTTCTCCTGATAGTAATCGGGATAAGCTTAACAAAGTTCACACCGTATACCTAAAATGGGGATGAACTGCAGGAGACCTGAAAGGAAAACTTTCCGGGGCATTTCATGGAAAAAACAGAGAGGGACAAAACAGTTGGTATTTTCGGCGGCATGGGTTCGGAATCAACAGCACACTTTTTCTTCAAGCTGATAAAGAGCACGCCGGTAAAAAAAGATCAGGATCACCTCCACATCATCATAGACAATAATTCCAGTGTACCTGACAGGACGCAGGCTATCCTCGGAAATGGAGAAAGTCCTGTTGAAGAAGGGAGAAAATCAATTCGTATGCTGGAAGAAGCAGGTGCGGAAATAATCGCTATTCCCTGCAATACCATGCACTACTACCATTCTGAACTTCAAAGCGTCACATCTGCTCCAGTAATAAACATGGTTTCGGAGACGGCTTCCCACATTTCCAACATCTATCCAGAAATAGAGAAAGTTGGGCTGCTGGCAACCACAGGAACCCTGAAAAGCAAACTCTATCATGAGGCAATCCAGGATACAGAGGTATTGACACCTGATGATGAAATGCAGGAAAAAGTAATGAATGCAATTTACGGGGAAAAAGGGATTAAAGCCGGATACACAAAAGGAAATCCTCATGATAAGGTGATGGAGGTGGT
Source organism: Methanohalophilus levihalophilus (assembly GCF_017874375.1). Classification (NCBI taxonomy): domain Archaea; kingdom Methanobacteriati; phylum Methanobacteriota; class Methanomicrobia; order Methanosarcinales; family Methanosarcinaceae; genus Methanohalophilus; species Methanohalophilus levihalophilus. The sequence continues at coordinate 533,395 of NZ_JAGGLK010000001.1, forward strand.
CAATGTGCTTCTCGAAGAAGATGAAGCAGAAGCAATCATCCTCGGATGTACTGAGCTTTCCCTGTTGCCTGTACAAAATGAAATAGATGTTCCGGTGATAGACCCTCTTCAGGTTCTGGCAGATGTGGTTGTAAAAGAAGCAAAAGCTGATCTTTAAACATACAGGTTACTATCGATAGCAACCTGCTTTCTAAAAATCACTTATTCTTAAGTTCCTTTGCAATTGCCTCACCCATTTCTTTTGCACTTTGGACAGCATCAGGTTGATCTTCAAACGTGTTAACACCTGCTGACTCAACCGTGGCATCTGGTCCATAAAGCATTTTTATGGCGCTCATATCACATTCATCACCGTGTCCACACCTGATGCATGGAACGTTGCCTAATACATTAACTGAACCTATAAGATTCATACCCTCTTCCATCATGTAATATGCAACTGCATTGATCCCGTTTTCACAAGCTGGTGGTAACATCTCAATCCCTTCCGGGACAGCGCACGTCATTATTATTCCACCCGGTTTTCCCCGCATGAAACCATGATTATGACGAAGCGGGTAAAGACGTTCAATGAATGCCTTTGTACGCCCGTCAAGGGAAGAGTAGGGCGTGAAGCCTGCAACTATTAATGCATCAGCTTGTTTAGCTTTCTCTGCCAGGACATTGCCACCGTCATTAACCACACAAGTATTTGTTTCAACGCATCCCAAACAGGCGCGACATGGCTCAATGTCGTAGTCTTTTAGCTTAACAAACTCAGTTTCCAAACCGGTAGCATCCAACGCAACTTTTAGTGCCCTGTCAGTATTGCTATCAGATCTTGGAGAACCGGATACTCCTAATACTTTCATATGACCCCACCAAAAATTAAAAAATCAGGGATTAGAGCCCTGCTCTTTTAACAATGACGTCTGCAACCTGTTTTGCACTTTCAAACGGAAAATCTTCGGCTGTAAGAAGTTTTCCTGCTTCTCCGGCGGTTACTTCAACATCCCCTGCCTTGCATGTAGTATCTGCTCCTGCAGGAAATGCTGCAAGAAGGGCATCGGGAGTTTCAATCGGGAAAGTTGCGTTTGCAAGCCCACCGACAATCTGGGAATGGATTTCATCTCTTACACTCATGTTTTTATCTCCTTAGATTCCAATCTGTGATTTTGATTTCCCCGGAGAATTAAACCACGATACAAGATTTACTGCTAACGATATATACTTGAGCGGCACTGGAATACACTAACTACATTTGAGTAACTGTAATGACCTTTAAAGTCTTGTCAGAAACTCTTATAAATTAGATAAATGCATTTCATATTATGGACGATAGCAAGGATTCAGAAATAAATGATATTCAGGAAAAACTCAATGAGATTCACCGGGATATTCGTACATTTATTGAGGATTCCAACAGACAACATCTGGAATCTATTCTGGCCTTTGTAAGAAGTGATTATTCCAATGTTCTTGAAAATCATTTGAAAAAGGACATTGAAACAGGGCTCGCAAAAAATATGGTGAAAAAGTGTGACAGGCTTGAAGAATGCAGGGCAAACTTTACGGCTACTTTGAATCAAAGCGCATCTCTCATAAAAAAGTCCAGTGTTGATGAAAAATTAATTGATACAAAACGCTCCGATTTCAAAGATTTGCGGGCTACAATGCCTTACAAGAAGTGTGACATCTGTTTTGCAGAAGCCTCAGATCTATTTGAAAAACAGGTCATTCTTATGAAATCGTTGAAAATATACGAAACAAAAACGGATCAAAAGCAAGCCATCTCTCTTATTCCCTCACAATCGGCCATTGAAGATGTGCTTGAGCCCTGCTGTCACACGAAACGATTTGAAATCCTAAAGGCAGTTTCCTGTCAATCGATGAGTTTTTCCTCGCTTTCACAGCTTACGGGACTTCGTGGAGGAAACCTTTTATTTCATCTCCAAAAGCTCACCGATAGCGGGATGATTATTCAAAAACATGAGCGTGGAGATTACATTATTACAGGAAAGGGCTTCAGGGTAATGGAAGGAATCAACGATATATATTGCTCTCTTTTCAATGAACATTGAATCCTTAAGCTGAAAATAAGAATGGATGAATATAAGCACTATCAGACCATTTCTCCGTTAACCGGAATAGTAAAAGAAAAAGTACTTCCTTTGCCTACTTCACTTTCTACCTGAACGGTGCCGCCATGCATATCAACATACTCTTTTACAAGGGCAAGTCCCAGGCCGGTTCCGCAAACTTCAGGATTTCTGGATGATCTTACCTGCCTGAATGGATCAAAGATAGTCCGTTGCTCGTCAACAGGAATACCAACGCCGTTATCAGAAATTGAAAAGTTCATTACTCCGTCATTCTGATCAACCTTGATATTGACATCCCCGCCTTCGGAGGTAAACTTGATTGCATTACTGAGCAGATTGTAGAGAATCTCTTTTAGTTTCGTGGGATCAGCATACAATTCATCATTTTCTGATGAAATTTCCTCAGTAACATTAATAGATTTTTTGTCTGCCAGTGGCTGCACCAGCATTTTCGAGCTTGCAATTGTGGGTTTCAGGTTTATCATTTTAGGCTCAAAGGACATCTTTCCGGATTCTACTTTTGAAAGATCAAGAATGCCGTTAATGAGATCCAGAAGATGTTCACCACTTTTCAGGATATTGAACGTGTACTTGTCCTGTTTCTCATTTAACTCACCAAATTTTCCGTCACCCAAAATCTGTGCAAATCCGATTATTGAATTTAGAGGTGTACGGAGTTCATGGCTCATGTTTGCCAGAAAACACGATTTTATCCTGTTTAATTCTTCAGCCTCAGCTTTTTCAGAAATAGCTCTTTGAATCTCCTTGCGTTCGCTGATATCCCTGACAATTGAAATCGTATGGGAAACGCCATCATAAGTAAAGCTTCTGTTACTTATTTCCACAGGAATCGTTGTACCGTCTTCCCTCGTTCCATGAGTCTCAAAAATTGCACTGGATTCGGTTTTTAAGGAACCAAAAGGCTCAGAGTCATACAAATCAAATATAGACCTATTCAATAGTTTATTCTTTGTATAACCCATTTCGTTTATGGCTGTCTTGTTGGCATCCATAATAGTACCATCATTTCTAAGAACAAACAGGGAATCGTTTGAGTTATCAAAAATATCCTGGAATTTAGTGTTGGCTTCTTCCAGATGAGTAGATTCGGTTCTGATTCCCTCATAAAGCCGCATAGAAAACACTGAAAGACTTCCCACAAGGAAAAGAGAAGTTATCAAAAGATGGGATAATTCATAGTTCCCGTAGAGAGTTAAATCCATTATGTGCTCATGGAATAAATCGAAAGTTACCGTGGAAATACTTACAGCAACAGTTAAAATCGCAATAATGACCAGATCACGATATGCATTTTTTGAATAAGTATCCACAGGCGTTCACTTCCACGATAATATAAGATCATGTGATCTGCTCAATAAAATAAAATTAGTATACTTATATATAAGTGTGTGGTCTAAAAATCTCATATTCTTTTTTTTGTTGTAGATCAAAAATCTGATTAAATTCATTGATACATTTAGTTTTGCAACTGTTTATCCAATTCAATGATTAATAACCACAAAAAATGATCGAAAATGAAAGGTATCAGTGTCTCCAAAAAGCAGGAGTAAGGAGAACAATGACAGTAAATACCTCAAGTCTTCCTATCCACATATTCGCTATCAGGATTAATTTTCCAAGATCAGGAATTGCATCGAAGTTAGCCATAGGACCCACAAGACCAAGACCCGGACCAACGTTTCCAAGGGTTGCGATAGACGCGCTCAAAGTTGTAACAAAATCCATTCCCATCAGGGAAAGAAGGGATGAGCTGACAACGAAAATCATGAAGTAAATAACCATAAAAGACACGATTGACTGAATTACTTCGTCGGGAACAACTTTTTCGTTAAAGCGGATGGGTTTGATGGCCTTTGGATGAATTACCTTGAAAAGCACATTTCCTGCATATTTCACCAGAAGCAGGAAACGAACCACTTTTATGCCGCCGGAAGTAGAACCTGCACATCCTCCTATAAACATCAGCAAAAAGAGAATGAAACGGGAAGAATCTGGCCACAGGTTGAAATCCGCTGTTGCATAGCCCGTAGTTGTCAGGATAGAAATAACCTGAAAACTACTGTACCTGAAAGCATCAGTTATGGAATAGACTTCAGTCCTGAAAAGCATGAAAGCAAGGACAAGAGTTGCAACAGCAATTATTAAAAAGTAAAACTGGAATTCCTGATCTTTTACCAGACTTGTTTTATCAGCAAATATTGTTTTGTAATGGAGGGCAAAGTTAGCTCCGCCAAGAAACATGAAAACAAGGAAAATAGCTTCAACTGTCGGATTCCCAAAAGCTGCGATGCTATCAGAATAGGTGGAAAATCCTGAGCATGAAATAGAAGTGAATGTGTGGGTAACTGCATCATAAAAAGTCAGACCGGCGATACTCAATGCAGCAATTTCAATTAATGATAGAACTATATAAACAAGCCAGAGGATTTTTGCAGTTTCCCTGATTCTGGGACGCAATTGCTCTTCTTGAAGGCCGGGAACCTCAGCACGGAACATTTGACGTCCTGCAATACCAAGTTTTGGCAGGATAGCAATGAACAACATAATTATTCCCATACCACCGAGCCATTGGGTCATAGCTCTCCAGAATAGCAGGCTTCGACTATGGCTTTCAATATCCGCAAGCGCAGTAGCCCCTGTGGCAGTTACACCGGACATGGCTTCAAAAAGAGCATTTATTGGCGGAACGCCTTCAATGATGTAAGGCAAAGAACAAAATATTGCAGCTACAAGCCAACCTGAAGCTACTATAAAAAAACCTTCTCTCATATTCCATTCTTCATCTTCCCTTGTGAGGAAAAGAGTAAAAATCGCTGCAACAAAGACCGTAACAGTTAGAGGTATACCAAAAGTAAAAAGAGATTCACCGTAGTAAACAGATACAAGCAACGGGATGAACATAAAACCGGAAATTAACCAGAGAATTGATCCCACTACGCCTACAACTACACCAAATCTCAAACTGATCACATCACATGTTGCATTTGAAGTTCTTCTATAACAGGTATACTCAGCACTTATATTTTCCTGCTAATTACAATTAAGTTATCGGCAGAAAATGAATCAAAATCCACTTCTTCATCGTAAACCCAATTGCAAACCGAGCACCTGTATTTCCCTATGTAAAACACCTTTCTGATTACCAAAATAAATTTGAAATAACCTCTACAACAGAATAAATTTTGTTGGTAATACTTGATAAAGTGTTCTTAAAGGAAGAATACAGAAGCAAGCAAAAGACATATTCATGTTGTTAGCGCTACATTATTCCAATGAATGAGAAGAGAGATTGCGGAACTTTTAAAGAAACAGAAATAACTTCGATTCCGGGGTGGAATACAGAGCTTGAAGAAGCTTTTGCAGTTTATAAGGGACCCTATGTTGCAGGAAGAGTGGCAGCCCAACACAAGACCGTATTTGACATAATCATTCAAAATGCAATGATACAGGCAGCAGTTTCAGGAGCAATGCGACGTATTGGAAAACAGCCTGTTGTAGGGGATTATATCGTATTATTGGATCAAGCTGAAATAAACACCTATACAATTGTGGATATCCTGCCACGAAAAACATGTCTTGCCCGTGGATCAACCGGGGAAAGCAGCGAAGAGCAGGTAATAGCTGCCAATATTGATACAATCTTTATTGTCACAGCTGCAGGAAAAGATCTCAATTTAAGGCGGCTTGAAAGATATCTTACCATTGTTTATGCATCGGGAGCAAGACCTGTTATTCTTCTGAATAAAATAGATCTTACTGAAGATGAGAATAATTTAGCAAGAGAAATAAAGGAAATTGCAGACGAAGTACCTGTTATTCCAATTAGCGCCCTCACAAAAAGAGGCCTTGAAGGTCTGGAACCTTATATCAGCAATGATAAAACAGTAGCCCTTATAGGTTCATCTGGAGTTGGAAAATCAACTCTAATTAACGCTTTTTGTGGTGAAACCATTCAGAAAACCCTTGAAGTGAGGAAAGATGATGACAAGGGGAAACATACCACTACGGTAAGACAATTATTCATCCTTCCAAATGGAGGGATTTTCATTGATAACCCCGGAATCCGGGAAATCCAGCTGGGTGATAGTTCCGAAGGCCTTGACAAAACTTTCTCGGATATTGCCGAAATTGCAAAAAATTGCAGGTTTAAAGACTGTACTCATAATGATGAACCAAAATGTGCTGTCAGGAAAGCAGTAGAGAAAGGAGTAATTTCGCAGGATAGATTGGATAGTTATCATAAGCTAGTCAGTGAACTTGCTTTTCAGTCAGAAAAAGCTGAACTTGGACTGAAAAGGCTGGAAAAGAAAAAGTATAAAGGTATAGCTCAAACCGCAAGAAAATACCGGGAATATACGGGGAAATAAGTTGCAATACTTGCAAAACCCGTATCTGAGCATCAAATAGAATTAATAAAAAAATGAGAAAGTATATTAATCACCTATTTTATTGAGTTATAGGGATCTTTGTGGACAATATTGGTCATGATAAAGATGGGAACTCGGCCCAAAGAGCAACAGTAAACAATGAGTTACTTTTAAGAAAAACTGCTCTTGAAAATTCTATAAGTCCAATTGTATTCCTTGATCCTGACTGGAATTTAACTTATGCAAATAATGCTTTTCTCGAATTATGGGAATTTAATACAGAAAACGAAGTTTTGGGCAAACCCGTAACTGAATTCTAGCATGATGCGAATGAGCTATTACATATTCAGGAAACGCTCTTGTCAATTGGTCTTTGGGCAGGAGATATTGCCTGCAGAAAAAAAAGTGGCAAAGCATTCATGATAACCCTGTCCGCAAATCTTGTTCGGGAAGACAATGGTGATCCTCTTGCAATTGTAGTTTCTTATACAGAACCACACGGCAATGATACCAAAAAGGTGGATCGGAAACTGGAAAAACTACATCAGGATTTGCTGGATTCCCTCCCACATACTGTTTTTGAAGCAAATCTGCTTGGTAAAATAACCTTTGCCAATTCTGCTGCCTACAAAATGTTTGGCTATACACCGGAAGATGTCAAAAAGGGGCTAACTATTTTTGACACTCTGGTCCCGGAAGACCATCACAGAACAAGAGAAAATATTCTTAAATTTGTCAAAGGCGAAAAAGTCCTGAACATGGAATATACAGCAAAGACAAAGACGGGTGAGACATTTCCAATGCTAATAAATATTACCTTGCTTTACCGACGAAGAATTCCAGTCGGGATGCGAGGTACGATTGCTGATATCTCTGCCTTCAAAGAGGCCGAAAAAGAAATTATTCAGGCCAAGCTCGAAGCCGAAGCCGCTAATCGCTCAAAAAGTGAATTTCTGGCTAATATGAGCCATGAACTCCGCACACCTCTAAATTCAATAATCGGTTTTTCTGAGATTCTTCTTTTGAACAAGTTTAACTCCCTTACTGATAAGGAATTAAAATTTACGCACAACATTGCAACCAGCGGAAAACACCTTCTTGAAATAATAAATGACATTCTTGATCTTTCAAAAGTAGAAGCCGGAAAGATGGAGTTTCTGCCAGAAGATATGGACATTCTGGATACGTTTGAAGAAATCGAAAGACTTATGCTCCCACTTTGCATAAAAAAGAATCTGGATTTGGCTTTCAATGTCGAATTTGAAGATCCAATAATAAATGCTGACAGGCTCAAATTAAAGCAGATTCTCTACAATCTGATTAGCAATTCTATTAAGTTCACACCTGAATACGGGCGTATTACCACAACTGCAAAAAAAATAGGAGATAGTTTAGAAATCGCGGTTAATGACACCGGAATCGGAATTTCTCCTGAAGCACAGGAAAAGCTCTTTTTGCCATTTGTACAAATCGATTCATCTATTAACCGTAACTATGAAGGTACGGGTCTTGGGCTAACGCTTGTTAAGCATTTTGTGGAAATGCATGGCGGAAGACTTAATGTTGAAAGCAGTGAAGGTGTTGGAACCATTTTTACTATAACATTTCCGGATCAGATGATAGACAGCCAGTAAGCATTCGTTTTTTCGACAGAACAAAGACTCTCCATCTAGCTGCCTATATCCAGCCGGATGTTTTAGATCACGTTAAAATACAACAGTACAGCAAGTAGTATCAGCACTACACCTGTAACAAAACGTATTGCTGAACGTCTTTTCTCCCTGAATTCCATCACTGTTTCAGGGCTCAATCCAAATGCCAGGAAAATACCGAGTCCAAGCACCGGAAATACAACACCGAAATTGTAAATGACGAGATAGAAAGCACCTTCCAGAAGATCGGTTCTTGAGATTAACATATCCAGTATGGAAAGGTAAACCGCTCCGACACAGGGAGCTTTGACCAGCGAGAACAAGCCGCCTGCAAGGAATGACAAAGCAAGCGCATTCTTCCCATGTATGTTATTCATAAATGAGATTACCGAACCTGGTGTTTTGAACGTTGATTCAGAATGCTTTCTAAGGTAATACGCATCATAGACATGCCAGATGCCCAGGATACCTATGATTACCGTCATGAATAATGTAATAGCGCCTCTGGATTCCGGAAGTATGCTTACCGCCTTAAGAAAACTTAATCCGGCTATCATGTAGGTTGTAAAAATACCCGCGCAGAAGCTCCCGACTACTATGAGCATTTCTTTCTTGCCACCGTTTGATGAAATTGTTACCGATGCAAGAAATGCCATTACTGCTAGAAGGCAAGGATTAAACCCCGCAAGGAAACCCGCTATCAATACAACAGCCGGAGATAGCTCAAAGGGAGTACCTTCTTCCTCATTCTCTTCTGCTAAGTGCTCAATTGTCTCATCATCAGGAATTGCAGGAGCATTCTCAATCGCATCAATCAACAGGTTCTCAAGTACTGCAGGATCGCCTTCATAATCTGAATAAGAGATAACGGTCGTCTTATTCACCACAATAGCAGGAACAGTGTAGATTCCATAGCTCTTCAGAAGGCTGTAGGAAGTTGCTATATTGTGTGTTGTGTAATTACTGTTGTCATATTTGTTGATTACAGAATCTATGACAGGTGATGTTTGCTCGCATTTCAGGCAACCATCTTCATAAAAGTACTCAACCAGTATTTCATCCGAAGGTGCTGCCATAGCAGGAGAAATACCTGAAATAGCAAGGAGAAACACCAGAAAAAAGATTATTGAATCAGTGGCATACTGTCGTAGCACATGTCTCTTTGTCATAGTTACGCTCTGAAACCTTCATTTTTTCGACATGCAACAATTCACCTGTCTCTGCTGAAATATAGCTTTCAACAACATATATATCGCTGATTTTCTGGCAGGCGCAGCTTCGCTCCATAATTTCCACTTTCCAGATATTGTCTTCAGACATATCGGTTCCATTTAGGGCTTCAGGCACTTCCTGAATCAGAGTTGTCCGCGTGACTCTCCAATCCGGTTCATCGTAGTACCTTGACATAAAATCAGCAACATCAGAGTCATTCATCGTTATTGATATTGCCTGAGAATCATTAAAATTCAATACAATTCCTTCATCGGTTGTCGGCGGTTCCGCTATTGAAACACAGCCTGCGCTTACAATACTAACTAAAACCACCACAGCAACTGCTGCAAGCATATTTGTTTTTTGCATTTGTGTACCCCACTATTATATACAGATTAAAATTTATATAATATAAATCTAATTAGCCGATTTCGCGTATTTCAGGAATTTTTAAGGCTGAAAAACGTCAAAGTGTAGCTACTAATCAGCAAAACTATTCACGAAAAGGCAGGAGTGCAAATGAAACTAGAAAAAATTCTGGAACAGATCAAAAATGGTGAAATTGATCTGGAAACAGCCAAAGCAAGCATCAGTTCAATGGGTTACACTCCTGTTTCGGAAATTGCCAAAATAGATACCTGCAGAAGACATCGAACAGGTATCATGGAAGCGATTCTTGCAGAGGGAAAAAAGCCGCATGACGTTGTGGATATAGCAAACGTCCAGATAACTGCAACAGGCAGGGTCCTGATAACCCGAATTGGAAAAGAGCACAAAGACGCACTGGAAGTTTCATTTGCTCCCGAGCAAATAGACTGGAGCCTTAATGGAACTACAGCAGTTGTTCATAACAACACCCCTGTAACCAGGACCGGAGGAGTTGTAGCCATTATCACTGCTGGAACTGCGGATATTCCTGTGGCGGAAGAAGCCAGAATGGTAGCTTCGGAAATGGGATGTGATACTCTTGCCATTTATGATGTTGGAGTCGCCGGCCTTCACAGGCTGGTTGGTGAAATGCATAAGCTACAGGAAAGGAGACCAGATTCAATTATAGTCGCTGCAGGTCGGGAAGGAACACTTCCAACAATTGTGTCCGGACTTGTGGATGTTCCGGTAATCGGCCTTCCCGTATCCACAGGTTATGGAGCAGGAGGAAAAGGAAAAGCAGCCATGTTTTCAATGCTGCAATCGTGTTCTGTTATATCCGTTGTAAACATCGATGCCGGGTTTGTTGCCGGGGCTTTTGCCGCAAGAATTGCAAATACTGTTGCAGAAGCAAGAAAACAAAGTGGTGATTGTGAATGAAAGCCCTTGTTTTTGATGCATTTTCTGGTGCTTCCGGAGACATGATACTTGCCAGCCTGCTTGCGCTGGGTGCAGACAGGAATAAAATTACCACTACACTTGAAAATGCACTGGGAATTTCTGTTTCCGTAGGAAAAACAAGCAAAAAGGAAATCGAAGCCACGGATGTCCACATCCATGTAAAAGAGAAAGAAAAAACCAGATGTTATGCTGAAATTGTGGAAACTGTTAAATCTATGGGGCTTTCGGATGAAGTTGAAGAAAACACATTATCCGTTTTTGCAATAATAGCTGAAGCCGAAGCAAAGGTTCATGGAGTTTCCCTTGAAGAACTTCATTTCCATGAAGTAGGACAAAATGATGCCTTTGCCGATGTAATCGGCTCCTGCATGGCACTTCAGGATCTGGGTTTTAGTTGTGGGGACTCAATTTTCTGTACAGCGTTAAATGTCGGCGGAGGTATGGCTAAAACAGCACATGGAACACTGCCGGTGCCGGCTCCTGCAACCCTTGAAATACTGAAAAACAGAAAATTACCGTTTTACGGCGAAGGAAACAGGGAACTGCTAACCCCTACTGGAGCAGCACTTCTTGCTCATTTTGCAAAACCCATAAAGACACTGCCCTGCGGAAATCTGCTTGAAATCGGATACGGTGCAGGGGATGCAGATATGGAAACTCCCAATGTCCTTCGCATAATGCTGATGGATTTGGATGAAGAAGCGGCGTGTCTTTCAAAAGATACAATTGAAGTGCTGGAAACAAATGTTGACGATGTCACCGGGGAAATACTTGGAAATCTCTTTGACAGGCTCCTTTCAATGGGTGCCAGGGATGTTGTCATAATTCCTGCAACCATGAAGAAAAACCGGCCGGGATACGTTATAAAAGTGATTACATCTCCAGAAAGCAGTGCACTTCTGGCCCGGGAGATAATAAAAGAAACCGGTACACTTGGTGTACGTGTGATGCCATCCAGACACAGATTCAAAACCGAAAGGAAATTTGAGACTATAAACGTCCAATTCAACGATCTTAGTTCTGACGTAATCGTAAAAATAGCTCAGGATTTAAGTGGTGAAATACTTCACATCTCGGCTGAATACGAAGATTGTAAGATTGTTGCCAGAAAAACCGGTTTGCCACTAAAAGATGTTATACGAAAGGTAGAGGATGAAGCCTGGCGGAAATATATGTGAAATAAATACTATCCTGTTTTCCTGAAATGCTTATGCTTTGGCATTTAGTGGTAGCGTAAAAGTAAATTCACTGCCCTTGTCAACTTCGCTTTTTAGATTGATGGTTCCGCCATGCATTTCAACATATTTCTTGACTAAAGCAAGTCCAAGACCAGTTCCCTCATACTGACGATTAGTAGCGGAATCAACCTGTCTGAAAGGATCAAAAATATCTTTCTGGTATTCCCGTGGAATGCCAATTCCTGTATCTGCAACTGATATCCGGATCTTGTCGCCGGTCAATTCCAAATTTATATCAATTTTTCCCATTTCCGGAGTAAACTTGAGTGCATTGCTGAGAAGATTGTACATTACTTCTTTAATTTTGATACCGTCAGCAATAACTTCTAGATTTTGAGGATGCAAATTGATTGTCAGATTAATAAATTTTCTCTTTGCCATGGGTTCCATCAACGTACCTATCTCACCAATTAATTCAGAAATGTCAATTAAAGAAGGTTCAAATTCCATTTTGCCGGATTCTACTTTTGAAAGATCAAGAATGTCATTTATTATTTCAAGAAGGTGTTTTCCACTGTCCGAAATGTTTCTTGCATACTTTGATTGCTTTTCGCTAAGATCTCCAAACTTGTTTAACTGAAGAAGTTCGGAAAAACCGATTATTGAATTTAGAGGTGTGCGGAGTTCATGGCTCATGTTGGCCAAGAATTCACTCTTTGATCGATTAGAAGCTTCAGCTGCAATTTTAGCATGGAGTAGGGAATCCTCTACTTTCTTCCGATTAGTAATGTCCCTCCCAATACCTAATACCCCAATTAGCTTTCCTTCAACATCATACATGGGTGTTTTGATTGTCTCAAGCAATTCTCTGTGCCCATCATCAGCATAAGTGATTTCTTCTTCGTTTATGGATGATTTACCGGCATACATCGCATCCAGATCTTTTTTCCTGAAAAAAGATGCAAGTCCCTGATCTAAAAAATCATAGTCTGATTTTCCAACAATTTCCAGTTCTTTTGCACCAAAAAAACGTTCAAATTTTGAATTGCATGCAAGATAGACACCATCAGGATCTTTAAGCCAGACTAAATCAGGGATAGTGTTAACTAGTGTCCTGAGTCTTCCCCTGCTTTCTATCAATTCCCTTTCTATCTTTTTACGCTTAGTAATATCAATTGCAGTAGCTGCCAGATATTTAGGTTTGCCGTTCTCATCTTCTACAATTGCAACACTCATCAAAGTAGGGAATTCAGTACCATCCTTGCGGACATGCCAACTTTCAAAATAACTGAAACCTCCGTTTTCCAGCAGTGACCCATTGATTCTATTAACGTCTTCCATTTGTTTTTCATTATGACATATGGAAATGTCATTTCCAATCATTTCATCAGGACTATACCCATGAATTTTCGCAAAATAGGAATTCATGTACAAAATGTTGCCCTGAAGATCAGCAATAGCATTACCGAAATTTGCAGTGTCAAATATCGTCTTGAACTTGCCGGCTTCTTCTTCAGCTTCTTTTCTTACAGTTATATCAATTAGATTCAAAAGAACAAAAGTTGGGTTTGTTTTGGAAAGAGGAGAAACTTTCATCAAAAACCATTGCTTTTCGTCTGGAAAGTGACATGGATATTCAATTTCAAAATAGTCTATTTCCCTTTTTATAACACTCTTTATCCCCATAGCAGCATCGGAGAATACACCGGTGTTTTCTTTTTTGTTTTTAGAGCATATATTCAGGCAAAGAGACTCTTCCAGACTTATGACTGGATTTAACCGATTGCTTTCAACAAAAGACTTCCAGCTCTCATTTGTATAAACAATTGCTCCATCGGGGGAAAAGATCGCAATTTTGTCTTTCCACAGATCAAATTGTTCAGCAGATTTTAGGATATCTGATAGCCCTGCTGATACAGACTACTTTGATAAAGGATTTTGACAACGTTTTTTCAAGAAAACACCTCTAAGTAAATCGCAATCCTATACGATATATGAAAAGTAAATTATATAAATTGAACTAAATAATAATAGTTTTAATAATTTAAAATAAATGGACCTGCTGGATTAAATTGTATTGATTTGCTATCCACTAATTTTCCAGTTTTGACTCTAAAAGGAAAGGCATTTTCAGAAGCTGTTAATCATAATATGAAGGCATATTTGCAATTAATGCTATTGAATTTGCTACATATTGGAAAATGAGATTTATTTAATAGACAAATTCAATAAATAATCAATAAATAATTGTTATATTATATTTTCCACTGGAAAATAGGGGGTGAAATCAAAGATTAAAATTGAATTTAAACCATATTTAGCCTATGAGAAAATTACTAAACTAAAAAATATTGATCAATTTTTATTCTTTCCAAGTGGAATAGTAAACGTAAAAGTGCTCCCCTTTCCAACTTCACTTTCCAGCCAGATTGTTCCATGGTGCATCTCAACGTATTGCTTGACAAGAGCAAGCCCGAGCCCGGTACCCTCATATTCACGACTGAAGAATGAATCAACCTGCTTAAAGGGTTCAAAAATTCTTTTTTGTTCTTCTTCGGGGATTCCAATACCGTTATCTGAAACAGAAATCTGCACTTTATCCCTAACCTTACGTGCATTTACACGTACTTTTCCATTTTCAGGTGTAAATTTGATTGCATTGCTGAGAAGGTTGTACAGGATTTCTTTTACTTTGATTTTTTCAGCAAATATTTCCATATTGATAAATTCGATGCTGAAACGAAGATGGATAGATTTTTTATGGGCAATAGGTTCCATCAAAAGCTGAACTTCATCAAGCACTTCCGGAAGACTGATATTTTCAGGTCCAAATTCCATATTCCCGGCTTCAATCTTTGACAAATCCAGTATTTCATTGATAAGTTCCAGTAGATGCTGGCCACTTATTGAAATATTCTTGGCATACCGTACTTGCTTATCGCTGAGTTCCCCTGTCCTGTGCAGGAGAAGCGCTTCTGAGAAGCCTATTATTGAGTTAAGCGGGGTACGGAGCTCGTGACTCATATTTGCAAGGAATTCAGATTTTGTCCTGTTTGCTTCCTCTGCTGCTATTTTGCTCTGCAAGAGGGCATGCTCGGCATTTTTCCTTTCAGTGATATCATAAGAAATGAACATAATTCCTGACAATTGACCATCTTTAGAGAAAATGGGAGTGTCATCTACATTTGCAAAAAATTCATTCCCATCCCTTCTCTGTACTTTGATTTCATCTCCCCAGCTACCCTTTTCCTGCAAAGATTTTATGACTTCAGCGGTCTGATCAGGCTCAATATCAGCCCGCATCACCTGTGCAATATGCAAACCCTTGACATCATTAAACTGACATTCATAAAGTTTTTCCGCTGCTTTGTTCATATATTCAATTTTACCATAAGGATCGGTCGTAATCACAGCCTGGGTTATGGAATCCAGCATATGAGCCTGAGCCCTGATTGCTTTCTCTGATTCTTTACGTTTCAACAAGTGACTGATGTTCTCACCTACAAGCTGCAACAGTATCAGTTCGTTTTCTGTCCACCGGCGATGCTTACATACTGAATCAAAACCTAAGAAACCAGTCAGTTTTTTTTCCTGAAACATAGGAACAACAACAAGTGACTTGATACCCTGAATTTCAAAATGCTCGCGTTCAAGTTGTGCTTCAAATGAAAGGGAAGCTACATCCTCTACATAAAAAATCTCATGGCTACGCATCGTTTGCGTAAAAAAGGGCAATTCCTTGCTCAAATGAATGCCCTGAAGGTTCTTGATTTGTGGTGATATACCTTCATCACACCATTCATGAGTATTGTCGGCATAATTTTTGTCTTCCCTGAAAAGGAACACATATGCCCTGTCAGAATTGGTGAAGCTTCCTATTAAACCCATGGCGTTTTCGATTGTGGAATCGATTTCATCAATACTTATTTCCACAAAATCCGTCGAGATGTTGGTAATGAGTCGCTCAAAATCAATACGCTGCTTCAAGTCATATTCTGTTTTCCTGGCTTCAATGCCCTTGCCAATGATGTTTGCTATTGTATAAAGTATGGAAATATCGTCTCTGTCCCACCCACCAATATTATTTACATTATCCATTCCAATAAAACCAGATATTTCACCTTCAATCACTACCGGAAAAACAATGAGGGATTTTATATCCTGCATCTCCAAAAGTTCTTTTTCCACCTTTGCTTCAGAAGGTAAAGTTGATACGTTGGAAATAAGAATAGTTTCTCCAGAATTGATTTTCTGAGTCCACCAGGGAATCATACCAGATGGCATATTCTGCAGGTTTTCTTTTTGACGACTCACCCCGCATGCACACCATTCATGTGTATTGTCCATCAATGTTCTATTTTCACGGTACTGAAACAGGTATGATCTGCTTGCACAGCACAATGAACCCATCCGTGCAAGGGCGTCATCTATAGCTTCATCAATATTAAAAGGTGAAACAAACATCGAAGATACCGATGCGATTGTTTCTTCTATTGCAAGCTTTCTCTGGATTAAGGCCTCTGAATTCTTGCGCCGGGTGATCTCACGAATAATTGCAATAGCATGCCAAAAACCATTCTGAGATTTTACTGAGGAAAGAGACAATTCAATCGGTATTATTCTCCCTGATTTCGTTATTCCTTCCAGTTCCAGAATATTCCCAATAGCAGAGCCTGTGCCTGTTTTCGTAAAGTGATCAAAAAATGATTCGTATTGCAGCCTATCCTTTTCAGAACAAAGATAATTGTGAACATTTTTGCCTAGCATTTCTTCTAAAGAATATCCAAAAATAGACTCTGCTGCTTTGTTCCAAAAGATTACTTTCCCTGAGTTATCAATCATGATTATAGCATCACGGGCATTTTCAGCCAGCAATTGAAATATCCCTCTTGAATCGATAGATGGAAGAGACGTATTGACGTCCTCCAAAATGTTTGTATATTCCGAGAAAGAAATTTTTTCACACTTTTTGTCAATCAGACCAGATTTTGTGGTCATTTTGCCTCCAGAAAAACAGGGAGGTTTCGGACATTTAATAAATTGTTTTTCAGTATTAGGGTGTTAAAGTTTGAAATTTGTGGTATAAAAAAGTTGTGACAAATGATCTTTACTTGGTTGAAGATAGAATTTATATAAAGCTTAAAGAACAGATGTCTAAGTAGTAGTGAAAAATCTTGTTAGAAAATTGATAGTTATTAATTTCCTTTTTTCCACTTTCATAAACCGAGGACATTAATTTAAGGGAAAGAAAGCTTCAGAAGAACCCTGGTTTAATGGAACAGTAAATGTAAACGTACTTCCCTTTCCAACTTCACTTTCAACCCAAATTTCTCCACCGTGCATTTCTACATATTTTCTGACTAAAGCAAGTCCTAAACCAGTTCCACCATAATTGCGGCTGGTAGAAGATTCAACTTGCCTGAAGGGATCAAAAATGGTATTAAGATTCTCAGGAGAAATTCCAATACCACTATCCGAAATCAGTACTTTCAATTCATCATTGTCAATCCTTGAATTAACACAGATTTTTCCATAATCAGGTGTGAACTTAATTGCATTACTAAGGAGATTATACAAAACTTCTTTGAGTTTGAGCCTGTCAGCGCAGATTTCCAATTCATCATAGTCAAGAGTGAAATCAAGAGAAATAGACTTACTTTTTGCAAGAGGCTCCATTTGTGAAATCGTTTCAATGATTAGCTCGGAAATATTCATTAACTGAGGGGTGTAATCCATTTTACCGGATTCTATTTTTGAAAGATCCAGCACGTTATTGATTAACTCCAATAAATGTTTGCCACTTCCCAGGACATTTGATATATATTTTGCCTGCTTCTCATTCAATTCCCCATAATTTTCATTTTTCAGAAGTTGAGAAAAACCAATTATTGAATTAAGCGGGGTACGGAGTTCATGACTCATATTTGCAAGGAATTCGGATTTTGTCCTGTTTGCTTCCTCAGCCGCAATTTTACTCTGTATCAATGAAAATTCAGCGTCTTCACGAATGGCTTCCAGTTCCAGATTGGAAAGCGCAAACGATATATCTCCAACCACTTCTTCAAAAAGTTCTATTACTTCTTCATCCTCTGAAAACTCCACAGGAACAGCAGTCGAAATTACCCCGTATATCCTGTTTTTGTATTCAAGTTTTGAAACAAAAACAACTGAGTCTTCACAAGCCTGTGATATAAGACACGCATTACAATCCTCAGAGGATCTTATGCAGCGCATAATAGTATTTTTAGTTAGGGCCTCAAGGGTACAATGGGGTAATCCCTCATTATCTAATTGCTCAAGTAAAAGTTTATAGGAGTCACCAAGCCCGGCTTCCTTCACAACGACTGGAATCTTATTTTGATCAAGGAGACAAATCCATGTATTGGAATAACCATGTCCTTCAGTAAGAGTGGTGCAGATCTCCTGTATTAACCTGAAAGGATCTTTTTCTTTTACAATTATCTGGTTTACATTTCGAATTGATCGAAGGATGGAATCAAGATACCTGATGCGCTCCTCATTCCTTTTCCTCTCGGTGACATCGTTAACGATAAAAATTGCCCTCTCGAACCTTCCATGCCTATTAGTGAGTCCCGAAGAGTTTACGACTACGTCAATGAGAGCCCCGTCTTTTCTCACCATTTTGTATTCCTGGTTGTATGAAAAACCTGTAGCAAGTACTTCTGAAAGGGAAGCCATGGCTTCATCCATGCATTCAGGATGGACGATTTTTGACAGGTGCTGGCCAACTACTTCATCCCTCTCATAACCAAGAAAGGTTTGTATCCGATGATTGCAATCTACAATTATACCTTCTTCATTTACTGAAGTTATCAAATTGGCAGCGGTTTCAAAAATTAAGCGATAATTTTCTTCACTTTCTTTCAGTGAAATTTCAGCCTTTTTTTGCTCAGTGATATCGCCGAATACAGTCGCAAACTGGTTGCCTTTCAGGGAGAATACTGAAATTACAAAATACTTATCCGTTGGGGGGAAGAAGGTCTCAAATTGGTAAACCTCGCCTGTTTGAGCCACCTTTGTGTAAATATCCAGATACGGTGCATCAGTTGAACCATAGATTGCCGATGCCTGCTTACCTATGACTTCTGTCTTTTTAAGGCCGAGGATGTTTTCATATTGATGGTTCACATCAATTATCCTGTAGTCAATTGCATTACCGAAATCATCATAAACCAGCTCATGGAAGCAAACTCCTTCCAGCATTGAACTGTAGAGGGATTTGAATCTTTCCTCAATCTCAAAACGTGATTTTTCCGCACGTTTTCTCGCAGTAACGTCATGAACCGTAACAAAAACCATTGAGGGCTGTTCTTCTAATTCCCGGGCCTTTGGGATTGCATTGAAATTTACCCAGACATTCTCTTTTTTGTTTGGGTTATAAACACCTAAAACGACGTCCTTAACAGGCTTGCCGGTTGATAAAGCACGTATAGGAGGATAATCCGCAGAAGCAAGTGGAGAGCCATCCTCCTGAATTATATCCTGTTTCATAGCGGAAGGGTCCATGTCCAGAAACTGGTCACGGGTCAATCCGAATATTTCAAGCGCTGCAGGATTTACATCTTCGATAGTGCCGTCAGATTTCTGAAAAAAGGCTCCCTGAGCCATATTGTTAAACAGCAAATGGTATTTTTCTTCTTCCTGCTCAAATTTGAGAAAATTACTTTCCAGCTCTTTATATCTGGTGATATCAACAAAGCGCAGTATTGCACTGGTGGGACATTGAGTCGAAAGTGGCTCTACCTGCATCAAAAACCAGCGTATTTTCCCTGAATTGCTACAAAAATGCTCCATCTCAAAGGGTTTCGCAGTTTCATGCAAAGTATTGCTTATTGCCAATGCTTCACTTGAATCCCTGTCAAATAAATCCAGAAAAGATGCTCCTTCACTATATTTATCAAGATCCAGATTGTGACATTTTAAGAATGAATCCCAATTTTTATTTGCATAGAGAATGATACCTTTGGGGGAAATAATTGAAAAAATATCTTTTTTGAGATCAATTATTGGATGAGGCACAAGCGAATCATATGAATTTGTCCTGATAGTCATTGAACTGATCTCCAAGCAATTTCCAGTGAAGGAAGACGTCCTCCGGCCCATACCATATAAAGTAGGTCTTCGTACAATTATTTAGATTTAAAAGTATTAAGTAAGTAGTATCAAATAATATAGTTAGTTCTTTTTTAATACTCATTTTAACTAAAGGATGATGAAATGTGAAGCTCAAACGAAAGGTTAGGAAGAACAACTTCAAAAGAACAATATATTTTGGCAAAATGTGTTTGACAAAATCCCGCTTACAAACCCTCGAAAAACAGATGTATTTGCTCCTAAAAACGCTATCAGAAGAAAAAGGTGGGCTCGGGGAGGTTCGAACTCCCGACCTCCGCCGTGTGAAGGCGACGTCATAACCAGCTAGACCACGGGCCCCCTGTCAGTAACAATTTTTAAGGTTGATTATCGGTAATAAGGCTTTTTATTAGCAGTAAATGTGGGGAGCTTAATATATTTTGATTCCAGTGTTTTACTTATCCTTGAGCATAAGGAGGGGTTCTTACGATTGACAATATAATTCCGAGACAAAGAACAATGTCCACAAAGCTGGGCGGCATTCTGATGCTGATCAGTGAAACCATGTTCCTGTTTTCAATCATGAATTTTATCATGATAACAAGGCTGCAGTATTACAATGCAACCGACTCGTTTATGAGATCGCTGTTTCCGCATTACCTCTACTTCTTTATAGCTCTCTCCCTTGTTGCTTTTGGAGGAATGTGGTTTGCCTATGTTTTTGTCATTCCCAGCAAGCAGAAGTTCTCACAGGAGCAGGCGGTGAAAGATGCTCGCAGTCCTACCTACAATCGCCTTGTGGAAATGCATGAAGACCTCACAAGAATCGAAAACTCAATCCTCAAACTCAACGAAAGGCTTGACAGAATGGAAAGCCATGCTGCTGGAAAAAAACAATAATGCCTGTAAAAACCTATCCGATTCCCGATGAGCCTGCCCTTATAGTGGAAGGGGAAAGCAAGGCTCTTGTTATAGCGGACATCCACATTGGCATCGAGTGGGACCTCTACAGCAGTGGATTTCTCGTACCCAGCCGCCTTGAAGAGCGGATGAAAAGGATAGAAGAATACATCCAGCAAACCCAACCCGACCGAATAATACTGCTGGGGGATATCAAGCACAATGTACCCCAGATCTCATGGCAGGAAAGGGATGAAATACCCTACTTCCTCGGAAAACTGGCAGGACATGCACCTGTAGATCTCTTTCCCGGAAACCATGACGGAAACATGGAATTACTCCTCCCTGACGAAGGCGATGTTACCCTGCACCCTTCCAGAGGTGACGTTATAGAAGATGTTGGTTACTTCCACGGTCATACCTGGCCTTCCCCGGTAGTTGCATCCGCACCCCTCATAATTACAGCTCACAATCATCCCACCGTTCGGCTCACCGATTCACTCGGCTATGCTGCCACAGAACAGGCATGGCTTCGCACACACCTACTCACCGACGTCATTGCTGAACATTACAGCAAAGTGGGAATCTCAATGGAAAACTCACCCACAAAACCGGAAGTAATCGTTGTCCCTGCTTTCAATGAAATCTGTGGAGGAGTTCCCTTCAACGAAGCAGGGATGGATGAATTGTTGGGTCCTGCTTTCTCCTCAGGGGCAATTGATGTGGATAATGCACAGGTCTACCTCCTTGACGGTATGCAACTGGGAAAAGTCAAGGATATCAGGAAACTTGACGTCACAAAAAAACGACCTCCAAGAAAACGAAGAAACAAGGGTAAGAAAAACGGAGGGAAAAAGTGTGACTGAGAATGTTTTCAAACTCCTTTCCCCTGCCATACAGGAGGAACTGGATGCAAAAGGCTTCATAGAACCCACCGAGCCCCAAAAACAAGCCATACCTCACATACTCAACGGAGAAAACCTGCTGCTCATAGCCCCAACAGGTTCCGGAAAAACGGAAACCGCTATTTTCCCCGTATTCAATCACATTCTTGCAAAGCCTCCTGAAGAGAGAACCGGGATTTCTGCCCTCTATATCACTCCGTTGCGTGCCCTGAATAGAGATATGCTCGGAAGGATACAGCTATGGGGAAAAGAACTCGGCGTCAAAGTCATGGTCAGGCACGGGGATACCAGCCAGTATGAGCGGCAAAAGCAGTCAAAAAATCCCCCTGATTTGCTGATTACAACCCCTGAAACACTGCAGGCAATGTTCACAGGAAAGCGGTTGAGACAGAACCTGAAATCCGTAAGTTTTGTTGTGGTGGATGAAATTCACGAGCTTGCAGCCTCCAAAAGGGGAGCACAGCTTGCAATCGGTCTGGAAAGACTTGTTGAGCTTTCAGGGGAGTTCCAGAGAGTTGGACTCTCGGCAACTGTGGGAAACCCCGAAATTGTAGCTAAGTTCCTCGCGGGTGCAGAACGGGACATTCGTATTGTAAAGGTTGAAATGCTGAGCCTGCTGGACTTCAATGTAATTACTCCTTCAGTAACCGAAGATGATCTTAAAGCAGCCCGGAATATCGGCTGCTCATCTGAACTCGCATCACACCTGCGAATAGTCGGAGATATAGTAGAAAAGAAAAAATCCACTCTCATTTTTGTCAACACACGACAGAGTGCAGAAATGCTGGCATCGGGATTCCGTATCCTGGAGGTGCCAATCGGTGTGCATCATGGTTCCCTGTCCTACGAAGCGAGACTGGAAGCCGAGGAATCATTCAAAGGTGGAGACCTCAGGGGTCTTATCTGCACTTCATCAATGGAACTGGGAATTGACATCGGCGACGTGGATCATGTAATCCAGTACGGATCTCCCAGACAGGTTTCACGACTCCTGCAAAGGGTGGGAAGAGCAGGCCACAAAATCCACAAGATTTCCGAAGGAACAATTATCGCAATGGATTTTGATGATATTGCGGAAAGCATGGCAATAACCCATGATGCGACCCTGGGACTTGTTGAGAACGTTTTTCCACAAAACAATTCCCTTGATGTAATCGCCAATCAACTCTCAGGGATAGTACTTGATTTCGGAGACGTGGAAATCGAAAAAGTCTTCAAAATACTGAAACGTACCTATCCTTTCAGAAATCTCACTCTTGAAAGCCTGAACAGGATTGTAGACCAGACAGTATCCAATCGCCTTGTATGGCAGGATGAGGGATCAAGCAAGATCTCAAGGAGGCGCAAGAGCTGGCAGTACTACTACGAGAACCTGTCAATGATTCCCGATGAACGAAAGTTTGAGATATTCGATATCGTTTCCGGTAAAATCGTGGGAAACCTTGACGAAGCTTTTGTAGTAAATTTTGCAACTCCTAGAGCCATATTCATAACAAAGGGTGAAGTCTGGAGGGTTATCGAAATGCTTCCTGACAGGGATCGAATCAAGGTTGAGCCGGTGAAAAGCCTTGGAGAAGTCCCTAGCTGGGTAGGGGAAGAAATTCCCGTACCTTTTGAAGTGGCACAACATGCAGGACGCCTCCGAAGGCAGGTAGCAAATCTTCTCATATCAGGAATGGATGAAAACGCTGTTTCTGAAACTATCCGGGAGGAGTATCCGGTTGATGAAGAAGCGCTTAGAGTTTTCATCGATATGATTCAGGAGCAACTGGATTCAGAGGCACCTGTGCCGGATGACAAACATATCGTAATTGAGGAACATGGCGATTCTCTGGTAATCAATTCATGTTTCGGCCACAACACCAATGATACACTGGGAAAAGTTCTCACGGCCCTGCTTGCAGCACGTAGTGGCAGCAGTGTGGGACAGGAAACCGATCCATACAGAATAAGACTTCGTTTTACAAAACGCATGAGAGCGGAAAGACTGCGTGCGGTTTTGGAAGAAATAGAACCGGAACATGTCGAACCTATCATTGAGATGACACTCAAGAATACATCCCTGATGAAATGGAAAATGGTTCAGGTAGCCCGGAAATTCGGAGCACTCAGCAAGCAGATAGATTATGACAAAATCAGCATGAAAAAGCTGCTTGAGATTTACCAGCACACCACTATGTATGATGAAGTGCTCAGGGAAATTTTCCAGAACCTCCTTGATGTAAGACAGGCTGGCAAAGTCCTGAAAGCTATACAGTCCGGGGAAATAGTATTACTTACGGGTAAGGCATCACCTATTGGTTCTGCCGGATTTGATGCCAAGAAAGATTTAATTGCACCTGACAGGCCGGAGGGTGCCATTCTTGAAACAATGAAAGAGAGGATACAAAATGACAGGGTAATCCTCTTTTGTGTTCATTGTACCAAATGGGTTTCCCGGAAGAAAGTAAAAAGTGTTCCTGATGACATCATTTGTCCAATATGCAATTCAAAAATGATTGCAGCCCTGAAGCCCTGGGAAGAAGAAGACGTCAAACTTGTTCGCAAGAAAGACAAAGTCACTGCAAAAGAAGACAAGAAACGCATCCAAAGAGTTTACAGGAATGCAAATATCGTTATGACTCATGGAAAAGATGCGGTCATAGCCCTTGCAAGCAGGGGCGTGGGACCTGAAACCGCCTCCAGGATCATACAGAAAATGAGGCTTGAGGAAGATGAATTCTACAGGGACATTATGGAAGCCGAACGAAACTATGCCAAGACAAAACAATTCTGGAGCTGAGAAATCGATTCTCAGCGGGTAATTTTTTATTGATTCAGGACAAAAATAAATTCATGGACTCACAGGAATCATTTATCAACTCGGGAAATTCAAAAATGAATGAAAGCGCTCCTACTGCACAGGATCTTTTTCCCGATGCTTTCATCCGCAATAATACTGATTTTGAAACTTCCGAGGCTTTCATTGCAGCTTGTGAAGAGCTAATGGGGACTAAATTCAGCGAAATTGATGGAGTTGACGAGAAGTTTGTCGCATTTATCAACGAACATACTGAATTCAAAGACTTCGCTGAGATGTTCACAAAAGCAGCCGGTGACTGGGTAGTTTCGTGTTTTACTCTGTGAGCATTTCGCTTACAAAAACCGGCAGTTAATTAGTCTAAAAATGTGAAATTGGAAGGATATAGTTACCATTCCTCAATTCTCGAAACCAGGAACTTAAATGCCCAAGTCAGGTAATCTCAATTGACTTCACCCGGGATTGGTCAAGGTCCCTGACAGCTTGAACCCCTATAGTGAATAATCTGACTTCTCCCGGAGCCAGTTCGGTATTCACGTCTACTTCAAAAGGCTTGGAGACTGAGAGGTTATCATCAACATATATTTCCACAGCTATTTTGTTCACTAAAATCTCTGATTCTCCTGTATTCTCAAGGTTTATCTGCACCTTGTCAACAATTATTTTCCATTCATTGATCTGGAGACCTTCAGAAACTGTAATCTGCTCTCCAGTGTCACCTTCATTGCTATCCAGTCCCGGTTCATCTTCCTGACATCCGGAAACCATAACCATGGCAGTTACCAGAAATAAAATTAGGAGGGGGAACAGCCAATTTGTCTTACCTGAAAAATTAAACTTGTTTTTATCATCCATACTTTGTACCATCCTTACATCAAATATACTTAAAATTAAACCTGAACTAAAACCCGACCCGAAAAATGCCTCATCCATATTTTGACATGTAGCTTCGATATGCAGATATGAATTCTGCATGTGGCCATATAAGCGGCATTGTCACGTAAGCAAGACCATCTTCCCATTTAGGATGACTGCGGGTATGCTCAATCATTTTGAGCTTACTATCCCTGAGAATTTTTGCGCTTGTATAGTCTTCAAACCACATTTCAAATCGCTCGATGGTTGAAATATGTTCAGGTAACTGGTTTTCATGAGCCATATCAATTACCCACTCAAGGTACATATCCGCCATATCCTGATTATCAACACGGATATAATGATGCGCTAATTCACAGGTAAAATGCGGCCATGGACCGTATCCGCCATTATTGCGATCCCACATTTCCGGATAGCGATTAAGACCACCGATTTCCTTATCCCAGAGTCTCTCATGGATACGTTTGACAGTCGATTTTACCTTGATATCCGTATCATCTACCAACCCGAAAAATGCAGGAGCATATTCCACAGCATCCACATCGATGACACTGGAAGCAAATGCGTCATAGCCAATTGGATTACTGGTCCTGTCCTTGACACGTATACATTTGATAAAAGAGCGCCTTCTGGCACTGTAAAGTTTTGTCATAATGGAATCACGAATTTTGTTGGCTTCCTCTTCCCAGAGCGAAACGTCTTTCCCAAGAGCCTTGCCCATCTTCACCGCAGCAAAAATTCCGGCGCAACATGCTGAGTTTGCATATATTTCAAAACCGTGTTCATAGGCAGGATATTCATGAATACTGTTTACCGTGTGAATAAGGTCGACTTCTTCATTCTTGTTCATAAGAATAAATCCAACCGCCTTCTCAACAGCTTCCCAGTGTTTCAGCACAAACTCCTTATCCGCCATCGCCTCAAAAAAAGAGCCTCCGCTGCCTTCAAAATATTTTCCGAGAGCATACAGTACAAGACCGTTACCGTCAATCTGCAGATCCTTGTAACTTGCATCATTTCCGTCAACATCATAGCGCTGGGAAAACTCACCAAGTGGTTTCTGGGAACTTAAAACAAAATCAAGCCCTCTGCGAGCCTGATCCATTAGATCAGCATCTACAGAACCAATAATGGCCATAGAGTGATCTCTTGGATAAATGAAAGGATATCTGGTTCCAGGAGGACTGGCATAAAAACCTCCATTTTCATGCTGGTTTTCCCTTAATACATTTACACAATTTTCATAAAGTTCATACGCTTTTTCGTAATTCAAAGAGCTTCACTCCTTATCGTGATAGTCAATTTTAAACACACAATAAGATTTATCCAGATACTTGTCGACCTCTTCCTTGGTCATGCCAGCCTTTTCAATGGCTTTATAGTTATACTCAAATTCATCTGTAAGGGGTGATTTGGTTCCAACGCTCAGCAATTCAGCTCCTGCCAGTTCAGCCCTTTTTTTGCTATAGCTGTAGTGCAGAATCCCCAGGACTCCTGAAAGTGCAGGATAATTCCATCCGTCCTCCGCGGTTTCTTTTTGCTTATTGACATAGTCGATAATTTCAAGAAACTGCGACGGCTGCTCCCCACCGTACATTTCCACAAATTCAACAAAATCGCTTCCGAAAGGACAAACCGGAAGGAAATTGACGTGATTTTCACGTGCTCCCTCAAAGCCCGGGCCTTCAATTTCAGCCAGTTTGGTTCCGATACTAACAATCCAGTTAAAAGTTTCTTCGGGACCAAACCTATCAACCATTTCCATAATGCCTACCAGAAAAGCTTTAGGCAACATGTTTTCAAGTCGTATCATACTCCAAACCCCCTAAGTGTCAGTATATATTATTTAGAAGACAACAACTTAAGTATTGCACGGTTCCATCCAACAGGACCAATGCCTTCTACACGATTAATCCGGGAATCTGAAATAGTGCTGTCATGGATTTCCCCGGGCTTCTGGACAAGATAGGGAATGTCTACTGCCTGCAGCATGGGAAGGTCATTCTGGCTGTCTCCCAGACCCACACTTTTGACATCCGGGTCACTCTTCCTGAAAAGCTCCGTCAGTTTTTGAACAGCTTTCCCTTTGTCATTATCACCCATCAAGTGCCAGTAACGCCCTCCACGGGTATAGTTTAAGCCTCTGGATACAATCAGTTCCCTGAGTTCATCTGCCCTATCTTCATCAAGCAACTTGAAAGCTTCATCATATTCCCTTTTTGTTGCAAGTCTGGCAGAATCAAGTGCAAGTCCCGTATCCTCACTTACTTCTTCGTCACTCATATCCCCAAATCCTACAACATCCAGAGAAGCGGATTCACGAATCTCAGTGAGCACATCACGAAGAAGCTGGTAACTGGTACCCAGTTCGATTACCTTGTAATTCTTTAGCTTCTTCGAGTATAAGTAATCAAAATCAAAATAATCCTCCGGTATGAAAATTGCACCACCGTTTTCAGATATGAAAGGATGATACAGTTCCATTTCCTTCACATACTCTTCCAGCTCTGCTCTTGTTTTACTAGTGCAGAAAATAAGAGGAATTGAATTTTCCTTAATGGCTGCTAACGCAGGTTTAGCCGCATTATAGGAATAAGTATCATGATCTATCAATGTCCCGTCAAGATCCGTAAATATAACGTATCCCATAAACTCACCCCAAAAACATTAAATTTTTACTGAAAGTAAAGAATCCTGTTTCAGCAATAAATATTATAATATATTAACTATTTAGGTATTTGTACACAGGAATCTTTGGGGAAAGATGTAGCCTGTAATAGAAGTCTTTCAGGGGGTATTTCATGGATTTTAATCAGGAGACTGTCACGACTATACACGATTTTTGTATTAATAAACAAAGGCTTGCAGAAAGGATACTAGAGCTCAGGGAAAGAAGGCCGGCATCCATTGTCCTTCCAATCCATTACAAGGATCTGGATAATCCTGCACTTCCAAATATTATTAAGCAATTGAATGACTGTCAGTGTGCCACTACAATTGTAATCCCGCTTGCGGCAGAAAATGTAGAGCAATACAGGACTGCCCTCAGGGAATTGGAGAAACTGGAAATCAATCATACTCTTCTTTGGTGTAACGGCCCAACTGTTGAGAAAATCATTAACCAGATGAAGGAAATTGACATCGATATTACCTCTTTCAGGGGCAAAGGAATGGATGTCTGGCTGGGACTTGGGATTGCAAGCCTCAATTCTTATGCAATCGCCGTTCATGATGCTGATATTCTGACATATTCCACCGACATCCCCGTAAAACTCCTGTATCCAATTGTTGATCCTGAACTCAACTTCTTCTTTAACAAAGGATATTATGCAAGGGTGAATGTCGAGGAACGGAAAATGCATGGAAGAGTCTACAGGCTCTTTGTGGAACCTTTGCTTGATACAATGAATGAAGAATTACGGTGCAACTCTGAGTTGCTCCAGTATTTCAAGGCTTTCCGATACACTCTTTCCGGAGAATTTGCGATGACCAGTGATTTCGCTCTCAACATACGCATTCCTGCAGATTGGGGACTGGAAGTCGGATTGCTGGCGGAAGTACATCGAAACGCCGCGATAAAGAGAATTTGTCAGACTGATCTCGGGTTTTATGATCACCAGCATAAGAAACTTGGAACCGATCTTTCTGCAGGTCTTTGCAAAATGGCCGGGGATATATTTACAACTGTCCTGAGAGTACTTACAGAAACCACTCAAACAACGGTATCCATACCATTTCTCCACAGTGCAAGGATAAAATATAAGCGTCTGGGACAGGATGCCATCAGAAAATATTATACCGATGCATACTGCAACGGTCTCGAATTCAACAGGCATCTCGAAGAAATGTATGTTGATATGTTTTCAAACGTCATTATGAAAGTTGGAGAAGACTACCTGATGAATCCAAACGATGTCCTCATGCCCGACTGGACAAGAGCCCTTTCAGCCATTCCTGATTTGCGTGAACAGCTGTATCAGGCAGCTATAAATGACGTAAAGAAATTTGGGAACAGTGAATAACCGTTTTCCCTGAAAGCCACTATTAAATAAGAGGCAAGCGCATATTCAACCATGATTCCGGAACGTGTAAGGAACATTCCCCCTTTTTATGTCATGGAAGTGCTTGAAGAAGCGCAACAACTTGAAAAACATGGAGCATCTGTAATCCATCTGGAAATCGGCGAACCTGATTTTCCAACTGCTCCCCATATTTGTGAAGCTGCACATCAAGCCCTTAGCGGATGTATCACCAGATATACACACAGTATGGGCATCCCGGAATTAAGGAAATCCATTGCTAATTATTACAACCGGCATTTTGATGTTGATGTTTCTCCCGAGCAGGTAATCGTAACTTCCGGAACAAGTCCTGCACTCATGCTTGCTTTTATGTTGCTTGTTGAGCAGGGGCACAATGTCCTCATGTCAAATCCTCATTATGCCTGTTATCCAAACTTTGTAACTGCAATCGGAGGAACTACTGAGTACGTTCCTGTAAATGCAGAAAACGGATTTTCACTTAATGCTGAAAATATCCAGATGAACCTGAATGACAAGACCGATGCCATCCTGCTTAATACACCATCGAATCCCGCAGGTTCGGTGATGGACAAAAAAGATCTAAAAAGCATTGCAGAAATTGAAGGGGATATCCCGATTGTCTGTGATGAAATCTATCAGGGACTTACCTATGGAAAAGAGGATCACACAATTCTCGAATACACAGACAATGCCATAGCCCTCAACGGTTTCTCAAAGAAATACTGCATGACCGGCTGGAGGCTGGGTTACATGATAGCGCCAAAAAGCTACCTTCGGGTATTGCAGAAAATGCAGCAGAATTTTTTTATCTGTGCCAATTCATTTGTTCAGGAAGCGGGAATTGCAGCTCTTGAAGGACCTCAGGATCATGTCGAAAAAATGGTCGAAACTTATGACATGCGCAGGAAATACATGCTAAAGAGATTAAAGGAAATTGGATTGGGCATTGAATACGAGCCTGATGGAGCTTTCTATATTCTTGCAAATGCCCGGGAATACGGGAGAAATTCCCTTGAATTAAGCCGTGATATTCTGGAAAAAACGCATGTTGCAGTTACACCGGGAATTGACTTTGGAAAGGGTGCCGAAGGTTACATAAGATTTTCCTATGCCAACAGCCTTGAAAACATAGAAGAAGGTATGAATCGGCTGGAAAAATATCTCAACGGCTGATCTTGCCTCTTATTCCCCGTCCTTTTTTCATCAGGTATTTTTCGGCTTCTATTATGAAAAACACCGAACTCGAAAGACAAAGTATTATAATCCAGTCAAAGACTTCAAGGGGAGCGGTTTTCAAGATGCCATTCAGGTAAGTGTTGTATGTAATCAGCAGCTGCAATGATATGACAATTGCAATTCCCAGAAGCATTGCCCGGTTGGAAACTAACCTGTCAAAAACATTGTTATGTATGGATTTTGAATTGAAGAGATAAAAAATCTCAAAGAATACAATTGTATTCAGGGCTATAGTTTGGGCAACCATAATATCCCGGCTGTTGTTCTCCATCTGGAAAAAGAACAGCAGGAATGTGGCAGTAACCATCAGCAATGCAACTGTGACAATACGCCTTTTTATTATTGGTAACAAGAGTGGTTCTTCCGGATCACGGGGACGTCTGAAAAGCAGGTTTTCTTCCCTGGGTTCAAAAACAATCGGTACACCCAGACATATTGCAGTAACCGTATTAATCCACAGGATATGTAAGGGAAGCAAAGGAGGATTTGTAATTCCGAGCAGGACAGCTGCCATTATGGCCAGACCTTCTGCAGCATTTGTCGGAAGCGTCCACATAATCACTTTCTGGATTTTGTTATAGACATCACGTCCCTCCTCAACTGCATTTACAATCGAAGCAAAGTTATCATCAGCAAGAACCATGTCCGATGCTTCCTTGGCAACTTCCGTTCCCGATCTACCCATTGCAATCCCGATGTCAGCACCCTTAAGCGCGGGAGCGTCATTTATGCCATCCCCTGTAACGGCAACAACTTCACCTTCCTCCTTGAGAAGGCGGACTATTCTGGACTTGTCCTCAGGTGATGTACGGGCAAATACGGAAACTGTCTCAAGCTGCTCTTTTAATTGTGTATCACCCATTCTGTCAAGATCGCTTCCTGAAAGTGCCCCATACGTCCTGATTCCGAGCTGTTTTGCAATACTGTGAGCAGTAAGGACATGATCACCTGTAATCATGATCACACGGATTCCGGCGGTTTTGCATTTTTCAATTGCAGTCTTAACTTCTTCCCGGGGAGGATCTATCATGCCCTGCAGGCCCAGGAAAACAAGATCGTTAAGATCGGAAACATGTAGTGTGGACTGAGTATATGAGACTCTTTTATAAGCCATTCCTATTACACGCAGGCCTCTTGAAGCCATTTCCGAGGCATTATCCAGGATAAACTCCGGCTGTATGGACGAGATCCGATTTCCATCATCCTGAGCGCTGCACAGTTCCACTATCTTTTCGGGAGAACCTTTGATATATATCAAACGGGTTCCGTTTTCCCTCTCATTCAGGGTGGCCATAAGACGAAGTTCGGATTCAAATGGGATGGTGTCAAGCCTTGGGAGATGAAACTTACCTGCCTTTAGTCCAGAAACCAAAAGAGCGCCTTCCGTGGGATCGCCATCTATGCCTCCTTCTTCTCTCATATAGGCATCATTGCACAAAACTCCTGCTTCGAGGGTACCTATCAAAGTGGGATATGCCTGCGGATCAATATCTCTGTCATGTGAGAAGAATTGCCCTTGCGGGATATACCCCGAACCCGAAACATCAAAACTGCCTTCAAGTGTAAATATTTCCGTCACGGTCATTTCGTTTTTGGTGAGCGTTCCGGTCTTATCCGAACAGATAACAGTTGCAGAACCCAGTGTTTCCACTGAGGGTAAATTCCGAACAATTGCATTTCTTGAAGCCATTGTCTTTACACCAATAGCAAGTGAAATTGTGATAAGGGCTGGCAATCCTTCCGGAATTGCAGCTACTGCAAGGCTTACGGTGGCAAGGAATATATCAAGCGTCGCAAAACCCTGCAATTTACCTATAATAAATGTAAAAGCTGAAACCACAACTATAACCATAAACAGAAGTTTGCCCAGATGATCAATGGTGCGTAGTAAAGGTGTGTTTATCGCCTTTGTCTGCTGGATCAATTCTGAGATTCTGCCGATTTCAGTAAACGCTCCGGTGGAGACAACGATACCCTTTCCGATTCCCTGAGTGATGAGAGTGCCTCCAAATGCCATGTTTTTCTGGTCACCCAGAGGGAGATCTTCTTTTTGGATTGGATCAATGACTTTTTCCACTGCCATGGATTCGCCTGTGAGGGCTGACTCATCGATTCGCATATTCCTGGTGAATATGATTCTCATATCCGCAGGGACACGGGAACCTGCTTCGAGTGTTACCACATCTCCGGCAACCAGTTCCCTGCTTGGAATTATTTTTCTCTGCCCTTCACGTAGAACTGTGGCTTCAGGTTTCATCATTTTTGCAAGGGATTCAAGTGCATGTTCTGCCTTGTTTTCCTGCACAAATCCAATCACTGCATTGGCAAGGACAACCCCCATAATTACAGCTGTGTCTGCATATTCATCAAGGAAAAAAGTAAGTGCAGCTGCAGCAAGAAGAACGTAGATCAGAGGACTCTTGAATTGTTTCGCAAACTTATAGAGAGGACCATGCTTCTTTTTTATTTCCACTTCATTGAAACCGTATTTTGAAAGACGCAGCTCAGCTTCATCTTCCGAAATTCCTTCTCCGGAACTTTCAAGAAGAGAAAAGGCCTCTTCCACAGTTGAGCGATACCATTTAATTTCCCCACCCATCGAGAGTTTATTGGAGTGGATGCTTTAAAGATTTTTCCGGAGAATAAGCAAAAAAGCTATCAGATCTCAGAACCAATTTCTAAATATGACTTCAGGGATTATTGAAGCAAATTCCGTAAACTGGGAAGGAATCATTAATGGTGAAAAGGGGCCTTCAGTAGTTATGTTTTACCTGACTACATGCCCGCATTGCCAGAATATCTATCCTTATTTCCAGAATTTTGCACAGGAATTCGGTGACAGGGTTACCTTTGCAAAAATGAATGCAGAGGAAAACCCGGATATTTCAGGACTTTATGGTATAATGGGAACTCCAACTTTCATTTACTTCTGTAAGGGCATTGCGATAAAAAGCGAGACTGGAGCTGTGCACCCTGCTAATTTAAAGCGAAACATAGAAGAGCTTATTACCGGCGGAGAGGAATGTGTATTAAAAACTACCGTACTAAGTCATGAAATTTCACCATATGAGTAAACAGGTTGGTGACGGTATTTGCCGAAAATATCGTTGACATCAGAAACTTTCATATTCGTTCAGGATATTTACTTTTTAAAAAATAACAACAGGGGATTGGAACATGAAAATGAAAATCTTATTGACAATATTGCTGGTAATTGCAATTGCTTTTGCCGGATGCACCGAAGAACCGACTAAAAACGAAACACCTACAGACGGGGATAATGCAACTCCTGAAGACAATGAATCAGGTACTGACAACGGAGATGAAGTGGAGACACCTGAGGAGGCTTATGAACCTCAGGATTACCCAATCAGACTCAAAAACTATAATGCGATATCAGCAAATCCTCTTGAGATCAACAGGACAGATACTGTCACATGGATTAACCAGCAGGAAGATCCAAAACGATTTTTCTCAATTGAAAATGAAGAAGGATTGTGGGATGATGTATCCATTAGTTTCATGCAGAAATTCACTTACCAGTTTAATGAAACCGGTGAATACCATACCTATGTGCCACCATGGCGTGGTATGAATGTGACGATCATTGTTAAATAAGAAGAAAATATCAAAACCCAGATATGGAGATGCAGCAAATCAGGGAAGGCGACGTTTCTTTATTAGTTCATGCCTTCTCTGAAAAAGGTTATACTCCATCTGTCACCCCTGTTTTTTATAATCCTCACATGGAATTAAACCGTGACGTTACAGTGGCAGCTATCGCAGCCTGGATCAAAAGGAAAAACAAGGATAATCCAGATGAGAATGCCGGCATCACATATCTTGATGCAATGGCAGCTTCCGGAATCCGTGGAATCAGGGTTGCCAAAGAAATAGGAGTAAACGTTACACTTAACGATTGGGGAGAGGAAGCATGCAAACTTATTCTGGAGAACGTTGAACTAAACCAACTATCAAGTAATTCTCAGGTTTCCCGGAAGAGTGCTAACGTCCTGATGCATGAGAAAAAGTTTGATATCATTGATCTTGACCCTTTCGGTAGTCCTGCGCCCTTTTTGGACGCTGCGGCCTCCAGTGCAAAGGGATTACTGGCAGTGACGGCAACCGATACGGCTCCTCTTTGTGGAGCGCATTTGAACTCAGGTATGAGAAAATATTCATCAGTGCCCTTGAACACTGAATACCATAGTGAAATGGGAGCAAGGGTCCTTCTGGGATACATGGCTCGTGTTATTGCAATGCATGAGAAATCAATGGTTCCGCTCTTGACACATGCCACACGCCATTATGTAAGAACATATGTGCAACTGAAAAACGGAGCAAAAGCAGCTGATAAGAGCCTCAGGGAAGTTGGATTTATAGCACACTGCCCATCCTGTGGGATGGTAGATTATAAGAAAGGACTCACAGTACAGATGGAAAAGAGCTGCCCGTTCTGCAAAAAAGAAGTACATGTAGGAGGTCCCCTGTGGCTGGGAAGTCTCCATGAACAGGGATTTTGCGAAGAAATTCTGCTTGAAATGGAAGAGAGGCCTTTAGGTACTAAGGATGCATCTTCAAAAATGCTGGAAGTTTGTAAAAATGAGCTTGATGTCCCAATGTTTTATGACCAGCACAAGATTTGCAAACAATTGGGAATATCCGCAAAGCCAATTGAGGAATTGCTTGAAAGAATTAGAGAAAGCGGCTTTGAAGCCAGTAGAACTCATTTTTCGGGAACTTCATTTAAATCAGATGCAAATTACAAACAGATTAAACAAATTGTCAGAAATTATTAATAATTTTATTTAGAAAACTATATATTAGAACGACATATAAAATAAGTCAGATAACCAGAACCAGCTTTCAATTATTTTAATAAATAGTCGGGACTGGAATCTAATAAAAAACAATCAAAACAAAATACCTGAAAAAAAGAGGATGATATCTTGAAAATCAGGTTACTAAACTCTAAAAACGAGATAGAAAAATTGAAACCGGAAGATGAAATTGTACATCTTTCTTTTAGACCAAGCAACACCGATTTGATGGAAATCATCAAACGTTGTCCAAGCATAAAAGCTGTTCAGATACCCGACTCCTACAAAGGGACCCTTTCAGGAACTGCTACAAAGTTCCTTGAATTACAGGGAGTCGCACTGCTTACAGGAAGTCTGAAAAGCGCATACGTCGAAAAATATATGGAAGTCAGTGACTGAAAAGTCAATTGTGGCTTTTCATTCATTTCTATTTTTTTACATAAATAACAAAATCTGATTAGCTTGAGCTATTGTAGGGTAATGCCTATATGGAAAAAGGTAGTTGAAACCATTAGTCAATAAGTTCATTGAGCCTCCCTATAACTCATTTTTGGCGCAGTCTTATATGAATCGTTTGAACTAACAAAAAGGGAGGACAATAAATGGACAGAAGAGGATTCAATGGCGGAAGCCGTAGCTTTAACAATGCACCTCGTGAGATGCATAAGGCCAAATGTAGTGACTGTGGCCAGGAGACAGAAGTTCCTTTTGTACCGGATCCTGACAGGCCGGTATACTGCAGGGATTGCTACCAGAAACACAAGCCACGCAGGAATTTCTAAATTTCCAATCCTGTGACTTTGATTTAAAATAGAATGCAGGTTGATTGGTTTCCCAGTCAACCTCTTTAAATTTAAAATAATGTTGTACTGCTTTGAAGTACAACAGAAATATTTATTTCTTTACATCAGACAGCACAATTTTCACAAGAGCTGCAGCAATATCAACTGATGTATAATCTTCCTCAAGGAGATTTTCAACCCAGTGAATGTACTCTCCCATGTGACCGGCATCAACAGCGTCTTTAACCTTCTGGGAAAGCAGCTCTGCACGGATATCTTCCACATCGCTCTGTGAAGGCACCTTCTTACGGATTATTTTGGCACCGGTGTGTTTTTGTATACTTTTTATCTTGCGAATGTCCTTGCCGGCAGCAAAAGTAAAGGCAGTTCCTTCCCTTCCTGCACGTCCCGTCCTTCCTATCCTGTGGACGTATGATTCTTCATCCTGTGGAATATCGTAATTAAAGACCACTTCGATATTTTCAACATCTATCCCGCGTGCCGCAACATCTGTTGCAATCAGGGTTTCGATGTCCCCTTTCCTGAAGCTGGCCATGACCTTATCTCTTTGTTTCTGTTTCAAATCTCCATGAAGCGCATCAACAAGGTAACCACGTGATCGCAGGGTTTCAGCAAGAGTATCAACCTGCTTCTTTGTGTTACAGAAAACAAGAGAGGATTTTACGTTGTAGATATCAATAAGCCTGCAAAGAACTTCCGGCTTTACATGGCGCTTGACCTCAAAGTAGTATTGTTCTACTAAAGGAACAGTAAGTTTCTTGTGAACGGTTTTTATCATCTGAGGATTATTCTGATACCGTTTTGTTAACCTCAATATTGGTTTTGGCATAGTTGCGGAAAAGAGAATGGTTTGCCTTTCTTCCGGAACTTCATTAAGAATATCTTCAATATCTTCCCTGAATCCCATGTCAAGCATTTCATCGGCTTCATCCAGCACAACCATTTCTACTGCATTGAGTCTCAGGGTTTTTCTCTCAATATGATCCATCACACGGCCAGGAGTTCCAATTACAATCTGTACACCCCTGCGAAGAGCTTTGATCTGCCTTTCAATGGGCTGGCCGCCATATATTGGTAAAATTTTAGTCTTCTGGTATTTTGCGAGTTTGTTTAACTCTTCAGCAACCTGATTTGCGAGTTCCCTTGTGGGACAAAGTACGATGACCTGTACTTTTTTGACATCAGGGTCTATCATCTCAAGCGCAGGAATTCCAAAGGCTGCAGTTTTTCCTGTACCAGTTTGTGCCTGCCCGATTACATCCCTTCCTTCCAGGATAAAAGGAATTGACTGTGCCTGGATGGGAGTAGGTTCTTCAAAACCCAAATCCTCAACAGCCCGTTCCACGTCTTTTGATAAGTGTAATTCTTTAAAAGTTAGTGATTTCATTCTATGATTCCTTCTAGTATTTGGATGTCAGAAATGTCACAATATCAGTTATCATGTCAGAATGCGGAATATATGACCGCAAAAGCATAATTTTGAGTAATAAGTGGCGAATTTGACTAATTTGATGATCCAGATTGTTTTGTTTCAACAAAACAAAAAAGATCACGCTGACTTAACTCCAATCTTGTACATTAAGTTTGCCAGTGAAATAATGACTTTTGCATCTTTGGATGGCAAGAGAGGCAATCTGGAATAAAGGGTTTCGACAATTATATATATTAAATCGTATCATGGAATAACTTCTAATAAAGACTTGTTACTTTCAGGTGAGTGGCTAATGAATAAACAAAGCATGGACAATCTATTTTTGCAGGAAAAGCCCACCCTTGCACTGATGGCAGTATGGGCCCATAAAAGGACTTATGCGTCAGTTGTTACCAAGGAGATTAACTCGACTTTTGCCCATACAACTAAAATATTATCCAAAATGGAAGAGATGGGACTTGTTAAATTTACAGTCGATGGGCGTATAAAATACGTTGAACTCACAGAATATGGCATTGAAGCTGTTGAAGCTCTGCAGCAGTTAATCCATGCTCTTAAGGATACTCTTCCTTCGGCATACCTGAAAGCTGTTGAAGCAGATGAAAACGTTGTAAAACATGCCCTCAATGAGGAATCTGAGAAGATTCTTGGTAAAATACGAGAACTTCGAACAAAAATTGATAAAAGTTATACCGAGCTTGTCAAAAGTAAGGCCAGCGACGAAGCTATAAAACGAAAACTCGGTCCTTTCAGCAGGGAAGTTGCTCTTGTCGGCACAATGATAGAGAACTCGGAAGAGCCCATTCATGATGACGTTTTGATTGCATACGACGAAACGGCAGACGCATTCAATTCCATTATTAAGAGAAACTGAGGGGGTTTCTATTATGGAAAAAGACTGTATAGCTCTTTTCATTTATGCTAATCCTCAACAGACATTAGTCGCAGCTAAGAATTTAATCTCAGACGAGCTTAAAGATCTGGAGGCTAATGCGGATACAGTTATTTCCAGCAGTGGGTGGCTGGAAGTTCATCTTGAGGGAGAAGATGCCGAATTTGCCCTTAATTTCCTGAAATCAAAATATGGTTCCCCTACAAAAAAACCGGAACCTGAAATTGTCTATAATGGTTACATCAAATCTGTTGAAGGGGAAGAATTACTCATTGATATAGGCAAAGTAATGAGAATGCCTGTACAAAATCTCAAGTCATTAGGTACAGGAAATGCAAAACAGATAGCTGCAAGATTCGGATTAATTCAGCATTTTCCTGTAAAAGTACGACTGTCAAAAGATGGTAAAACGCTTGAATTTGCAGATGAAACAATTGATCTGTTATGGAAATGGAAAAAATCACCAATGGACAGGGTCATAGCAAACTCATCCACGCGCTCAAAAATAAAATCCGCAATTAAGAAAACCGGGCATGGAAGAGATATTTTTGGAGTAGAAAAACTAGGTCTGCTTGAAAATGTCATTGTTTGTAAAGAAGGAACAGATGGTCCTGGAATAGTTGCTGAAATTGGACCACTCCTGAAATCAGAAATGGGAGTAATACGAGGGACACACTGAATTACTCGGTGATAAAGAGACAGTGATTATCGCCTGCAGCATAGCATTCTTTTTCAATGAAGGGTAGATTCAGACCTATTGAACTGGAAAAAATACCCTCGAGAACACCTTCGTCAAACGAACAAACTGGATGTCCGACAACTGGAATAGAATCGCATTCGAAACAATCCTTAACGCGAATTGTGAGTGGGTCCACATCATCAATATACATTTTACCCAGTTTGTGAAGACGCCAATAACCTCGAAGTTCTTCAAAGACATCTGAAACATCATCAAAATCAAAAGTCGCTGATATATGGCCACCTATGTCCCTTCCAATAATTTTCATAAGGGGGCCATTATTGATTCCCTGCGCTTCTGAGCCATACCGGACAGCCCGGAAAGCATACTTAAGGAAATCAAATTCATCTTTCAGGGAAGAAGTAAACATATCAAGTGTCTGGTAATAATGGAAATCAAGAGGTTCTCTGGAGCAGGCAATGTACTTGGAACATAAAGTATAGGTTTTCCTGCGTCGGTCAGAGGGATCAACCTGTTCTCTAACCAAATTTGCTTTCTGGAGATCATTTAGATGGACC
This sequence comes from Methanohalophilus levihalophilus, assembly GCF_017874375.1. NCBI lineage: Archaea > Methanobacteriati > Methanobacteriota > Methanomicrobia > Methanosarcinales > Methanosarcinaceae > Methanohalophilus > Methanohalophilus levihalophilus. The sequence goes on from NZ_JAGGLK010000001.1 coordinate 573,293, forward strand.
GAAACAGTAGACTTGGCTTTCCCGGTACTGCGAACAATTTCATCAAAAGACTTGGGATCTGCCTGCAAAAATTCAAGTATCTGGAGTTTCACTTCTCCGTTGATAGCAATAAATCCATTTGCAGTTGCAAAAAGAGCAGTATGATCTTTTGATTCCATACAGAAAAAAGATAAGGCAGGCAAATATATAAACGTTCGCCAAGATTCGAATGAATTTGAAAAAGGTATCCTGATGCAAGCAGAAAATACTAAAGCAATACTTGTCCCGAAGGAAAAAATTGAAGATATTCGCATGCATCTGCTCAAAAAAAATATCCTTGATACAAACAGGAAAATAAAAATTGCGACAAACAAGGATTTGGCCGAAATTCCAGTTTTGGGAGAAGTGGAAGGTTATGAACACATTTTCCAGGAAAAACCTGAATATTATTTCCAGTTCAAAAATTTAAGAGAAAGGCTGCAGGAAATCGCTGATCCTGAACAAAAAAAATACATACCTTCCGGATGGCAGGTGCTTGGAGATGTAGTTGTAATTACCATTCCTGAAAAAATCTCATCACTTAAACCTGTAATTGGGGAAGAACTCCTGAAAATGTATCCTTCATGTCACTGCGTGGTTAACGATAAAGGTATAGACGGAGATCTCCGCCAACCGAAAAGGGAAATCATTGCAGGGAATGGAACTGAAACCACACACCGGGAAAATGGGTGTGTGTTCAGGATGGATGTTACAAAAGTTATGTACTCAAAGGGAAACCTCTATGAAAAGAGGCACATGAGCAATATAGGAACCGGCGAAATCATTGTGGATATGTTTGCAGGCATAGGCTATTTTACAATACCCATTGCAGTCCATGCAAAGCCTGAAAAAATGTACGCAATCGAATTGAATCCTGAGTCGCATTCCTACCTTCTTGAAAATATCAAGTTGAATAATGTAGAAGGTATTGTAGAACCTGTATTGGGTAATTGCCTTGAAAAAGCCCCTGAAGGAGTAGCTGACAGGGTACTTATGGGATATGTAGGAAATACACATGAGTATCTGAAAAAGGCAATCTCAATCCTGAAAAAAGAGGGTGGAATAATCCACTATCATGAATCAGTTCCCGAAAAACTATTTCCTGAAAGACCCGTATCCAGAATAACTAAAGCTGCACTGGAAAAAGGGAAAAAAGTGGAGATTCTTGGCTTTCGGCGTATTAAAAAATATTCACCTGGCGTCTGGCATGTAGTTATAGATGCAAAAATTGGGTGAATTATTTTTCTTTCATGGATACAGACATATCCGCATCAAAAAGGTAGTCAAATTTGAGTTTATCCGTCCAGCCGCGAACATCAAAAGTGGACTGGAAGCATAGTCCAATCAATAAATTCCTGTCAGAATCCTCAAATATATTTGCAAGAAGCTCATTTGCGGCTTCTATATCAATACCTATTTTTGACATTGAAAGACCGCCTAAAAGTACAACTGTGTCAGCGTGGTAATCAATAGACTTGCCTATTTGCATCCCGTAATCGGTAGGAATTATGGCTTTTGCCCCATCAACATCGTCCTTTACAATGAAACCCAGTTCCGCAGGATTTTTGCGCATGGCATATGCTGCAAGCTCGGCAAAAGGTGTGCAAAAACCAGCTGTACCAACAAAAATTACTTTTTTGGAATCCCGGGTAACCTCGGCTAATCCGCGAAGCATTCCTCCGAGACCTTCGGAGGTTTCAATAACATTCAATACAACCACCCTGAACAAAAGAAAGGAGGTTAGACCTCCTTGATTCCAAAAGATTCGAGAAGAATTGGTGAGTTGATGTGACCTGAAGTATAAGACTTCTGGGTAGCAACATCGTTGATTGTTACCTTTGCAGGCGCAAACATTCCCGCATCAACCTTAAAGAAATCGAAGTTAGCTTCCTTGAAAGTTGTGAAGAATGGTTTTCCAAAGTCTTTTGATGTGGTTGAAGGTGCTTTCTTGACAAAGTCTTCAAGATCCTCCTGACCATAATCTACTGTGTAGTATGTTTCACCACAATAGATGATACAATCGTTTGTGGATCCCATACACTTAGTGTCATCTCCCACAACAGGTGCTATTGGAGTTACACCGAAACCGCTCTTGATTGAATTAATGTCAAAACCAATGGATTCAAGTTTGTGAATGCCTGTCTCTACGATACGTGCGGAAATCTGTACGGAACCAGCGATTGAGGATGTGGGCGCAACAGCAATGTAAACGTTTTCAGGGTCAACACTGCAGTGCTTTGCAATGTACTCAACAATTTCCTCATCTGGAAGAGCACCGGATTCCATAACAAGAACTGCGGCTTCAGAGTCATCCTTGTAACCGATTTCCTCGTAGAGTTCTTTTGGTTTGAGACCAAGTGCACGAGCAGGACCGGAACCCATTCCAAAGTACTTGCCAACTGATATCCTCCAGCCGGCATACTGGGAACCCATACATGCAACAATCGGATGATCAGTAACAACCTGGATTGCAGGAACTGGAAGCCCTTCCAGATCAAATTTTGTGTAGGTAATCTCTGCCAGGTCTGCAAGACAAAGACGGGAAAGGTACATACCTGCATCATATCCACCCTCTACGTTGACACCACAGTCAATGATAGTAGCACCATTTTCAAGTTGGCTGGATTCTACCTTGATTTCTTCTTCCCAGTCAAGCATTTCATCGATTATAGCAAGTCCCTTTTCGTTGACACTAATCATGTTATCACCTTTGTAAAAGACAAAGCAAAAAAGCTATCTGAATATAAATATTTGCCGATAAGGCTCAATGACTATAATGCAAAAATAAAATCGAAAAGGAAAAATGGAACATCCGCAAGTTCGGATGTTCAGAAAAGCCAGTAATTACTCTTCCCTGCGTTGCTGGAATATAAATGCCAGTCCGATGACTGCGGCAATTGGCAAAGCAACCGTTGGAAATTCAGGGATTTCTTCCTGACAGCCGTTAAATCCTACCTTATACACTGTAACATGCTTTGCAGAGCCCGTATCTTCCTGGTTTATTTCAATGGTATGGGTATCATAATCAAGACCGGAAATATAGACATATCTCATAGTCTGATTTACTAAGGGAAGACGAAGAGGAACATCATCAGCATCGGTATCACCTTCCCATACCCAGTTCCCATCGATGTAAATACTTGCATTTCCTTCATTGCTGTCACTGGCAAACTGGACGCAGATACAACTGGACGGAAGAAGTGTATTAACAACCATGGAGCCACTTCCATCAGTTGATGTAAGGGCAAGTCTTCCATCAGTTCCATCAACCCATGTAGGACCGGTTATCGATGTGATATTCAATAGATCCGTATCAGGATTATTGAAGGCTGGATCTCCGTATATCCAGTAAGAAGGGCTGCAAACACCTTCGTTGAATTCCACATTTAACTGCACATCTGATGCTGCACCCACAAATGAAAACAGCATTAAAAGGGTAACTGTAAGCACCACAATTTTGTTTAACATATTCAACCACCAACCTATTTATTTAGAAATTAAATTCCGTAAATAAAATAAGAACCTCAAATAATATAAACATTATCCAAATATTAAAGAAGTGATAATAATCCTCATTATGATGTGAAAGAGAAAATTGAATAAGAATTTACCATTTGTTTAATGGTTCGCTTTGCCAAATATGTCCCATTTCACCAATTTGGAAAGTAGTTGAAAAAATATCTCGATATACCACAACAAATCCAATTAAGAGAAATTAAAGATTTTCTACATAAAAAAACAACTAAAACCAGTGGCGGAGTATACATGTCACGTGCTTGGTGGTATTTAAGAACTAAATGTGACAGAATCCCGATGAAAGCGTGTTCGGTAGGCAATAGAATGGGATCTACTCCGCCTATGGTAGTACATTAGTAGTGTATGTACAAATTCGTATTTAAACAACTAAGACAAATGGTTTCGAAACACAGGTCCTTCTAGTTTCGAAGAATAAGTTGCTTGCACTTCTTTTTAAATAAAACTACAAAAAACATTCATTGAGAAGAAGTAAATCAAACAGGACCACAAATCGCGATACATTGTTGTTACTTGCAGTAAGAGACAATGATAGAGCGCTGAGGGGGAGATTCGAACTCCCGAGGCGCGCTGCACCACCGGTTTTCAAGACCGGCGCCGTAGTCCACTTGGCTACCTCAGCAATAAGAAATAGGCGCACTGAGAACAGTACTAATGCTATAAAAGGATAGCGAAGAGGAATTACTCTTCGCTGACTTCAGTTTCCTCAGATTCTGCCACTGGAGCTGCAGATTCCGGAGGGTAGGTTTCAACGTACTGGACTTTTTCCATTCCAATATTTTCAATAATCTGGGTTGCTATCTGGCCTTTAGCCATGAGCCAGCGCTGGTTGAAGGTAAGACCAAGAGGAACTTCAATTAATGCAGTTTTATCCTCAATTGAAACCTCAATTTCCGGTATGCCTGTATAGAGAGTCAGTAAACCAATGATCTTTGCAGCGTCTTCCTCAAGTTTGGATTCAATTGTGTAGTCATAGGTTACGGTCTTGCCTGCAAGGGGATGGTTGAAGTCAACACGTGCCCGCCTTCCAATTACTTTGACAACAACGCCGCGTTTGCCGTTAACTTCCACATTCATACCAGGCTGAATGTCTTTCTTCTCAAAACGGTTTATAGGAAGAGATTCCACAAGCTTTGGATCATGTGTGCCAAATCCTTTTTCAGGAGGTATGTCAACGGTTCCGGAATAACCAACCTTCTTGCCAATGAAATCCTCATCAAGACCCTGGATTGTGTGACCGGCACCGACAACAATCACATCGCCACCATAAACTCCACGTGGATTATAAATCTCGCTTTCCTTTGCAAGCTCTTCATCGGTTGTATCAAAAATGTTATCTTCGTCAAACTTTCCTGTATATGATACTTTTATAAAATCGCCTTTCTCGATTGTCAACATAATCAACTCTGTGTATTTGTATATTACAATAAAGTGTATGTTTGAGGTCTTCTGGCTATAGAACTCTGCCTTTATATAACTTTTTGGAACAAAACAAGGATAGCTTTCCCGCTACCTGCCGTATTGAATATAAAAAGAAAAAACTGAATTTTTCAGGGAAGGCGGCATAAAATTGCTTGCTAAACGATTTTCATAGCAATGCCAATGAACTTACTAAAAGAAAAAGCGGCCACATTAAAAATGCCATTCCATCACAGTATAAATATTAAAGTCAAAGGTAGAAAACATATACAGATTTATATACTTCGAAAGTAGTCTCATTATTTACCTATTTCAGTCAGAATTATGAGAGGATGGAATAATGGCCGCTCTAAAGAGCAAACTTGAAGCGGAGGCTTTATCTGCACCATCATATGAATTGATGGAAGAAACTGACGAAAGCATGGCGAGAATGCTAAGTCGTCTGATCAATAGCAGTCCTGCCGTTGTTATTTTCTGGCAGGGCAATGAAAGAAAGAAGCTTGATTCCGCATCTGAAAATGTCAATCAGTTTGGTTACGATGCAGCTTTGCTGAAATCTGGAAAAGTCGCTTTTGATGATATGGTTCATCCAGAGGATCTTGAATATGTGCATGCCCATTTTATGGACCTGATAGACAAAAGGAAGGACAGCGTTTCTTTTGAATATCGTTTGTACGACATCTCCGGAGATATCAGATGGGTTTCTGAAACAGTGGTATGCCACAAAAGCAAATCAGATCTGAATTACGCCAGCATTATTATTGATATTACATCCCGAAAGGAAGCAGAAAAAACACTGCTTGAGAAAGAGAGGGACATAGCCATTCTTTACTCTGCGTCAAGCCTCGCCTCTGAATCGCTTGATGTTGATGATCTTCTTGACGAAGTTCTGATGGAAATGGGAGATTTACTGGATATCCGCGCAGGCGGAGTTTATATTATAGATCATGAATCAAGGGAAGCGGTTCTTAGGGCATATATAGGACCTCATGACGAATATCCCGAAAAAATCCATTACTCGGTTGTTGAAAACCTTTTCAAGGGATCAGCTGACATCCCGTCAAGGCCTCTTGTTGCTGAGGAAATTGTAAACGTAGGCGGAGAGATCCAAAAACGCAAGCATCTCCTCTTCCACCTTCATTCAAAAGAGCATATTATGGGCTTTGTCCAGCTCACAATTCCCATAGAACATGAAATCAGCAAACCAAGTTTGCAGGTTCTTGAACACGTTGGAAAGCATATTGGCGTTGCTATCGAGAATGCGCAACTGTTCGAGGTCACTCAAAGGGCATATGAAGATCTCAAATCCCTTGACAAACTCAAGAACGAATTCCTTGCTAATTTGACGCATGAACTTAAAACGCCACTTATTTCCATAAAAGGTTTCAGCAAACTTCTGGATGATGGAAGATTTGGTGAATTAAACGAAGAGCAGAAGAAGGCGAACTCTGCAGTTGTCCGCAACTCAGAAAGGCTTAAACGCCTGATAGACTCCCTGCTTTACATAAGCCTGGAAAAAGAAGGCAACTATAAGTATTCTTTTGAAAACCTTGATGTAAATGATGTAGTCAATGATGCCATGGAAATTGTCAAAATCCATACCGAAGGAAAAGACATCAAGATAATTCCAAGCATACCTGAGACACTCTCCCCAATTTACGGGGATAAAGAGCGCCTTACAACAATGATAGTGAATATACTTGATAATTCTATCAAATTCATCCATAATGAAGGTCAGGTAAAAGTTACCGTCAAAGAAGAAGAAAACGATATCCATATCAAAATAAAAGACAACGGGATAGGAATTCCAAAAAGTAAAATCCCCCGTGTTTTCGATATCTTCTACCAGATTGATGGTTCAACTACAAGATCTTACAATGGAATTGGCCTTGGGCTTCACATTTGCAAGAAAATTGCAGAAGTCCATAACGGAAGTGTCTGGGTCAAAAGTCTGGAAGGGTTTGGGACCACTACCCACATTCGCCTTCCAAAATAATCCTTTTTGAATTGATCAATAAGGATAGTATTTTTTGGGTTTTTGAATATTACCAGAAGTAATATATAGTCTTGCAACTATTACTGGAACATATCAGCGAGGTCGGAATATGGTTGAGAAATCGATTAAGGAAATTAATAGTCGAATTGAGGACGGTAGTGTAAATGTAGTAACAGCCGAGGAAATGGTTGATATCGTTGTAGACTTAGGCGCAGAAGGCGCTTCAAGGGAAGTTGATGTCGTTACGACAGGCACTTTCGGTGCGATGTGCTCATCCGGCGTCTGGCTCAATTTCGGGCATTCCGAACCCCCTATTAAAATGAACAAAGTCTGGCTCAACAATGTTGAAGCTTATACCGGAGTTGCGGCAGTTGATGCCTTTATCGGAGCAACCCAATTATCCGAAACAGAAGGGATGGCCTATGGCGGAGCTCACCTAATAGAAGATCTGATAAGGGGCAAGTCCGTTGATGTCCACGCTACTGCATATGGCACTGACTGTTATCCGAGAAAGGTGCTTGATACAAGCATAAACATTTACGATCTTAACCAGGCAATCATGATGAACCCCCGCAATGCCTATCAGAAATACAATGCTGCGACCAACGGTTCAAATCACAAAATATACACTTACATGGGTACCCTCCTGCCAAATTTGGGGAATGTCACGTATTCCGGAGCAGGAGTCCTGTCTCCAATGCATAATGATCCAAACTATGAAACAATAGGAATGGGAACAAGGATTTTCCTTGGAGGAACACAGGGATATGTAATCGGAGAAGGAACCCAGCATTCACCGCAAAGCAATTTCGGAACAATAATGCTGCGTGGGAACCTTAAGGAAATGAGTTCCGATTACATCCGTGCCTCCACATTCGAGGGATACGGCACATCACTTTACGTTGGTATGGGAATACCTATACCGATTATTAATGAAAAGGTTGCTTTAGCTACCGCAATTACAGATGCAGACATAACAACAAACCTGCTGGATTACGGTGTTCCCAGCCGGGACAGACCAAAATTGGGCGAAGTCACCTACGAAGAGCTCAGATCCGGCACAATCGATTTCAATGGAAAGGAAATTCCGACCTCTTCGATGTCAAGTTTCAAGATGGCAAGAAAAATCGCAGGCGAATTAAAGCAATGGATAAAAGAGGGGGATTTCTTTGTCACAGAGCCTGTAGAATTACTGCCTTCTGATACAGTTTGCAAACCAATGAAACAGACAGATCGCAGTTTACTTGTCCAGGATATCATGGCAACAGAAGTTATTACTATAGATCAGGATGCAACGTTCCACAAGGCAGCAAAAACCATAATGGAAAATGACTACGATCACCTTCCGGTAATAAAAGAAGACGGAACAATTGCAGGTATTGTGACTGCATGGGACATCTCAAAAGCTGTTGCAGAAGAAGACTACAAGCTCGTAAAGGACATCATGACTAAAAAAGTTATTACTGCCAATGCAACCGACCCAATAGATATCGCGGCCCGAAACCTTGATTTTAATGGTGTTTCAGCAATGCCGGTTATTGACAATAAGAGAAAAGTTATTGGTATAATAACCAGTGGCGATATCAGCAAACTTATGGCAAGGAGGCAGTAACAATGATGTTCAAAATCAATATTTCAGCAGATATTGTCAGTGAACCAATAATTGCAGATTCAATTCTAGAAACAAAAGTGAGCCTCAACATATCGCAGGCGCATTTTGATGCTAATCATGGGGAAATAATAGCCGAAGTGGAAAATTCCCATTTCCGGAAAATAAAAGATGCACTCACATCGAAAGGGGCTGAAATAACAATCCTTGACAATCCGATAATCAGGGATGAGGAGGAATGCGTGGAATGCGGTGCCTGTATCTCTGTCTGCCCGGTAAAAGTCTTCTCGTTCGATAAGGAATGGAGTCTGCAGATGGATGCTGACAAATGTATCCAGTGCGGAACATGCCTCAAAATGTGTCCGCATAATGCCCTTATTCTTGAACTCTAAGGACAATAACTATGCAAGAGCTTTACAGGCTCAAGGAAACAATTGTTACAATAAAGGCAGACAAACAGGAATACATTGAAGTCGCCAAGAAATCAATTATTTCAAGCCGGAATCTCCTTGAGCACTATATTGTAAGAGACCCATATTTCAAAATCAATCTTGAGCCCCACGAATGTCGGGAAAACGCACCGGAAATTGCCCTCAGGATGGCAAATGCATCGCAAAAAGTTGGTATTGGTCCGATGAGTGCTGTGGCCGGGACAATTTCATCATTTGCAGTAGAGGCGATGAAAGAAGCAGGGGCAACTTACGCAGTAGTAGATAATGGTGGTGACATTGCATATATTACTGACAGAGCACTTCATGTCGGAATTTATGCAGGAGCCTCACCTGTAAAAGATCTGGCATTTGTTATCAATCCAACCCGGGATGTTAAAGGAATCTGCACTTCTTCAGGAACAGTCGGGCCGTCAATCAGTTTTGGAATGGCAGATGCGGCGATTGTGTTTTCAAACAATGTATCCCTGGCGGATGCTGCGGCAACAGCGCTTGGAAATGCCACGGATATCGGGCCTGCAGCTGTTGAAGAAGCTTTCAGCATTGTAAAAGGAGTAGATGAAATCGAGGGCGCAATGGTAATACAGGGAGAAAATGTCGGAATGTGGGGCAAACTCCCGGAAATAATACGCTCGAAAGTGGATTATGATTGTATAACGAAAGGATAAGAGGGGGAAAAAACTGCCACATGAGCCTTTCCCGCCAAATATCATCCCTGTGAAACCGTTGACTGGAAGGGAATTTCCTCATAAGGCTGTATCACAACAAAGCCTTCTCCCTTAAAGGCCATTTGAATACTTTCACCGCTGGTTCTGCCAACAAATGTTTTCAGTGAGATATCAGTTTTCAGATCAGGTTTAAGATTTCCTGACCACGCAACCGTTGCATTTGGATCGGTAAACACTGACCTGTCCTTTGAGACTTTGAGTGTTAATGGATCATAATGAGTTGTGATGGCAACCATGCCGCTGCCTTCAAGTCTGACATTGAAAAGACCTCCTGCCATTACACCGGTTACTTTTTTGAGCATTTTGATATCCCATTTGATACCATCTTCAAAGGCAAGCAGATCATTTCCATTTACATATATCGAATCATTATCGAGATTGAGTACAGATATTTTTTTTCCGGCATCTGCAAGGTAAACTTTACCCTGCCCCTCTGCCTTGGTAAGACTCATACCTTCACCTGTAACAGCCTTCTTGAGCATTTTGCCCACGCCGTGTTCGAGAACACCTTCCCTCGTAAATTTTACGTCTCCAATATACGCAACCATTGAACCTTTTTTGGTCCAGACACGACCGTTGAGGTTCAACTCAAGCATGCGCTCATTCTCCATTTCAAAAAGACCCTCCCCGCGGTCCTTTTGACTGGTCATTTCCACAAACTCATTTACTGAATATCTTCCCATGATTATTCCTCTTTTTATTGCACTGATTCGATACAGTTATTTTATTAACATAAAATAGATAATACTAAAGTGTATTTTTATTATATGTATGTTTTCAAATTCTGACTTTAATATATTAGTTAGATATAATTCGGCAATTGGTATATTTTGATTATTTTTGGCAGAATTACAAAGTGATCAAAATTGTCTTACATTCTAAAGAAAAGCTACCACAAACTAAGTGCTATTTCAAAAACATAATCTATCGAGCGCTTATTCATATTAATCTGCAAGAATTGATCAGAAAAGCAGATAGACCCTTTGTAACTTACAACTCAAATATTTGTTAAAGGAATATAGAAAAAAACCTGAATCCAGCACTCCAGTGACTATGTCCGTTCCGACAATTGTCGATAACCTTATATACGACTATGTACAAATAATATGTCAGACACAAGTCAGATTTTAGACAGACGTTTGGCGGACATATGTCGGCTTTGCGTCAGTTCTAAGGCAGACCATTGTCAGACAAGAGGAGCTAACATGAAGAGAATCACAATCAGATTGCCGGATCAGCAACTTGATATGATTGACTATATGGTAGCTCAAGGCGAATTTCCATCTGCAAGCGAAGCAATTCGGACAGCAGTGCGAGAATTAATTGATGAACGGGGTGAAAAACTTCTCCGTAGATCGGAGATGATAGCAGCCCTGTCATAAACAGACTTTTTGTGTATTCTAAGAGGGGATGAACACATGCAGTCAATAGTGCAGGAAGCTTTGAGACTAACAGAACAAGAAAAGCAGTTTAGAGAAGTATCAGACAGCGAAGATGATTTTGCATTCGGAATGCCCAGAATAACCATTGTTGGTTGTGGTGGAGCCGGAAACAATACCATCAACAGACTTTATAATATTGGCATCGAAGGCGCTGAAACCATTGCAATAAACACGGACAAGCAGCACCTTGATCACATTCGTGCCGATAAAAAAATACTTGTTGGAAAAACGTTAACCCGTGGACTTGGCGCCGGAGGCTATCCTGAAGTTGGTGCAAAGGCTGCAGATCTCGCTCGCGGAACCCTTGAAGAAGTCTTCAAGGAAAGTGACCTTGTTTTTGTTACAGCTGGTATGGGCGGAGGAACCGGTACCGGTGTTGCTCCTGTTGTTGCAGAAATTGCAAAAGAGCAGGGCGCAATTGTGGTAGGAATGGTATCCAGTCCGTTCCGTGTTGAACGTGCAAGAACAGTCAAAGCAGAAGAAGGACTTGAAGATTTCCGCAGAGCTGCTGACACCGTAATTGTGCTTGACAACAACAGGTTACTTGAATACGTGCCAAACCTTCCAATAGAGCAGGCATTCTCCGTAATGGATCAGCTCATCGCTGAAACCGTTAAAGGCATTACCGAAACAATTACCCAACCTTCCCTGATTAACCTTGACTACGCAGACATTCGCGCAATCATGGGATGTGGTGGCGTTGCAGTCATGCTTGTAGGTGAAAGCAAGAACCAGGACAAGAGTGACGATGTCGTAAGGGCAGCCCTGAACCACCCACTCCTTGATGTGGACTACCGTGGTGCTACCGGAAGCCTTGTACATATCACAGGTGGTCCTGATCTCAGCCTCAAGGAAGCTGAAGAAGTTGCATCTTCACTTACCTACGAACTCTCACCCACCGCTAACGTAATCTGGGGAGCAAGAATAAGAGATGATTACGAAGGAAAGATCAGAGTAATGGCCATAATGACCGGTGTGCAGTCAGCACAGGTACTTGGTCCTCAATACCAGACAGATATTGTCGAAAAGAGGGAACCTGTACGCAACACATCAAGAAGCTACACCCGCGTAAATAATGGTCAGCGCGCAATTGTCGAGCCCATTAACAGCTCCGGCAACGGCGGATCTATTATAGACATAATTAACTAAAACTCTATGCCGGGCAGGTAGACCCTGTTCGGCTGGAATAACTTTTTTTATCTTCACTGAACTTCTATATTCATGAATATTCTGATAGCCACAGGTCATCTTGCACTGGACACAGTGAAAGATGCTGCTGGAGACAAAGCCGAAATTCTACTTGTTGACACAGAAGTCGCAGCATTCATAACCCCGGGCAAGCTTCTGGATTCCTATTTAAAAAGTTACAAGCCAAACAGATTTGATCTGTTGCTTGTTCCAGGCCTTGTATCAGGAGATTTTTCTGCAACAGCAAGCAAAATGGGATGCCCTATTTATCGCGGCTCAAAACATGCATATGATCTGGCTACAGTTCTCCGGTTTGCAGATGACATAACCTTTTCCACAGAAATACCCGCCTGTGAATTGATTGAAGGAATCAGGAAGGAAGAAGCTCTAAATACTTTACAGGAACTGGAAGAAAGTGCATCTCCTGCATTCAATATAAGGGATCTCAAAATCGGAGGAAATTCCGGCATGAAAGTCATGGCGGAAATTGTCGATGCAGCATCCATGAATGAAGTTGAACTCAATCAAAAAATCAAGCATTTCCTTCATGAAGGCACAAGCATTATTGATCTCGGCATTGCAATGACAAGTTCTGCCGAAGCAGTTGAAGAAACGATTAAAGTTGCAAGAAAAGCGACAGATATTCCTTTGAGCATTGATACAACAATTGCCGAACATATCCTTTGCGGTGTTGAAAATGGCGTTGATCTTGTACTCAGTCTGAACAGTTCAAATATTGATTCAACTGCCAGAAAGATAGCAGAAAAAAATATCGCAGCCGTTGTGATACCTGATCCGGGAAAAGGACATGATTCGCTGATTAAAAATGTAGAAAAATGCCGGGAATACGGAATCAAGAAAATTATTGCAGACCCTATTCTTGATCCTGCAGGACATGGATTTACGGAATCAATTATCCGCTACAGAATCTTTGCTGAACAATACCCTGACATCCCCCTTTTCTTTGGTGCGGGGAATGTTACCGAGCTTTTTGATGCAGATTCGACCGGGATAAATGCCCTGCTCTGCACAATTGCCTCCGACACAGGGTCATCAATACTTTTTACTCCTGAATACAGTGACAAAACACAGGGTTCCATTTCAGAACTTAAAACTGCTGCAGGAATGATGAAACTTGCAGAATTCCGCAAAAGTTCACCAAAGGATCTCGGCTTTGATCTGGTTCACATAAAAGAAAAAAGGAAGAGACTGGAAATTCCAATGCCAAAAGACGCAATCGCAGCAAAACCCAACAACGGGTGGGAACTTGATCCAAAGGGACCATTCAGGATCGGAATAACGCATGATCCCGAGGGCAGAGGATATATTGTTGCAGAGCATGAGAAGACTACTATAATCGGTAAAACTGCATCAGAAGTACTGGATTCTATCATAACCAACGACTTGGTCAGCAAGTTTGATCATGCTGGATACCTTGGAATGGAGCTTAAAAAAGCTGAAATTGCACTCCAATTTAATAGAAGTTACGAGCAGGATGATGTTTTCTAACGAGGTGAAAAATTGAAACTTAATAGTCAGGATAAAACAGAAATTGCACAGATACTGGCTGAAAAATATTTTTCGGAAATGGACTGGAAGTGGGTAAACCTGAAAAAAGATGTGAACCGCATATTCACAGCTTATGAAGAAATCGGGGACCAGTATAGGGAATACCCCTACATGAGCAAAGACTGGTATGTTGAAAATTCCGCCACCAAAAGCATCCACATGTGTAAAAGCTGGGATGAGCTGAAAGATCTCGTAGACTTCCTGAAAGCATATTCTAACAATTTTGACTTCCTTGCAATGAACGACCGAAAGATGCTGTGTATCGCATCTACCGAAGACTCGCTTAACCCGCAACAGAAAAATGCAATTTCAGAAGCAAAGAAACTGCGCTACAGCATATTTGTATTCAGTGCAAAAGTACCCGAAGATATTGAATTTGAACTGATGCAAATCGGCGGCGGCATGTAAAATATTTCCAGGATTTTGTTACTTACAGGGTATCCAGATGTCCCAAACTGAAGAATATGATGTTGTAATAGTGGGTGCCGGCCCCGCAGGTGCAACGGCTGCTGCCTATGCAGCACAGTCCGGAGCATCAGTCCTTTTAATCGATAAGAAGAAGGACATTGGAGTACCCTTGCAGTGTGGTGGTTTCCTTACCCATGAGGATACATTGAGAGATTTAGTTCCAAGTGCTGAACTCCCTTACCAGCTTTTGGAATATCCAAAGTCCTGCGTTCACACATCAACTAATTTCCAGCGATTCATTGCTCCTGATGGCTACTCCAAGGGTTTTGAAGTTGAAGCCGACGCTCTTGACAGACGCAAATTCGACAGATACTTGGTAAAAAAGGCAGCTGATGCGGGAGCTGAAATACTAATTGGAACAAATGTCACAGAAATTAACAATCAGACAGTAATCACAGATGGCATTTTTGGAAGAAACGATTACAACTGTAAAGTCCTCATCGGGGCCGACGGACCAAACTCTCTTGTTGGAAAATCAAGAGACCTGGTAAGAGAACATGACCCCATGGGAGTCGGGACAGCATTCGAATACGAACTTTCCGGGGTTGATGTTGACAAAGATGCAGTTGAGATGTATTTCGGGAAGAAATACGTCCCGGGCGGTTATGCATGGATTATTTCCCAGGGAGAAGACAATGCCAATATCGGGGTAGGTGTCAGAGAAGCCCTTTTTGATGAAAATATGTGTGCAAGAGACTACCTGAATCGATTTATGCATGTGCACCCGCAGGCTTCCGAAAAACTTGAGGGCGGAACAATCATTTCTGTTGTTGCAGGCCTTGTCCCGGTTGGTGGTGCTCCTTCAAAGACAGCAACTAAGAACACTCTCATTGCAGGAGATGCAGCCGGGCATATAATCGCAACAAATGGCGGAGGAATTGCCACAGCAATGGTTGGAGGAAAACTCGCCGGAGAAACTGCTGCCGATTACCTGAGCGGGAAATGCAATCTTGAAGCGTATGAGAAACGCTGGAGAGAACAGATGGGACTTGAGATCAAAACAGCAGTTTATGCGCGCAAATTAATGGATAATCTCATGAAATCCGATGCGCTCATGTCAAAGGCAATCAAAGTGATTTCCCCGGAGCAAATGAAAGACATCCAGTGCGGCAAACTCCCGACTTCAGTCAAAAAAGCACTTCTAAAGCTTAATTTCGGACTTAATTAATCATGTATCTTTTTGTCTACGGAACCCTGAAAAAAGATTTTTCTAACCACCATCTCATTAGAAATACAAGATTTATCGGAGAAGACAAAACCAGAGATAATTATTGCATGATCGATATGGGTTATTTTCCGGCAATTCTGGAAAGGGATGGAACCACGCCAATAAGTGGAGAAACATATCTTGCTGACGAAAAACTCCTGGAAGTTGTTGATGAATTTGAAGGAAAATGGTTCTACCGAAAACAGATACGACTTGAAAGCGGAAAAAGAGCTTATGCATATTTTCTCTCACCGGAAGCCATTAAAAAGGAATATCCTTTAATCAGCGATGGAAATTGGAAGAGATAAGATGGAAGACACCCATAACAATACCATTTGCTATGAAGCACATGGCAATCTGTACCTGAACATTACCAATAGATGTAGTGCAGATTGCACTTTTTGTGTCAGGAATTTTCAAACAGGCGTGTATGGATATGATCTTCGCCTTTCCAGAGACCCTTCACTGGAAGAAATAATTGCAGAGCTAGAAAAACATGATATTTCAGAATATGGAGAAATCGTATTCACCGGTTTTGGAGAACCGACGTTAAGGTTTGAAGTCCTCCTAAAAATCACCGGCTGGCTGAAATCAAAAGAAGCTTATATAAGGCTTGACACAAACGGCCATGCACAGCTTATCAATCCGGAAAATGATGTTATTGAAAATCTTAAAGATGCCGGACTTGATGCAGTTTCTGTAAGCCTGAATGCCGAATCAAAGGAAAAATACGACAGGATATGCAAACCAGCGTATCCTGATGCCTATCAGGCCATGTTGGATTTCACAAAGAATGCACGCAATGCAGGTATCGACACAAGGATGACTGTTGTGAGAATTCCTGAAATCGACATTGATAAATGCAGGGAAATAGCCACTTCGATTAGAGCAGACTTCCACGTAAGAGGATAAAACTTACAGGTATTTCAGCAGATCATCTCTTTTGGAATCATGCAGTCGTTCCCTTATAAGGGACTTGAGAACACCGAGATCTCCTTTTTTTGCGCTGCTCGGGGCGACAACGTACTTCCATTTTGTCCAGGGTTTCAATAGTCCGAATCTGGAAATTATTTCATCCAGCTCTTCATTCTCGTTCTCCACCTTATCCATTTTATTTGGAACAATTATGGTATCAACTTCAAGTTCTGCAAGGAAATCAAACATTTCAATATCAATTGGAATCTCATTCCTGGACTCCCACCGCCCCACAACATCTACAAAAGAAGGTGCATCGATTACAAGAAGAGCCAGGGAAATCTCATCTGAATTTTTTTCAATGCCACGCACAATGCGATCTTTAACGATATCCTGCTTTCTTTCCTTGACGCCGCTCATAAAGCCAAATCCAGGATGGTCGGTAACAACAAGATCCGAGCGCTTTACAACAGTAGGTTTCAACGTAACTCCCGGACGTTTTCCCACACGAACCTTGTGACCTGTGAGCTCTCTGACAATAGAAGATTTGCCGACATTGGATCTGCCAAACATTGCGATCTCAAATTTTCCTTTTTTGGAGAAGCGTGATTCACTCATGCTTCTGCCGCCTTTTTATCTTCCATCTCGATTCTCCTGTCCAGTTCCAGAATAAAGGATTCAAATGACTCTTCCGGAATACGGGCACCAGCAGCAACGGAATGTCCACCACCGGAACCGCCATACATCGGAGCAACTTCCCTGAGAATTCGATTTATATCCGCACCATTGCGGGATCTAAGACTTAAGTCGTAAGCGCCTTTATTTTCCCTGTGCTCTGCAGCAACTCCTATATTTCTCCTGCCATAGGAAGCGGCATAAATAGCCGATTTTCCTAAGAAACCATCCGGATCTATAACATAGGCAAGGCTGCTAAGACTCTGGACAGTTGCTTTCACACGAATACGCAATTCTTCCTCTAAACGGGAGGCTGCCCTTGCGTACTTCGGAAGTTTAGCAATTTCAGATGGAATCTTATCCTTCGAAAGTGGAACCAGCAAACTTCGCTTGAAATCATAATTCCTGCCAGCATACTGGATTGCCTGAATAAGAGTACCTGCCTGATAATAGAGACTCCGCTTGTCCCAATCCTTGGTCCATTTTTTTACATCTGGGGTATGATCACAGTAATCTCCAATTGCGCCATAAATTGCAACCCTGCGAATATCCCTGCTCAATCTTGACTCAAAAACCTTGTAAGTGAGCTCCGCAGCACAGACATCAAGGTTGTGATGGAACCATGGGGCATCCCAGCACTGTTTGGGTAGCGGATGATGATCAATGTAAACTACGTCGCTTGTTGTTGCAATTGCATCAAGCTTTTGGTATAAAGTAAAACACTCACGTTCATCAACTGCAATATCACATATTATGACATTATCATACCCTTTAGCCATGTCAAGGCGACGGCTTAAGCTTACAGGGCTTGTAAAAAAAACATCTGCATCAGGGTACGCACTTTTAGCGATTGAACCGGAGCAGATGCCGTCTGAATCACCGTGAGTAAAAATTATTGTCTTCTTTGATTTTCCTTTCATTCCAGTCACCCAAAATACATTCAAAAGCCGAGTGCTTCATTGATTATTTCAAGTGTCTGGGTATAAAGAGATCTTATAGAAGTAATTTTCCCATATCCCGGAACAGGTGAATATATATCAGACTCTGTTGTAGCTGAAGAATTGGTTTCAGTAGTTTCAGTAACCACTTCAACTGAAGTATTGGCCACCTCTTCCGTATAAGTGCTATCATCAGTGCCAAAACCGGAATCGAAGATGAGTGATTTTGATTTCACTGTTTTGCTATATCCCTTAGAATCCGAGAATTCCGCAGTCACGGATGGTATGCTGACTGTATCTTTCATAGGAGTAAAAATACTATAACTAATTGATTCTTCATCAGAAGGAACAAGAACCTTTGAGAATTCCAGACTTCCAGCCGCCAGAGTTGTTTCCGGAGGCAATGTATCTACAATAGATGTATATGCTGCCCTGTCCCCCTCATTTGTAATGTTCACAGTAATATCTATCATATATCCCGAACCATCGGCCCTTACTGATCCAAGTTCCGCAGTTTTTGTCAGATTGATATACGGCCCATTAAATGTGAGATTGGTAGCATTTGTGGAAACTGTTCTGATTATACCAAATCGTTCAAGGCTTATTTCTGTAGGCTGGAGAGCATAAGTACCCGGTCGCAAAGCACGGACAGAGTAGTGATAATTGAATTTTTCATACGGATCAAGTTTTATGCTGGAATCCAAATCCACATCCGGATCAAATATTAAACCTTCAGGAAGAGTTTCAGCAATTGTAATATTATCGAAAGTTAATCCCTTGAGATTTGTAATCGATATCGTTACATGAACACGCTGATCAATGTACATTTCATTTCCTGCAGTCCTTGACACCTGAAGTGTATCATTGATCCATGAAACAGGTCCTTTTTTTGTCTCATTTGCAATATATACTTCTATTTCGGCATACGGAGTTGGAATATCAGTCCCAGTTGTCACATTAAGCGCTTTTATTTTGAACTTGTCTTCTACCACCTTCAAAGAAGGAAAAACTGAATTATTAGCTCCAAGTACTGCACTCCATGAATTGGATTTATTGTCTTCTATTGAGAGTACAACATAATCAACTTCCGTATCAAATGGTTCGGACTGGGAAAAATCCGATGCCCTTATAAGATACCCACTAACATTGATTTCATCTCCCCAAAACAGAGTATGGTTTTCGGGATCCTCCCACGATCCATCATCCTGGGCTGATGCCGGAATAGCCATGACCAGCAGGAGAGTCAGAAATATCAGCAGACTAAGAAGTTGAATCTTTTTCATGGCGGCTTTATCACCCACGTCGCTTGAAAATATATATCATACCGATCACAATTATACCTATCAAGGAGCTAAAGCCCGGTTCAACCTTATTATCATCAGCTGCTTCGCCAGGATTATCCGATTCCACAGGATCACCAAGAGTGAAAATTGGATCATTCTTACTGTCAGAATCCGAATTATCTGAGGAGGAAGATGATGAGTCAGATGAAGTACTTTCTGTGTTAGTTTGTGGTCCAACTAAAAGTGACAGAGAATTGGAAATTAGTTCCCCTTTATAGTTTTCCAGATCAATGAAGCTTCCTTCGGCAGGTGGAATCTGAAATGTACCGTTTTCAGTTGCTTCTACAACATAAGAGTAACTTGCTGATGCTCCATTATTAAGAACCTGATCAACAAATAAGCCTCCACTTACGAAAGTGAGGCCATCTGGTGGCTCAGAAGAGAAATAAACACTTGCATCCCTGTTACCAGTGTTTTTAACGGTTACTTTCACAGTTGAAGATTCCCCAATGGAAATATCCGGATCAGTAATGGATTGGCTTACTTCTATAACCGGCCCGTCAATCTGGATTTCCGGTTGTTGTGATTTAGCGGTGTATGTTTCACCATCTGCCTCAAAGGTAGCTTCAGTAGCTGGCAATTTGTGCTTCCCGTCATTAATCGGTTTAAGGGAATATTCAAAAAGAACAACGGATTCATCGGGATCAAGGGAAAGATCTTCTTTGAGGACAATACTATCCAAAATTTCAAAACTGCTATGTAGGGTATCTTCGACATGAATATCAGAAATCGAGTACAGACCCCAGTTGCGAATAGAAACAGTTATCCTGACATTATCTCCCATATAAGCTTCATCAACTGCTGATTTTGTTATCAGCAACTCAGATTTAGGTTTTATTGTAACCTTTTTAGCTTCTTCCTCTGTGTGAACGTCGTTGTTTATATCATAGCCTTCAACTGTAGCGGTGATGTCAATTTTAGTTTCTTCCCATAAATGCGGTATTTCAAGTTTGGTTACAAAAGTTTCACTTGTTTCATCTATCGCAAGATCTGTGATCGGATGAACAAGTTTTCCGTCTTTTAGTTCTGCTCCGGAAATTGTGAGAGTTAAATCTTCAGCCTCAGCATCACCAGTGTTTTTGACATATACAGTAACCTCAATTCCATCTACTCCGGCAGCGGTACGTGGATCATAAGTATCTTTGTTTGTTTCAATAGTTATGTCAAATTCGGGCAAACCTCGCTCAAACACCTGGATATTGGCAGTCGGATCCTGCATAGTCTCTGTCCATTCATCAATATCAAGATCAACTTCCTTTATGAAAACCCGAATGTCATGACCATCTGCAACATCCCTGTATTCCAGAGAATCGCCTACCTGCATTGGAGCATGTTCTACCTCTACACCGTTCTTGTAGAGGGTTACATAAACAAAACCATCCTCGTCAAAATCGGCAGTTTCAATAGTGTATTCATCGTTTTTTGCAGTGTCTCCCCAGTGCATGGTTTTCGAATCAATACTGGAAACCCATTGAACATCATCAAGTTCATAGGCACTGGCAGAACAGGTCAAAAGAAGTGTCGTCATCATAATTAGTATGAGAAAAAATTGAGCGCGCATAGGTATACCTCGTAATTTAGAATTGGATTTTCCCCTCTTATTCGTTTTTTATATAATAATAGAAAATCGTCTTTTTATAAATTTCTTTTTATCGGAAAATTGCATCCAAAAACAAATCAAGCAAACCATAATTCCAATCCGCAGGACATCGATAAATATATATAACTTTCCTAGCTATGTTCCTTAGGCGTGCTCGCCTTATAGCTATATTTATAGAGATTTCTGTATCAAAATGAGGGTTCTATATGGAAGATATCATTAATGAAATTAAGGAACAGGACCCACAACTTTTTTCGCAGGTCGAAAAAATCATTCCTTTCCACGGATATTTGAGTTCCGGTGCATTTATCGGATTGAGAATGCTCAATATGGCCAAACGTATTCTTGAAGTTCAGGATGGGGAACGTATTTACGCAGTCAGCGAGACCTACAATTGTGTACCTGATCCATTCCAGATTCTGGAAGGAGCAACCATAGGCAATAAAGGACTTCGCATAAAAGACTATGGCAAAATGGCTGTTACAGTCAACAAACGAGCTGAAAAAGGCGTAACATCAATGAAAGGTGTGAGGGTATACCTTGACCCTGAAAAGATGGAAGATTATCCTAAACTTCATGCCTGGTATATGAATACTGAAAAAGTGCCGCATGAAGAGGTCCTCCCTGAATTGTTAAAAGCTGGGGAAAGTGTTTACAGCTATGAAATGGTAGACATTGAAATTCCTCCACGAAAGAAAAAGAAAGTACGACTTTGTGAAAAGTGTGGTGAGAGCTTTGTCCAGTATGAAGATGAAGCGCTCTGTCCTGCATGTAACGATAACTAAACGGAGAATACAAGATGAACGAAACCGTGATTTCAACCAAGGACAATAAACAGACCGTATACATTCCAGAGAAATGTATCGGCTGTGGAACATGCGTCATGGTTTGTCCAAAGGATACATTGGTAATCGGATCTGTAGGTCCTGTTGCCCGTGGCCTCTTGGACAAGGATTTTTTAGATATCAGGCCAGATACCTGTATCACATGTGCAATGTGTGCAAAAGTCTGTCCAACCGGCGCATTAGAAATGAGAGAAGATGGAAAGCCAATAACCGATGAAACATACATCAACGGCTCTATTAAACCCACTACTGTAAATGATGACTGTGTGCACTGTGGACTTTGCGAACAGATTTGCCCACAGGGTTGCATTGAAGTCGAACAGTGGCTTTCAAACGATAATGTTGCAAAAGTAGAAGGCCAGACTAACATTGACAATGATTGCTGCGTGCACTGTGGATGGTGTGCTTCAGTCTGTCCAACAAATGCAATTTCTGTTGAGAAACCTTTTGCAGGCACATGGGAACGTGCCGAAGATACATGTCAGGCCTGCCGCACCTGTGTGGATGTCTGCCCATGCAATGCACTCTTCAATCCTGAATGGGAAGTTGGAGAACGTGTGGATAAAGTCGCACAGAGACCTGACGCATGTATATACTGTGGAGCGTGCGCAGTGTCCTGCCCTGTTAATGCAATTGATGTGAGGAAGACAGCCATTGTACCGGAAATGGCAAAGAAGAATGTCTTTGAGAAGAAACTTGTTGACAAGCCCTCTGCTACACCGGCACTCACATCCACTCTGGTTACAGACAGGGATGCATGCCTTGGTTGTGGCAACTGTGTAATCGTATGTCCGGTCAACTCAGAATCAGACGCTGCAATTGCAGCCGGTGCCCTCAACGACATTGATGATAAACCACTCCTGGAAGTAGAGAATGGTGCAATCAAAGTAATCGATCAGGAAGCTTGCGGATCATGTGGCGCTTGCGCACTTATCTGCCCGACATCTGCAATCTGGCTCGAGAAAAGAGAGGTGGTATAAAAATGGCATCTGCACTTATAGTTAAGAATGGTTATGTTTTCGACCCCCTCAACGAAATAAACGGGGAAATCAAGGATGTTTTCATCAAAGACGGAAAAATCGTTGCCGGTCTTTCCGATGCTGAGATGAAAGACGCAAAGGTTGTAGATGCGACCGGTAAGACCGTAATGCCTGGTGGTGTGGATTCACACACACACATTGCAGGATCAAAGGTCAACTCCGGAAGACTCATGAGACCTGAAGACCACTACAAGTACAACAAAGCAAAAACCGATATTACCCACTCCGGATCCGGCGAAACAACCAAAACAGTCTATCTTGAAGGTTATGAATACGCCCAGATGGGTTACACAACTGCTTTTGAAGCCGCTGTGCCGCCAATGAAAGCCAGGCACACCCACGAGGAAATGCGCTCTATCCCAATGCTGGATATGGGTGGCTACCTTGTATTGGGTAACAACTGGTTCATGATGAGGTACCTCAAAGAAGGTGACATGGAAAAGGCAGCTGCTTACATTGCATGGATGATGAAAGCGCATAAGACATATGGTATAAAATGTGTCAACCCTGCTGGTGTCGAGAACTGGGGTTGGGGTGAAAACATCAGTTCACTGGATGAAGCTAACATCCACTTTGAAGTAACCCCAAGGGAAATGATCAAAGGCCTTTGTGAGCTCAACGAAGAGCTTGGAATCCCAATGCCAATGCACTTGCACGCAAACAACCTTGGACACCCCGGGTGCTATGAGACAACTCTCGAATCCCTGGCAATTCCATCCAAGATCAAAGCTAAACAGGATATTGGCGTTGATTGGGCAGAAACAAAGATCGATCCATCAAGGGATAAATCTGTTTACCTGACCCATATGCAGTTTAATGCATTTGCCGGTACATCCTGGAGAGACTTTGAATCCGGTGTCAAGCCACTTGCAGACTACATCAACAAGAACGAGCATGTAGTCATTGACAGTGGCAGCGTACCGTTCGGAGAAGCAACCTGTATGACCGGTGATGGTCCTTCAATCCATGATGTAGCAGTACTGACAGGCGGCAAATGGTCAAACTGTGATGTCGATCTGGAATGTGGTTCCGGTGTTTGTCCGTTCACATACCTCAAGAGCAACCCCGTACACAGTGTCCAGTGGGCAATGGGTCTTGAATGCCTTTTGCTTATTGACAACCCATGGCAGGCAATCATGACAACCGACAGTCCAAACGGCGGTCCATTCACAAAATACCCACTTATCATGACCTGGTTGATGTCCGAATCCTTCAGGGAGCAGACATTCAATGAATGTCATAAATGGGCAAACGACCGCAGTGAACTTGGCGGTGTTGACAGGGAAATGTCACTTTATGATCTTGCAATCCTCACACGTGCCAATCCTGCAAAGACCATTGGTATGGTCCACAGGAAGGGAAGCCTCGGAGTTGGCGCAGACGGTGATGTAACTGTCTACGACATTGACCCGACAAAGCTGGATGTCAATAACCACGAGGATCTTATCAGGAAATTCGGAAGTGTAGCATACACAATCAAAGACGGCGAAATAGCCGTAAAGGATGGGGAAGTCGTTTCAATCCCAACACAGAGAACATTCTACAGTGACATTTCTGTTGATGATGCCGCTGAGAAAGACATGCTTGCGGATGTAAAAGAGTGGTTCAAGTACTACTCCATCGGATTCAACCACTATCCAACCCCTGATAAATACCTTACAAACCCAACCGCTGTCACGGTGAACACGAGACACATGTACAGGTAAATGCGGAGAAGTGATTTGAATGGCAGAGGTTATACTTACACTAAACAAAGAAATAGATCTTAAAGTTGAAGCAGACGTGATTACTCCTGATGAGTTTGCAGGCAAAGGAAATGCTGAAATAAAGCAGCTGCTTGTCTGGCAGGGTCCAACCCAATTCCCTCTTTCAGACTTCTTTGATGTAGAAGGAGATGGAGGAAACTCAGCAGAGGATACCAGCATTGTAATCAACGGCGATACTTCACGCGTAAAACTCATTGGCGCGAAAATGACAGCCGGAAAGATTACCGTAAAGGGTTCCACAGGAATGCATGTGGGATCTGAAATGGCTGGCGGAGAAATTGTCGTCGAAGGTGATGCAGATTCATGGCCTGGAATGGAGATGACTGGAGGAGTCCTCCACATCAAAGGAAACGCAGGCGATCATGTCGGTTCTGCATACCGCGGAAGCTGGCATGGTATGAAAGGCGGACGCCTGATGGTTGACGGAAATGCCCGCAGCCAGATTGGTGGCGGAATGGAAGGCGGAGAAATCATTATCGGTGGCTCCATTGAGAACTTCTGTGGACTTCACCAGACCGGCGGGCTTATTGTGGTAAAAGGTGACGCAATCCGTGCAGTCGGCGCAGAAATGAGCGGCGGCACAATTGTTGTCGGCGGACACATCCTGAAATTCACACCTGGAATGCAGGCTGATGGCGAGGAATCCAATCTGGAATTCGGAGATGTTGCATGCGATGGCACTTTCAAGAAGTTTGTTGGTGACTATGCAATTGCCAAGAAGCCAAAGGGTATCCTGTACGCAGGAAAAGAAACTAATCCGGATCTGTGAGGTGACAACAATGAAATTCTTACTCAACACCGGAAGTACTATTGATGAAGGAAGGCTTGCAAAAGGTGGAAACAAATACAGCCAGGATTACATGGATGAATGTGCTGTCTGCTGGATTTCCCCGGAAGATTTTAACATGCTGGGATGCCCTGAAAAGGTAAAAGTTACCAGCACTGATGGCAAGCACTCAATCGTGGTTAACACAAAATGCACTGACAGTGTAGTGTGCGGAGATGTCTTTATGCCCCGCGCCATCTGGTCAAACGTTGTAGTCGACCCATGGACATTCTCCACCGGTTCCCCACTTTACAAGGGAAGCCCTGTAACCGTGGAACCAAGTGACGAAGAGGTGCTCAGCGCCGAGGATGTCGTACAGAAATTATACTATGGAGGTGAGTGAAATGGTTGTCAAGAATGTAGTATGTCCTGTTTGCGGAGGTTCATGTGAAGACATCCAGGTAGAACTCAAGGACAACAGCATCACTGTAAAAAATGCCTGTAAAATGGGTAACGGTAAGTTCCAGGAAGTTGTAAGTGAACACCGTATAAAGGACCCAATGATCAAGAAAGACGGCAAGTTTGTCAAGGTAAGCTGGGAAGAAGCTCTCGATAAAGCTGCCGAAATTCTTGCTAACTCCAGAAGACCTCTCTTTTTCATGGGAAGTGAAACATCCTGTGAAGCCCAGGAAGTTGGTCTTCATATGGGCGAATATCTTGGCGGTGCAGTTGACTCCAATGCAACTATCTGCCACGGACCTACCTGTATGGGTATTCAGGAAGCAGGTCTTGCTACATCCACCTGTGGAGAAGCAAAGAACCGTTCTGACCTGAACATTTACTGGGGAACAAATCCACTTGCTTCAATGCCAAGGCACATGTCCAAATACGCCCTTTTCCCAAGGGGTTACTGGACAAAGAGAGGCAGGTTTGACAGGAAAGTAATCACCGTTGACCCACGTAAGACAGACACTGCAGTTGCTTCTGACCTGCACATCCAGCTCAAGCAAAACAGTGACTACGAGCTGCTGAATGCATTGAATACCATTCTTAACGGGAAAACACCACACCACTCTGTGGAGCAGGTTACCGGTGTACCGATTTCCGTAATGGAAGAAATGGTTGAAATGATGCTTGAAGCCAAATTCGGAAGCGTGAACGTCGGTCTTGGAGCAAGTTCATCATTCGGTAAGCACCGCAATATCGAAATGGCACTGAACTTTATCAAGGAACTCAACAACAACCATGGCACTAAATTCAGGATCGGTGCGCTTCGTGGACACTGCAATGTTGCAGGGTTCAACCAGATTGCATCCTACCTCTATGGATATCCATTCGCACTTGACTTCGGACGCGGATATCCAAGGTATAACCCTGGAGAGACTTCATGTGTTGATCTGCTGAGGGAACACGATGTTGATGCAGCCCTTGTACTTGGTGCTGACCTTGTGGGACACACTCCTGCAGATTCTGCAAAGTACCTCTGTAACATACCAATGGTTTGTATTGACATTGCACCGGGTCCAACCCCATCAGGTGCAGATGTTCTCCTGCCAGGTGTTATCGATGCATTCGAATGTGATGGTACATTCTACAGGCTGGACAACGTACCAGTCTACTTCGAGCCATTTACTGACTCACCCTTTGAATTTACAAAGAGCAATGAAGATACCATGAAACAGCTCTTTGCAAAGGTCAAGGAACTCAAAGAGAAAGCATGAGTCAGGACGACTGGCATTTCGATAAGAAGCCAAAAACAAAAATCACGTGGAAAGAAGAGGAGCGGGATGAAACCGCTCCTTATGTTTCCATGAACTGCATTGAGATCAAGGGAGATGAAACTCCAAAAGAGATCAGTGTGGACGTTGTCATTGAGGAAATGTATGACGTTTTCCTGAATGACAATTATATTTCTTCTTTTTTAGCAAGTCCAAGAGAACTTGAAGAGATGACCGTAGGCCACCTTATAGCTGAAGGTCATGTCAGCAGTGCTAATGAAATTTCATCAATTGAATTTGACGGTAGCAAGTTGCTTTGCAAAACAAAGGAACCTACCAAAAGCAAGGATGAAATTGTTTCATCATACCTGTGTGACTGCTCGTTATGGAAATTCCACCAGCTTACAAAAAACAAGACTGCCCCTGACCCCGATATACGAGTCAAAAAAGATACACTCTTCGACCTTATTGATCATATTTTTGAAGAAGGTAAAATCTGGAGGCGTACCGGTGGCGCACATTCAACCATCATTGCAAGCCCTGAAGGGGAAGTGCTCGCATTCTGCGAAGACGTCAGCCGGGCATCTTCTGTCGACAAAGCAATTGGGAAAGCCGCGCTTGATGGTGTGAAGCTACACAAATGCATCATGGCAACTTCCGGCAGGCTATCCGTCACAATGGTCGGAAAAGCAGTAAATGCAAGGATCCCGGTTATGGTAAGCAAAGCCGCACCAATGGATCAGGGAATCAAGCTTGCACAGGAAAATAATGTGACACTTGTTGGATTTGCACGCAAGCCTAATCTTTACATTTATGCAAATCCTGAAAGAATAGTGATTTGACAAGGGGTTTTACTGAAATCCCGTTTTCAGCTTTCGATTCGTTTTATTGTTGAAGTCATGTCAAGTGGCATTGCATAATAAGGAGCGGTTGTTACAATGACATCCGCATATGGTGCATATGCAGCCACATCCTTTGCATTGATTCCACCAACTGCAATTTCAAGACATGGGTTTATAGTTCTGAGAAGCGGGACAAGAACATCGAGTTTATCTGGAGTGTAATGATCCAGCAGGAGCATATCTGCAATCTTAGCATACCGGAAAGCGTCCTTATCATCCCGGGGTTCAATTTCTACTTTCCTGACAGCATTGGGTTTTTCCACCGGCCCGGCGACTTCAAGATGATTTTGTGTAATTAGAATCGAATCACTGAGGGAATTGCGATGATGTATGCCACCGCCGGCTTTCACAGCCTTTAACTCATATTTCCTGAAACCAAGATGTGTTTTCCTGCTTGTGGCTATCAGGACGTCCGGGTTTACTGCTTTTGCCGCTTCAACCATTTCCCGTGTTTTTCCTGCAATAGCACAGGTCATCGAAAGAAAAGTCTGGGAAACCCGCCAGAGTTTGAAAATTGTCCGTAGATCACCACTGGCCGAAAAAAGAACAGTGTTAGCATCGAATGAGCAACCATTTGCAACATAAGCTACAACATCCAATCCTCGTTTACGGTAAAACTCAGCGAGATCATCAGTGCAGGCAGCTACTCCTGCGTCTCTTGAAATTATCTCAATTGTGCCTTTTCCGCTAATGCAAAGAAGATCAGTTGTCTCATCACCGTACGGACAATCCTCCGCAAGATAATGCTCGAAATGATTAATCATACCACACCATATCTATGAACTCTTTTGAGTTATATAAAATATTCGATATTTTAGTGGTTTGGATGCAGGACACAGTTACAAATTTTAATTTTTAATAACGGTTATCTCTTTCTTGATGATTACGCGTTCTCCTTCCTCCGTTTGTAAATCATCCAGATCTGCATAGTCAAATTGCTCACAAACAGATTCATCAAGACTCCTCATCACACAAAGCCTGACAATCTCATCAGGAGCTAACTCGTCAATGAAATAGAAAGTTGTGTGTCCATTTGAGTTGGGGTAATTCTTATCTGAGACCTTTTCCACAAGATCAGTACCAAGGTATTCCTTATAAGGATCATAGGATGTGGCGTCTGCTTTTATCTTGAAAGCATCAAAGTGAATTTCCTCACGGGCATAGTACGGAGTCCCATCACTTTCCTTCACATAAACATCCAACCTGGCTGAAAAAGTAATATTTTCAGTTTCCTCAGCCATCAGATCCAGATTGTCTACACAGCCGGAAAGAAATAATGAGCTTAGACATAGACACAAAATTAAAACTGCTGCTTTCATGTTTTCACGTACCACCTTATCTTTCTCAATTGTCTTCATTAGAGGTAATTCTTGTTTTATATAAGTCTGTCTAATTTGTCTTTAAAAGTCTGGATCAAACCAAGATCTCCAAAAAAACGACACATTCATAAGAAAAACCAACCAATCAATACCCATGCACCTTTATGAAGTGGTCAGAACACTTGAAGAAATTGCATCTCCTGAACTTGCAGAAGATTTCGATGAAGGAAAAATCGGCCTGAATCTTGATCTCAACAACGACATAAACAAGATAGCCGTTGCTCTTGATGCCACAGGATACGTAATAGAAAGAGCAGCGGACATTGATGCTGACCTGCTGGTTGTGCATCACCCTTTCATATTCCATTCAATAAACAGCATTTCCACTGGTTTTGCAGCATTGCTTGAAAAAGCTCTTGCAAACCGCATTTCCATTTACTCAATGCACACCAACTTCGATAAGGCAGCAGGAGGAATTAATGATGTTCTTGCAAAACGCCTAGGATTGAAAGGTGTTGAAGAACTGGAGGCCGGGAGAGTAGGCTTTATTGATGACTGTACAGCTGACATCTTTGTACATCATGTCTCAAAATCCCTTGACACAACTATTCAGTATGTAGGGGAAAAAGAATCTATCACCAAGGTAATGGTTTTTGGAGGCAGTGGTTTTAACCCTGAATATCTTGAATCAGCCCGGAAAATGGGAGTTGATGCCTACGTTTCTGCCGAGCTTAAGCATAATATCATCCGTGACTTTACCGATATGCTGCTTGTTGATGCAACCCACTATGCCACTGAGAATCCCGGTATGGAAGAGCTGACTACTACAATTCGGGATAAAACCGGCATTGATACCGAGTTTATCGATCATAACCCATTCATAAAAGTGCTTTGAGGGAGCTTTCGTGGCCGAAAAAAAATCAATAAATGAAGAAGAAATTACCGATGATGAACTGGAGGAAATACTCGTAAGCCAGTTCAGCAAGCAGGGCGATAAAAAGCACCGTGGGTATGGCGGTTACGAAAGAAAACCTTTGCACAAAGGCCCAAAAGCGGAAAAAAAGAAAGATTAATCAGGGTTCTCAATTACCTGCTTCCCGCATTCGGTGGGAACAACTTCCAGTTTTGCCCCTTCAAACTTCTTATTCTTAAGTGGATCATTGCCTTCTGAAAGCCTGTCAAGGGTTACTGCAACTGCTGCAACTTCCGAATGCGGTTGGCTGCCTACCGCAACGTTCCAGTCTGCAAGCCCATAGATTTCAAATGGTACTTTTTCAGCACCTACGACAATCATAAGCTTGTCAGGCAGTTTCATTGACTCTATTGCATCAGGCAAGTTTATCCCATACATGGAAAGATGGCAGATTTTACCGCCCGCTTCCTTCCAATCCCGAATAGCAGCTTTCCAGCTAACATTGTGCTTGATATAGAAATCACCGCCCCATCGCTCAACCACATCACTAACTGATCTGACAATACCCTTGTCTTCGGAAGCAAGCAGCATGCCTTCGGCACCAAAAGCCCTTGCAGTCAACGCTACATGTGTGGTAATTCGCTTATCTCTCTCCGGACGATGCCCGAGACGAAGTATGACTATCCGTTTTTCTGTAGGAGAATCTGACATGAGACAAAGCCTCAGAGTTCCTTGATAGATGGAACCTTTTCAAGCAACATGCCCTCAACAACAATTGGAAGATCACGCTGGGCACTCTTGATTGCTTCCTCCAGCTTTTTTTCCTTGTCAGCATAAATTGTTAAAATCGGCTCACCTTTCTTGACAACCTCGCCATGCTTCTTGTGAATCCGCACACCTGCACCCTTGTCATTGGGAGCACCTGCCGTCCTTGCAATCTGGACAATGCGCTTATTTCTGAATTCAAGAACATATCCCGTTGCCGGAGATACGAGATCAGCAGTGTACTGTCCGGGCTGGATATCATTAGAAGTTACATTCGGATCTCCACCCTGGATTTCAATAATTTCCTTAAATTTGGCAAGGGCCTTCCCGTTTTTCAGGGTCTCAAGAGCAAGTTCCTGACCCTGTCCCGGGGATGCAACGCCACCCATTTCAAGCAGCATTCCTGCAAGAACGGTACTCTTTTCAATCAGGCTGTTAGGACCTTCCAGTGTCTCAAGTACCTTCAATGCCTCATGTACTTCAAGTGCAGGACCAACAGTTCTTCCCACAGGGGATGCACCATAAGTAAGTGCACAATCCACATCCATGCCCAGGCGTTCCCCGAGGTTAATCAGATCCCTGGAAAGTTTCCGCCCTTCATGAACATCCTTAATCTTGGTGCCTGGTCCGGTTGGAATATCCATAACGACATGTGTAGCGCCTACAGCACCTTTCTTTGCCATAATTGAAGCCAGCATCTGACAGTGGGGATCAATGGAAAGCGGGTATTCAACCTTGATTAGTTTGTCATCTGCAGGTGCAATATTGGTAGCACCACCCCAGACAAGAACGCCACCAACCTTCTCGGTCATCTCTTTGACTTCGGAAGCAGAAAACTCCACAGGAGCGAGTATTTCCATCAGGTCCGCAGTGCCACCTGCCCCGGTAATGGCACGGGAGCTGGTTTTGGGAATCAACAATCCATTGGCTGCAACAATTGGAACAATCAGCAATGATATCTTGTTACCAGGGACACCACCGATTGAATGCTTGTCCATTATTGGATTGGTAGCGAATTCCAGCTTTTCACCGGTATCAATCATGGCTCTTGTAAGCCACTCGGTTTCATCATCTGTCATGTCATTAATATAAGTGGACGCAAGAAATGCAGCAATTTCAATTTCACTAAGATTCTCTTCAACAATATCCTTTACAAGCTCATGAACTTCATCCTGCTCCAGCTTGGCCCCATCCATTATTTTACGAATTATGCGAGCAGAGCGAGGTTTTTCAGCTGGCTCCACCTCTACGATTTCAGTCCACTCACGTTTCAGATCTTCCTTAATTTCATGATAAAGGCCAATCATTCCAGGCCCAATCATGTCTTCCGTGAAGTCAACAATCGCAGTTACCGTAACATGCCCGGTAACGCGTACCCTGTCACCCTCGTATACCCCGAGTTCCTTTGCGTCAATGGAATTGAGAATTACCTTGTATTTCCCGACCTGAATGTCTATTGGTTGAACCTTGAGCTCCATTTCTTGTCACCTTGAACTAATTATCGTTAACTTGCTACCGAGTAATAAACTTATTTAAGCCGCTATTAAAAAGGGTTATATATCATTATCATCATCATTATAATGTAATCATAATTATTATATACACCGAAACATTAAGTAAGAGAAAAAAATAATAGAAAATAGATTATATTAAATTTATAGATATATTTGTAGGGGACATGAGATGGTGAGCAGTGTATTCGTTATAGCTTCCGGGAAGGGAGGAACAGGCAAAACTACGCTTTCAGTAAATATTGCAACTGCTCTGGCCGGACTCGGAGAAAAAACGCTTTTAATTGATGCAGATCTTGGCATGCCCAACGTAGGCATGTTTATGAAACTCGATGAAATTACAGTCAATTTTTATGATGTCTTGAAGGGAACTGCAAAAATACAGGACGCGATTTACGAGGGACCCGCCGGGCTTAAAGTACTTCCATGCAGTCTTTCACTGGATTCATACCAGAATTCAAACATCGAAAGGCTAAAAAGTTCTATAGAACCAATTTTGGATGACTACGATCATATTATTATTGACACACCTCCGGGACTAAACAAGAATGCGCTTGTTCCGTTCCAGATATCTGACAAAATAGTTCTTGTAGTCAATGATGACATTACGTCAATAGTTGACACCTTAAAATCTGCAAAAGTAGCAAAAAGTTACGGCAAGCACATTGAAGGAGTTATAGTAAACAGGATCAATGGAAATCTTGAAAGCGGCCTGAAGGCCAAGATCCAGAAAACTCTGGGAACAAACATTTTGTCCGAAATCCCAAATGATCCTATGATTGCAAAAGCATTATCCTTACAAACTCCTG
The DNA here is from genome assembly GCF_017874375.1 of Methanohalophilus levihalophilus. Lineage (NCBI taxonomy): Archaea > Methanobacteriati > Methanobacteriota > Methanomicrobia > Methanosarcinales > Methanosarcinaceae > Methanohalophilus > Methanohalophilus levihalophilus. The sequence goes on from NZ_JAGGLK010000001.1 coordinate 606,745, forward strand.
TAGTATCGAAATATCCGCAATCTGAAGCAGCTTTTACCCTGAAAAGAACAGCAGCAATGCTGGTGGGAATTGATGTTCCGGAATATTCGCTTCAACCTGCAGAACCTGTTGTAGAGAGACTTGGATTCTTCAGCAGGGTAAAAGCCATGTTCGTATAACAATGGGTGGTACTTAATGGATCAAGCTTCAAATACTCAACTGTCCAATGCAGAAGAGGAAATACAAAAAGATATAAAAAGTGAAGAACTGGCAGAAAAAGTCACAGACAAGGAAGTTGAAAAAAAGATTGTGACCGAAGATAGTGAAGCCGGCGATTTGCTGGAAAAAGCACTGGACGACCTGCAAAGTGATGATGGTTTTACGGCAATTACTGAAGAAGATGTGCACGCAGAATCCCTACAGGAAACTGCAGAACTTTCAGAGAACATTACCGTTGACAAATTAGGAAAGGTTCCAGAGGAAATCGAAAAGGTTTGGGAAGATGCAATTCGGGAAATTACCGAAGAGAAGGCAAAAGCAATTGAACCGGAAGTTTCCGAGATAAGAAAAGAACCTTTCTACAAGAAGATTGGCAGATTACTTACGGCAAGCAAGCTCAAATTTGAAGATTATGACATTACAAAGGATGGACCCCTTGTCGATCTTTCGATGCCTGCGGGAACTGCACAAAGAGAAGTTGAACTTTATCCTATTAATCCACCCTATTCCTATGTACGGATAACATATGATACTGACATCCACGAATACATGTACACAGTCCTTGAGCCCTTATTGTCCGCAAGTGAAAAAGAACTGCTGGAAAATGTCAAGGAACGTCTCGTGGAGTCTATAGATATTAGCCTCAGTGAAACCAGCCGGACCAATGCAGAGAAACTACTCCGGGACGAATTCCTGCAATTCCTGAGGGATTACTCCATTGAAACATCTGCACTTGTCCGTGAAAAAGTGATTTACCACATTATCAGGGATTTCCTGAACTACGGGAAGATAGACGCAATGATGCGCGATCTCGATATTGAGGATATATCCTGTGACGGACCGAAGACTCCGGTTTACGTTTATCACAGGAAATATGAATCAATTCCTTCAATCGTCCAGTTTGACACCGACGAGGAAGCGGATTCCTTTGTAATCAGGATGGCACAGATCTGTGGAAAACATATTTCCGTTGCTAACCCGCTTCTCGACGCCACAATGCCTGATGGGTCAAGGATCCAGTTAACCCTTGGAAGAGAAATTACCACAAGGGGAAGCACATTCACCATTCGTCGCTTTAATGAAAACCCAATTACTCCGGCAGAACTTGTGGATTTCCATACCTTCTCCAACGCTATGATGGCGTACATGTGGCTTGCTGTGGAATCCAGTAAAAGCATAATTTTCTCAGGCGGTACTGCATCAGGTAAGACAACTGCGATGAACGCAGTTTCAATGTTTGTCCAGCCCGAGATGAAAATCGTATCCATTGAAGATACCCGCGAATTAAACCTAGCACACCCCAACTGGATCCCCGGTGTTACAAGAGAAGCCTTTAGCGGGGAATCAAAGGGATCCATTGAGATGTACGAGCTTCTAAGGGCAGCGCTAAGACAGCGTCCCGAATACATCCTCGTGGGAGAAGTTCGTGGTTCTGAAGCTTACGTTCTTTTCCAGGCAATGTCTACAGGACATACCACATTCTCAACTATACACGCCGATTCTGTCCAGTCCATTGTACACAGGCTGGAAAACCCCCCAATTAATGTTCCAAGAATAATGATCCAGGCTCTGGATATTGTATCCGTACAGGCACAGGTAAAAGTTGGATCTGAACGCGTCAGGCGTAGCAAATCCATTACGGAAATTGTAGGTGTTGATCCCCGTACCGGAGAATTGCTGACAAATGAAGTGTTTGTGTGGAATGCAGCAAAGGATTCCTTCCAGTATTCCGGAAGATCCTATGTTGTCGAAAGCGTCATGGAAAACAGGGGTTGGGATGAAGCCAGGGTGAAATTAGAACTGCAACAGCGCCAGGACGTTCTCGAATGGGCCAGAAGAAAAGGAATCAGTAACTTCAAGGATTTCTCCAAGATTGTAGTGGCTTATAAGAGAGAACCGGAAACCATAATGAAGCTTGTGGAACAGGATCTGGTATGACTAACAGCTATTTTGTTTATGCCTACTCTTTGTTTGGAAAACATTTCAAACAAAGAAAGGATAAATATTACAACCTCAGGATGGATCTCCTGAAAAACAGGATGAATCTCGGATACGACATGTATCTTTCAGGTGCCCTGTTAACCGCAATTTTGAGCACAGTCCTGATATTACTATTATTCAATTTGATCTTATTCATATTTGGAGTTCCTGATCTGCCAGGCAGCAGACTTATGATCCCTGCATGGATGGGATGGCTTGTACCATACAAGCTGCTGATAATACAGTTTTTCGGAAGCCTGTTAACTATAGCCTTCTGCATGGCTGTTATCTACAAAACGTTTGTATTCTACCCTTCAATAATGGCATCTAACAGGAAAAGAAACATCGAGCAAATCCTCCCCTATGCAATTAACTACATGACTGCAATGTCGGGTGCTGGTGTTTTGCCGGTAGAACTCTTCAGATCTCTTGCGCTGAACAAGATATACGGAGAAGTCTCAACCGAAGCACGCTATCTTGTAAGGGATATGGAAGTACTCGGAAAGGATCTGGTAACTGCAATGAAGAACCTCGCCCAGACAACCCCTTCACCAATGATGCAGGAATTTTTGCAGGGTGCAATAACAGTGGTTACTTCCGGAGGAGAACTGGAGCCTTATTTTAAGATTAAGACGGAACAATACATTGTTGAAAACAGGCAACGACAGAAGGAATTCCTGGAAACATTGGGATTGCTGGGGGAGACATATGTAACGGCATTTGTCGCAGGCCCGCTTTTCCTGATTATAGTCATATCCATCATGTCGATAATGGGTGGAGCACAAACAGTCTTCCTTTACTTGCTAATATATGCCATCGTACCAATTGGAAGCATAATGTTCCTGGTAGTAATAAGTACCCTTACCCCGGAGGAATAAAATGAAGGTCTTTGGTAAAAAACAGGAAGAAACAAATCTCGATTACCGGCTTACTGAAGAAGAATTGCTGGAAAGAGAAGACCTTCATATTGAAAAGAGGCTTGAGGAATCCAGACAATTTGTAAAGCTCAGGCAATTCTTGCGAGACCCAAGGAATTCATTTTATCAGTATCCGGAGTATGCATTCATATTCAGCACGCCTGCTGCGTTATTATTTTTCTTATTTGGTTTCCAGGCAACAAGAGGAACTATCTTAATTGACGATGTGATTATTTTCACAGTCTTGATACTGATAGCCCCACCTGCAGTCACATACAACAGGAAGCGTAAGACAATTAACAGGATTGAAGAATCACTTCCAAACTTCCTTCGGGATCTTGCTGAAATGGGTCGTGCAGGGCTAACGCTGCCGGGAGCGGTTAATACCGTTACACGTGGTGAATACGGGGCTCTTACACCTGAAATTAAGAAAATGGATGCTTCACTGTCATGGGGTATTTCATTCGAAAATACGCTTGATCAGTTTGCAGCAAGAATGAACACTCCCCTTATATCCAGAACGGTAGCTTTGATTACACAGGCAAACAGGGCTGGAGGACGTGTTACATACGTGCTGGAAGCAGCTGCAAGAGATGCAAGTGAAATCAAGACACTGCAAAGAGAAAGAAATGCGAACATGATGGTTTACGTGGTTATTGTATACATGGCATTCTTTGTCTTTATTTTTGTCATCCTGATGCTGTCATCCCGCTTTGTACCCACAATGGCAGAAGCCGGGCAGGCTGCAGCTGCTGCGGGTGCAGGAAGTCGTTTCATAGGTGCATTTGATCCGGATACATTCAGAAGATTACTGTTCCACGCTTCTGTAATCCAGGGATTTGTTGCCGGTCTTGTCGCAGGACAGATGGGAGAAGGCGAGATATCAGCTGGTCTTAAGCATTCAATCGTTATGACATTGGTCGCATGGGCTGCATTCACGTTCTTTATCTAAAAACGTGAGTTAACCAATCAGCCCTTTTGCTTTTTCTTTTATATTAGAAAACAGATCGTTTTCTATTGCATCCATTCCGACGATAAGGGGACCAAAGTTTTCCACCTCAAGTTCCCATACACCTTCAGCCATACCCAGATCCGGCCAGTGAAAAGTCTTTACCTTTTTAATTGCCCGGGCTGCAAGGGCAGCACAACCACCCGTGTAGGCAAGGTAGATGCAACGTCCTTCAAAAGAAGCCGATAAGCCATCCATCCCACCTTTCCCGATAAGGACATGCACATCGTACAAATCCAGCAAAGAAGGTGTCATGGAAATCATCCTGGCACTTGTGGTAGGTCCTGCAGCCACAACTTCCCAGCCATTTTCGATTTGCTTCATGAGAGGACCGCAATGATAGATAACAGCACCATCAAGAGAAAAGGGAAGTTTTTCAACTTTTTCGTTGTATTCAAGCATACGTGCATGTGCTTCGTCACGAGCCGTCAGTATCGTTCCTGAGAGGTAAACAACATCCCCACATTTCAGATCAAGAATGTCATCCCTGTAGAGTGGAGTCTTCAGATGATGTTCCACTGAGAGCCCCTCCTGAAAACAACAGTCGAATGTCGATTAGCCCAGCATTGGATGTTAATTGCAACCGGCAGGGATGCAGTATGGCAATGTGCCTTGTTAATATGAACTGCCAACGCAGTAGTGTCTCCACCCATACCCATTGGACCGATACCCAGTGAATTAATCCTGCGAAGAAGGTGAAGTTCTTCTTCGTCCATATCCTGAACATCACGTAGCAGGGATGTTTTTGCAAGAATTGCGGATTTGTCGAAGGAACCACCAACACCCACACCTACAATCACAGGTGGACACGGTTTCCCCCCGGCATTGAAAACCGATTCAAGTATGAAATCATCAATTGAGTTTACTTCAGTAGGGTTCATCATTTTAAGAACGCTCATATTCTCAGACCCGGCACCTTTGGGTACGACAGTAACACGTAGTTCATCCTCATCAATAAAAGAATATTTGATATCAGGAAGACCGACTCCGGTGTTATCATTGCTGTTGTGGCGAGTAATCGGATGAACGGCATTTGGACGAAGCGGTATTTCAAGAGTAGCTTGTCTGAGTGCTTCCCTGAGAGCTTCCTCCAGATTAAATGGCAGTACAATATTCCTTCCAATTTCAACCTTGAAAATAAAAATTCCCGTATCCTGGCACATTGGGATGCTTTTTTCCTTTGCAATAGACACATTCTTCAGGATTGCCTGCAGGTGCGATTTAGCCACATCTTCGGATTCGCTTTTTTCAGCTTTTTCAAGTGCCTGAACTACGTCTTTCGGAAGAACGGTTTGTGCCTGTTTTATGGCAGATTTGACGCCATCGATAACATCTTCATAGCTGAAAGATTCAGACAGAATAAATCACATCCAGAAAAATGGTGCGAGAGGGGGGATTCGAACCCACGAACTCCTACAAGAATGGATCTTGAGTCCATCGCCGTTGGCCGCTTGGCTACTCTCGCACGCTGTTGTGTTAAGGTCTAAATAGCAGTATTTTTTATAAATCTATCGCAGGAGAATAAGTTTTAGGTAATATTTCCAACAAAATAGTCATCGTTTGACCTATAGTTGAAATCCATTTCAAATTTAATTGAAACCACAATTCTCTTATACGACAAAAGCATTTCAATAATTATTGAAACATGGGAGACATACAACTATGGGTGAAGAGAGCTGCCCCCCGGTGGGACCAAAAGGACTTGGTTTTTTTGAGAAATATCTTACAGTATGGGTTTTCCTGTGCATAATTGCTGGCATACTACTTGGTAAATTCGCACCCGGACTGGCCCTTTATCTTGACAGCATTGCAATTTACTCGGATGGAGCACCAATTGTCTCAATCCCTATTGCAATCTGTCTTTTCTTCATGATGTATCCCATTATGGTTAAGATCGATTTCGGGGAAGTCATCAAAGCAGGCCAGAATCTGAAACCGGTAAGCTTGACTCTCTTCATAAACTGGGCAATCAAGCCTTTCACAATGTATGCTATCTCAATCTTTTTCCTTGGCACCGTATTCCTTCATTTCATCGGACCTGATGCAGTAGATCTAGTCAAGATGCCTCTGGGACTTGATCTCCCCGTAGGTGCAACCTACGGCGAAGGTACAGTGGTGCTTGTCGAAGGCATAAAGATGCTGGAAATACCACTTTGGAGAAGTTATCTTGCAGGCTGTATTCTGCTGGGAATTGCTCCATGTACCGCAATGGTACTGGTTTGGGGCTACCTGGCGAAAGGAAATGATTGCCATACGCTTGTAATGGTAGCAATCAACTCCCTTGCAATGCTCCTGTTCTACGGCCCACTCGGAGGATTCCTCCTTGGTGTTGGCAATCTCCCTGTTCCATGGGAAGCACTTGCTATGTCCGTGGGAATCTACGTTGCACTTCCCCTTGGAGCCGGATACCTATCACGCAAAATTATATTCAGGACAAAGGGAGAAGAATGGTTCAACAATAATTTCCTTCACCTGCTGACACCTGTAACCATAATCGCACTCCTTGTAACCCTTATACTATTGTTCAGTTTCAAGGGAGAAACAATCCTTGCGCAACCACTGACAATACTCTGGATTGCAGTACCCCTGTTCCTTCAGACATGTCTGATCTTTGTTCTTGGGTATGTAATGGCAAAGATGCTGAAACTCACATATGAGGATGCAGCCCCTTCAGCGATGATTGGTGCTTCCAATCACTTTGAAGTGGCAATTGCAACCGCAACAGTGCTGTTTGGCATTTCCTCAGGAGCCGCACTTGCTACAGTCGTTGGTGTACTAATTGAGGTACCTGTGATGCTGCTGTTGGTAAGATTTTGCCTACGAACAAAGGGCTGGTTTGGAACGGAAAATGCATGAAAAGCTATATCAGCTTGCAAAGAAATCTCATATGTGGAGTGTGGCCATCACATGAAAAAAATCCTGTTTACCTTAACACTTATTCTGATCTTGCTTTCAGCCGGGTGTATATCGACTACTCCCGATGAGGCAGAAGTATCCCCGATAAATGAAAACGAGACTGAAACACTGGAATATGACGGTGTAGATCTTACCCCTATTGATGAGCAGCGAAACAATGCGATTAAAGGAACACAGTATCTTTATCCGGACGATTATCGGCTTGAAATAACCGGAATGGTAAACGAAACAACTGTCCTGACATACGACGATATACTGTCTTACCCGTCTGTCTCAAAGGCAGTTCCGCTGGATTGTGTTGAAGGCTGGGGATTTGCGGCAAAATGGACAGGTGTAAAAATGGAAACCCTGCTTGATGATGCCGGATTGCAGGAAGGGGCAACAACAGTTATCTTTTATTCCGAAGATGGGTATTCCACAGCCCTTGAACTGGATTACCTGCTGGATAAGAACATTATTGTAGCCTACAAGATCAATGATGTAACCCTGCCTCATGACAGAGGATTCCCCTTGCAGCTTGTTGCTGAAGGAAAATACGGTTACAAATGGGCAAAATGGATAGTGAAAATAGAAGTAACCAATGAGGACTATCAGGGTTACTGGGAAAGCCGCGGCTACAACAACAATGCTGACGTTGGCGGTCCAAGATTTGGATAATCTGTAAAGCAGTTATTAGAAAAATGGAAAAGATGAGGATTTCATCTTTTCCTGAAAAAATCAGGATGAGATTTCCACAACTTTTATTTTAAAGTTAAGAGGTTTGCCGGCAAGAGGATGGTTCATATCGAGAATAATTTCCGAATCTGAAACTCCTGTTACCTTCGCAGGTAATTCCATGCCCTCAGGTGTTTTAACGACAAGTATGACTCCAGGAGTAACCTCACCATCAATCTGAATCTGGGCTCTGGGCACATGCTGAACAAGCTCAGGGTTAACATCGCCGTATGCATCTACGGCTTCAATCCTGAACTCTTTTTCTTCATCCACTTCCATGCCGATTACCGCTTCTTCAAAACCCTTGATAACCTGTCCTGCACCAACGGTAAATTCAAGTGGTTGTTCATGATTTTCTGAACTGTCAAAAACAGTTCCGTCATCCAGAGTCCCTGTATAATCAATTTTTACTGTATTTCCATCATTTACTGCCAATTTATCAACTCAGTGTTGTATTCAAATGAGAGTACCCATTCTTGGGTTGAAGTGCGCAGAGAGTTTATTTAGTTGTTGTGGTGATAGGAGAAAAACTACCAGAATAAGATGGTTAGTTCCCCTATTCCAAAAAAAGCATGTTAGAATTCAGGAAAACACTGCCTATCAAAATAGAAATATCCGGGATATTTCCCGGAAAATTGATTTCTCTTATTTCCATAGTTTCCGCAATTCCAAGTTTTTTCAAAATCACTTTATGGAACGAAACGGAAAAGTATAAGTCTTTAATTCCGTTCAATCCCCCATACCTTTTTCTGTTTCCAGCACTTTGAGACGTATCTTCAAAACCGAGTCCGGATTCAAGGAAATGGAATCGATGCTTTCTTTTACAAGAAACTCAGCAAATTCGGGAAAATCACTTGGAGCCTGTCCACAAAGACCACTGTGCTTATTGTTTCTCATTGACCCTTTAATTGCCATGGATACCATCGCCTTCACAGCTTCATCCCTTTCGTCAAAGGTTGAAGCCAAAATTTCAGAATCCCGGTCAACCCCAAGTGTAAGTTGTGTAAGATCATTTGAACCAATTGAAAACCCGTCAAAGTATTTACTAAATTCATCAATCAAAATAACATTACTGGGTATTTCACACATCATATAGATTTGGAGATCATTAACACCCCTCTCCAGACCATGGTTTTCCATTTCTCCAATAACTTTCCTGGCTTCTTCTACACGCCGGCAGAAAGGTATCATCAGAATAAGATTGGTGAGCCCCATCTCATCCCTTACCTTTTTCATTGCCCTGCATTCAAGAGCAAATCCTTCCCTGTATCTTTCATCGTAATATCTGGAGGCACCTCTGAAACCCAGCATTGGATTACTCTCTTTGATCTCAAAATCCTCTCCCCCGATGAGGGTTGCATATTCATTGGATTTGAAATCACTCATACGCACCACTACCGGTTTTGGATAAAATGCTGCAGCAATTGTAGCGACACCTTCTGCAAGCCTCTCTACAAAATATTCACTTTTATTGGAATAACCATATGTTAATTGCCCGATTGTTTCAATTACATCCTTATCCGTAACCTTTTCCATATGTATCAAAGCCATCGGATGAACTTTGATGTAACTGCTAATGATGAACTCAAGCCTTGCAAGCCCGATCCCATCATTGGGTATTTTTGACAGTGAGAAAGCCTCTTCCGGATTTCCCAGATTCATCATAATCTCCGTTCTGGGTTTGCCCACGTCTTTTAGTTCCGTAATTTCTTTGTGGAAAGAAAGCTCACCTTCATAGACTTTTCCCGTATCCCCTTCGGCACAGCTTACAGTAACATCCATACCCTAACTCAGCTTTTCTGTGCCGTTATCTGCACCCACCACTGCCGGGATATCAAGTTCACGGCTGACGATAGCCGCATGACATGTCCGTCCTCCCTTGTTGGTAATGATGGCTGCTGCTTTTTTCATAACAGGTTCCCAGTCAGGGGTAGTGGTATCTGCTACCAGCACTTCTCCGGATTTAAAGGAAGATAAGCCTGAAATGTCCTTAATGACATGTACTTTGCCAGAAGCAATTTTGTCACCCACACTCCGACCGGTAACCAGTACTTTTCCTTTTTCATCCATGAAATAGGTTTCAAGTGTATCCTTCCTTTTCTGGGACTGCACAGTCTCCGGCCTTGCCTGGACAATGAATAATTCACCTGTATCCCCATCTTTCGCCCATTCGATATCCATAGGCATATTTTTATTGGCTTTGCCTGAATAGTGCTCCTCTATGATAACAGCATACCTGGCAAGTTGAAGGATTTCATCATCGCTTATGCAAAATTGTTTTCTGTCGGACTCAGGCACTTCAACATTACGTGTCAGCACTCTGGAATCCCCACGACCATAGATCATTTTGATTTCCTTGCTGCCAACCTTTTTGCGGATAATAGGCTTGTAGCCTTCCTTAAGGGTTGGTTTGAATACATAAAACTCATCCGGATTTACCAGCCCCTGAACTACATTTTCGCCCAAACCATATGCTCCGGTAATAAAGACTACATCTTCAAAACCTGTTTCCGTATCGATAGTGAATAAAACCCCGCTTGAAGCAAGATCAGAACGCACCATTTTCATGATACCAATAGATAATCCCACCTCAAAATGATCGAAATTGTTGTTTATCCTGTAAGAAATTGCCCTGTCAGTGAACAATGAAGCAAAACATCGGCTACAGGCATCTCTCAGGGAGTGGTAACCATGAATGTTAAGATAGGTTTCCTGTTGCCCTGCAAAGGAAGCTGTCGGCAAATCTTCTGCTGTGGCTGAACTGCGCACAGCGACATCTGCATCAACACCATACTGTTCGCACAATTTATCATACGCATCTTTAATCTCATCCCATAAGTCGTCTGGAATGGAGGCATCCAGTATCATGTGCCTCGCTTTGTTGCCCACTTCAGGGAGATTGCTGAGATTTGCCGAATCCAGTTCATCAAGAGTTGCTTTTAATTCTTCAACAATATCTGCTGAATCAAGTACATGCCAATAGGCCTTGGCAGTGATGGCAAATCCGTTTGGAATCTTGATATCTTTGTCTGTAAGTTCCCGGTACATCTCCCCAAGAGAGGCATTTTTGCCCCCTACAAGAGGAACATCATCGATAGTTATCTCTTCAAACCAACGTATATACTTGCTATTGCTCATTGTAACCCCACCGGAATGTTAATCCCATATATGATTGTTCTCAAGAAGTTTTATCTTTTCGTATATCCCACTGTACCCCAGATAGATCTACAGCATCCGATATCCTGTATCCATAGATTTCCCAATCTGCAAAACTGTGAAAATGCGTGCATCAGTTTTTCATAATCAACTATCGTTTAAATCTGAAGGATTCTGATGCCTGAGTGCAACTTCAAATACTGCACTAAAGAAACTATCCTTCAGTTTTTCAACGTACAACGCTTCATCCAGATCTATCCAGACACTATCAGTATCTTTGCTTCTTTCCGGCTCTATCTGAATAACATAGGAATTTACCTGCCTTTCCCAAAACCAGTCTGCACTTCCAAATTGAATGTACTCAGCATCCTGTTGAGCAAGATTTTGAAAATCCTGAAACAACTTCTTCCCATCAGCATTGTTCTGAATACAAAATGTCAGATATCCAATTCGATAATTGACTTTCTCAATCTCATTAGAATACTTGTCAAGAGGAACAAGGTTGTGGGGGTCACGCTCCGCATCATGAACAAAATGTCCATAGCAACATTGGATAGTAAAACAATGCGGGATTTTTGTAAATTCCTCCACTAATCTCAATATCGGAGAATCAATCGATCCTTTATTGATCTCTTCCTTCAACTGAAATAGGGATTGCTTTCGCTCAATTTCATAGGATTTGTTGAGAACGAAAGGTTTCGCAGTTGTGAAAGTTTCCATGTTGAATTATTTGGGTTGGCTGTATTTAGCGATGATGTTCACTCCGAAAGTGAAAAACCAGATAAAACCCCTTGCTACCGACAACATTTATAAGTTAATACGTCACTTTTTAAAATACAATGGGAGAAGCAGACGACTCTACAGAGAAAAAAAACAAAAAAACTGTGATGAAAGTCGCGAGTGCAGGCTGGAAACCGGAAGTAGTTTCTAAATACTGCTCAGAGGATTACCTGATTCATTTTGGAACTGCCGATCTGGATCGTGACCATCTGATGGAATTCATGGGATCAATCCATCACGCACTACCTGATCTCAGGTACAAGGTTAACGACATAATTGCAGAAGGAGATAAAGTCGTTACCCGTTGGGTTGCTCTAGGAACTCACAAACGAGCTTTCCAGGGGGTTTTACCTACACAGCAAACTGTCCAGTTTAGCGGAATTACTATTAGTCGCCTGAAAAACGGAAAAATTGTGGAAGACTGGGAAGAAGTCGATCAGCTGAATTTCAGCCAGCAGTTTGGAGCATTTCCTCAAGAATCAATGTGATATATCCTGCTGATTTTCCGTAGACCGGTTGGATTTAATACAAAAAGCTACACCTAAACAATATACTAACCCGGCGGAGAGTAATCTTGACAAATACAACAACTGCACTGGCAGTCTTTTTTGTTTACTGGATGATAGTAGTCCTGCTTGAAAAGAGGGGAATACTTGCTAAATATAACATCTCTACTTATGGCCCTATCCTCATGATCAGGACCCTCAGGGGACAGGGATTACTTAACTGGCTTGCAAGACCACGAAACTTCTGGAAAAAGTTTGCTGATGCGGGTATTATCCTCATGTTTGTGGGAATGTTCGCCATGTTGCTTGTGGTGATAGTCTCGGATATTGCCCTGCTGTCATCCCTTACTACAGATTCCATGCCGGAACCCAGTAGCTTTAATGAAGCAAGGAACATCTTCCTTATACCGGGAGTTAATGAATTCATACCCCTTACATGGGGAATAATTGCCCTTGTTGTTACCCTTGTGGTACACGAGCTTGCACATGCAGTTCTCTGCCGTGCCGAAGACATCCGTGTGAAATCAATGGGCCTGTTGGTTGCAATCGTGCCTATCGGCGGATTTGCCGAGCCTGACGAAGATGAACTGTTCGGAGAAGAGGAAGTTGATGAGGAAGGAAATATTCTCGGAAGAGTGAATCCTAAAGCTACGCAAAAACAACGTGCACGTATTCTTGCTGCAGGAGTTATGTCCAACTTTATTGTAGCCCTAATTGCTTTTGCACTTCTTTTTGGCCCTGTTATGGGAGCAATTGCACCTGTCGGAAACGCTCTGGTTATGGACGTGCAAAATGGATCCTCTGCAGCAAATGCCGGAATTGAGGGCGGAATGATAATAACCGGGATTAACGATGTCCAGATCTCCAACGTCAGCGAACTCATAGCCTACACAGATACACTTGCAAATGGCTCAATTGTAACTGTTTATGCATCAAAGGACAGGATTGTTGAACCCTATGAAGTGACAGTAATTCAAACCGCTGATGAAATAAAAACAGGCATTGCCATAAATGACATTGTGGATGAGTCACCCGCAGAAGCAGTAGGACTTGAAGCCGGAATGGTAATTCTGGAAATCGACGGAAACCCAACAGAAACTCCGGATGATTTCGTTTCATACATGAATACTACTACAGCAGGCCAGGAAATTGAACTTCTGATAAGAACAACAACCAGCGATGAACCTGTGTCTTACAGGATTACACTTGCTGCGCATCCAAATCCAGAGAATGAAAAAGGTTTCTTGGGAATTTTCTACGCACCGGATGGCATCCGGCAAACGCCCCTTGGAATAACCGTTGGTGAATATCCTGCAAAAGAATACCTGGAACTTCTCAAAAGTATCCCGTCAATGCTTACCGGCATAGCAGGATGGATAATCATTTTCGGATTGCCAATCGTAGGTTTTGCAGGAGAAGGATTCCCTGGATTTACAGGAGCACTTACGCAGCTTTACCAGCCTGTGGGATGGGCAGAACCTCTGGGAGTAGGAATATTCTGGATTGCGAATAGCTTGCTCTGGATCGGATGGCTGAATTTCTATGTAGGACTTTTCAACTGCATGCCTGCAGTTCCACTGGATGGTGGACATGTGTTCCGTGATTACCTGCAGAAATTTATTGGCGGAATTGTCAGGGATACCGAGAAGGCAAAAGGTCTTTCATCATCCATAGCAGCTGGATTTACAATCCTGATTATCATGTCATTCGCTTTCATGATATTCGGTCCGTATCTGGTGCATGGTTTCTGAGAAGAGGAGTCTGAATGGAACTTCCATCCATTTTAAGAAAACCGCTTGCAAAGCACCTCATTTTAGCGCTCTCAGTGATCATAATCCATATCCTCCTTTTCCTTTATTTTGCTTCAAGAGAAGGACAAATAGAATACGTCAATGTTGTCGACGCCACCTACTGGGTCATCAGTACGGTTACAACTGTCGGGTATGGGGATATAGTGCTCACTTCAATGGGTGGGAAAATTTTCACAATGATTGTACAGCTTACAGGCGTGACAATGGTATTCGGGATACTCATTTCTTTCGTTGTGACACCATGGTTTGAAAAATCCCTTCACACACAATTGCCGAGGAAAGCGCCTCCGAATCTGGCCGATCACATAATAATATGCGGATACAACCGACTTGTTGAGACTCTCATAGAAGAGCTAACAGAGCAAAATGTAGATTTCCTTATAGTAGAAGAGGATGAGGGAATTGTGGAGAGCATTGCACAAAGGAAATTACCATGTATATTGGGTTCTTCAACAAGTGAAGAAGTCTTGAAAAATGCAAGCATTGAAAATGCACGTTTTTTGATAGCTAACGGGAATGATGAGGAAAACGCAAATATCGTCCTCACTGCAACAAACTTTGCAGATGTATACATAATTGCAGTTGCCGATGAAATGTCGAATGTAAAATACCTCAAATATGCCGGAGCAGATAAGATTGTGTCCCCGAAACTCGTTCTGGGAAGATTCCTGGGAAACAAGGCAGTTGATCCCTGTTCGGGAAATCTGGGAGATGCTACGAATTTCTTTGATGGGTATAGCATTGTGGAGCTGCCCATATATCCGGGAAGTGAACTGCTGGGCAAAAGTCTCGGAGCTTCCAAAATCGAAGAAGAAACTGGAGCATCTATTATAGGTCTTCGTAAAAGCGGCGTCCTGACTTTTGAAATCAAACCAACGGAAATTATTCGTGAAAATTCCGTTCTTCTTGCAACCGGAACACTGGAACAGCTTTCCTACCTTAAGCAAATGACACGTGGAGGGACAATATGCAAACTGAACACATAATTGTCATGGGCTACGGAGACGTCGGGAAGAATATTATCGGAATACTTGAGAAAGAAAAGGCAGATTTCGTAGTCATAGATATTTCCGAAGAAACATTTTCAAAAGCTTCTTTTAATTACATCGTTGGTAACGCAGCTGATGAAGAAGTTCTCAGGGAAGCGGGTATTGAAAATGCCTCAACTGTGATTATTACTTTAAACAATGATACCAGTGTAATTTTTGCAACCTTAATCGCAAGAGGGCTAAATCCCCTGGCAAATATTTTTGCCCGTGCCAATTCCGTTGATTCAATTGATAAGATATACAAAGCAGGTGCTGACTACGTTGCATCCCTTTCAATTGTTGCAGGGCAAATGCTTGCAAGAATTACAGCAAGCTGCATTAATGTGGAGTGCGAGGAACTCAAGGAAGAAATTCACCTGTATGAAGGTATTGAAATCGAAAAATACCAGATTCCGGAAAACTCTGCTCTTGCAAGGAAAACACCAAAGGAGCTGGATCTCATAAGGCAAATGGGATGCAGAGTGATAGGAATCCAGACAGGAGACAATGTTATTGTTAAAGGGTTTGAGTCCCATGAACTCCTGCCCGGGGACATTATTGCTGTTGCCGGAACGCTTGAGAGCATAGGCCAGTTCAAGCAACAATACATGCATCCAGTCAATGACTGAAAGGAAGAAAAGTGCCAATGCTTGAGCTATTCGAATTTATTCCAATAATTTTCTGCCTCTCAGCAGTCTTCGCCCTTCTGGGGGTAGGGGGTGCAGTAATTTATATCCCCCTGTTTTACCTGCTGGGAATGGATCTCCTCGTCGCAATTCCCCTGGCTCTTTTGCTCAATGTAGTAACAGCGGGTTCTGCATCGATTACTTATATTCACAAAAAGACCACTGATTTCCACACGGCATTTCCAATTATAATCGCAGCCGTTATAGGCGCTCCCGCAGGTGCATATTTTACCGGCATCCTGCCTGAAAAGACATTGCTCATACTGTTCAGTCTTGCTCTTGTAATTGCCGGAATCATCTTAATTCGATCAAAGGATCGAGGTACAGAAGTACATGCAATTCCACTGAAAAAGAAGATCTTTTTCGGATCCATCCTTGGTTTTTTCATCGGTATCATAACAGGTCTGCTGGGTCTGGGTGGAGGGATCTTTTTAGTACCAATGCTCCTGATGCTTGGATACAGCACAAAGGAAGCTCCTGCAACATCAATGCTGGTTGTTGCGTTTTCCTCGCTTTCAGGATTCCTGGCACATGTTGCTGAGATTGATATTGAAATCACTTTTCTGGCAGCACTCTGTATCGCAGCCCTTGCAGGAAGCCAGATAGGCTCCCGCCTGATGTACACAAGGAAGCTGGGACTGGATAGCCATCTCAAAATTCATTTCAGGCATATCTTTGGAGTACTTCTGCTTTTTGTTGCGGTTATGCTCCAATACTGGAATGGTGCGTGAGCTACAGTTTTAAAATTGCACAGAAAACTTTAATACTGACAGCAGTCTAGTTAGTTCCGCTGGGCCTGTAGGGTAGCGGATATCCTCATGGGCTTCGGAGAACTATAAAAAATAGTTTCGGAGACACCCATTGACCCGTGTTCGAATCGCGGCAGGCCCGTTTATCCCTTCTTATCCTTATTTTGGAGTAATGTCCATTTCAAAGCCTACGGTAGCGTGTCCCATTCCAAAATTGGTGAGCACTTCGGGGTGGAATTCACCCATGACTCCAACCTGAACTCCGTCAACAAAAATATCAGCAGCTCTGCCCGGAATAAAGGCCGGATCATCGGACTTGGCAGTGGTATACTCCACGCATTTCTCTCTCATCACGGCATCAACCAATTCCCTGACTTCCTCAAAGTTTGCCTGTGAATGAATGGAAATAGCTGCTAAATGAACACGGTTTCTGCAATCTTCCACTACTTCACCGACTTCAAAAAGGCGCTGTGGAAGCTCATGGTGCTGGTTTAATGACAGTATTTCCATCAGGTTTGGCAGGATGGTAGGACGCACAAGTGTCTGGTCCTCGCTAATCGGTTTCAGGACTTTTGTGATTCCCTCCTGCTCCGGGCGCCTCATCCAGTCAAAATGAACCCTTTCGCTTGTAAGGGTGAATGGCATGACTTCCATATACCCCAGACCAACCATTATCTCACGCATTCTTGTGCCAAGAAGGGAGAGTGGATGTGCCGCTCCAACTGCTGCGTTTTTGGGTGGAACAGGTTCGATATTATCATAACCAATTCCGATTGCGATATCCTCAATTAAATCATAACTGTGGAGTATGTCAGCCCTGAAGGAAGGAACCTGAATCTCAATATTCCCGTTCCCGGCATCCTTTGCACCTAACCTCATTTTCTCAAGACAGGCAACAATTTGGTCCACAGGCATTTCCACACCGATAAGGGATTCAATGTCGTCTCTGGTCAGGTGACGAACAGTCGGGGAGAGGTCAGGAGTAACCTGTGTACTGCCGTCAGGAGAGATGACTTTTACAGTCTCAATCCGGGCGCCTCTCTCAGCAAGAGCGGAAACCACAATGTTAAGAGCCGTATAGACTTCCTTGCTGAGACCGGTGACATCAATGAAAAGATCTGTTGTGCTTTCTTCCACCATAGTCAGAGTACCGTTGATGATTGGCGGGAAAGAAAGGACATTGTCATTGGCATCCTTGATAAGCGGGTAGTAGTCAAATCCTTCAAGCAGGTTTGCAAAGCGAACTCCCTTGGGGTGTTTCTCAAGGATTTCACGCATGCTCATCGGCTCTGTAAACCCGAGTGGCACAAACTCGAATTCCGGATCTGCTGCCATATACCTGAATGGCGGCTTAATATTGGCAAGATCATGAACACCTATGGATACTTTTTTGCGATCCCTTCCAAGTCCCCAGTGAAGGGACTCCTGAAGATCCATGAGTGATTTGATTGAAGAAGAGGTGAAATTGATTCCACGTACGATTGCACAGCCTAACACCGGACGAATATCTGCAATTTTCTTATCCAGAGTTATTTCAACACCTGATTCTTTAGTCGTGTATTCAGGAAGACCGGGTTCAATGTCCATGAAACCACGCATTGCCCTGGCTACGCCTTCAACACTGTAAAGATCGGGCCTGTCAGGGAAGAACTCAATGTCAATGGAAGATTCTTCTTTTCTTTCAATGTCTGCACCGATCATGGGGACACGATCAATAATTGTATCCCTGTCACTTCCGGTAAGTTCTTCGAGGTCGTTGTAATCCAGTGTTATTATAGGCATAGGAATCGCTCGGCCAATTTGTTAGTGTGGATGTATCCTACATGTTGGTCTATGATTTAAACATTTTTCATGCGAAAAGAGAGAAAAATGGTAATAGCAGACCGCCGAAATTAAATGAAGCAAAAATGGGTGTCAAAAAGTACTATTATTTGAATAGCTTCGAAACAGTAGATTTTAATTCCCAATACTTCTCAACTATCGATGGATCTTCATCAGAATGATCCAACAACTTTTCCAGATCCCAGTCCGGATTTTGATCATGCAGTTCTTTTAGTTGCATAAATTTTTGAGTGGCTTTTTTTTGCTCAGCTGTTGCATCAGAATGAATTAAAACAGAATCTGACGAATGGTTACCTACCCATCCACATTCCACACAGGTATAAACGGTAGAAAAAATGAAAATGTTAAAGGTTGTTCCACCACAATTTGGGCATGGATTGCCACTTATTTCTTTACTCATATTGTCCATTGATACCCCGCTCCCTCTTTATCTGCTCAATTCCCTTTCTTAATGCTGCACGTGCTGCATCACTTGAGCTTGTGAAAACACCCTTTCTCACCAGATACTCTAGATCCTCCCTATCTACAGGAGCCAGACGGAAACTTGTTGGTTTGTTTTGACTCATTTATGCACCCAGGTAGTATACAGAATACTAAATAAGTACACATTGTATAAAAATTCTTTTGATCAAACATTATATTATCAGCCATACGTAGTAAATAGTCTTATAAGTATCTACTACCATTGTATTCTCAATGAAAACACATGGAAAAATAAAGACTTCAATTTCATTAAGTACCCACCTCTACGATTCAGCCAAAGAAATGGTAGACTCCAACAGGTTTTCTTCAATATCAGATCTGGTTTCAACTGCATTGACGGACTTTTTGGCAAGGCTGGAAGAAAGGGAATTGAGTGAAAAAGATCAATCTAATATGAAATTTAAGGAACTTCTGGAAGCATATTCCAAAACAGATGAAGGACACAAATTCCTTGAAGAACTGGCCAGGTATGAGAAGAAAAGGTGAATATTATTCAACCAACTTCTTCCCTCACTAACCTTTTATCCTTTTATTTTCGAAGTCTGTCCGAGGACCATGAGTTTTGTCTCCAGTGGATTAACCATGCCTTCCACAAGGAGCTCGTTTTTCTGAACATTGATGTGAACAGACTCTGAATTCAGTCCTGCATCTTCCATATATTGCTTCACCGTAGTCTCCCCAAAACTAACCGCATAATCAACTGCCTCATGGTAACTGAGGAAGCTTTTTCTTCCATGCTCGGAGAAAACAAAAAATTCCCAATCCGGTGTCGCAAGATTTGCGGGCCTTATCAGGAAGTCAACCCTGCGAATACCTTTTGCGGCTACTGCTCCCGCAGCATTCCCAACATAGGAATATTCCGGAAGAATTATTTCAGCATCAAGGATCTCTTCAAGATCTTTCTGATAGGCTACCACCGGCCCTCCAATAAGAACCACAGGAACACCTACTTTGAACTTAATCGGAGATTCAATGTCAAAAAGCCTGCGGATATCTTCTTCCGGGACGCCGTTCATGAAGAAAGAAACCAGATTTGAAGCCATTTTTCTGGCAAATTGCTGCTTAACAGATGAAGCAAATTCCTTTGCGTCTTTCCGAGAAACTATGCCAAGAAATTCAGCACCAATTTGTGCAGCTTCAACATTGTGATCTGTATAGTCTCCAAGCACGTGCAGGGCATCGGTTGGAGTAAAACCTATTGTCTGAATCAAACGTTTCTGAAGCAGTGAATCAAGAACCTTGGAAGAAGGGTAGCTGTTGAGAATCCTCCGAATCTCACGCAGGGACGTCGGTTCATTGGATATTGCTTCATAAACCCTGGTTTCAAGAGGAGTGAGGTCAAAGGGTTCATAGCCTGATTTCATAAAGAAAGAAGTTGGCTGGATATTATGGTTTAAAATTGCCTTGGAAGGACGTGTATTAACTTTTAATGCATCAAGAAATTCTGGATACAAATCCGCCGCCCTGCTTAAAGGAATAACCCGTCTTGGACCAATATGGATTTTGCCCTCCTTTACCCAGACGTGACTATCGCCACCCATTGCAGAAGTTTCCATCCTGAGTGCTTTTACACGGGTTTTCCAGCCACCAACAACCGCACCATCATCACTAATTTCAGGGACACCATCATAAATAACCGAAACATCGGTACTTGTACCTCCGACATCGATAACAGCGCATGTTTCATTATTGCTAAGAAATGAAGCACCAACAAGACTACCTGCCGGACCTGAAAAAATAGATTCAATCGGTTTTTCAAGAGCTTTCTTGATACCTATAACCGAACCATCACACTTCAACATAAAAATTGAAGCATCAATGCCTCGCGACTTGACCTCGGATTCTACAGAACGCATGAATTTTTCCGTTACAGGAATGAGTTGCGCATTCAACATTGCTGTAACTGCCCTCTCAAAAGCTCCCAGATCCTGGGACAAATGATGAGCACAGACTACCGGCAATCCGGTAAGGTCTCGTATTGTATCCCTTATCTGTTCTTCATGCTCTGGATTTCGGATACTGAAAAGTGAAGATACTGCAAAAGCGGAAACGTTGTTTTTTGCAGAATGAACGAATGCCTTCACAGCACTCATATCTAATGGCTCGGCTTCCCTTCCGTTGGTATTATGCCCACCCTTCACCTGAACAAAATACTTCGTTGGTAATTCCTTCTGAATATTGAAATCCCCTACAAGGATCAAACCTACAGGGAAACCCGTTCCTTCCAAAACAGTATTTGTCGCCAATGTAGTGGAAACAGAAACAATTTCCACCTTTTGGAGATTTTGTTCAGACAGCCCTCCAAGCGCATCTTTGATCCCTTTAAGGGGGTCAGGATACGTTGTAAGGGCCTTATTTGCTTCAATAACCCTGTTTTTTTCATCGTCCAGTATTACGGCATCTGTGTATGTTCCACCGGCATCAATTCCAAGGCTTACGCTCATTCATATCAACTCCATACTTTTTTTGCGATGCCTTTTGGCACCCACTTATATCAGAAAATTGGTTTTTCAGAGATTGTGCTTATTTTTGCTTGCTCACTTCCCTGACGCTTGTTACAAATCCTTCAACTTGTAATCGTAATACAAGGCTTCCTTAATGCGATCCCGATCCCATTTTACATTGATCAAACGTGTTTTCCCATATCTGCCACGACTTCTATGGGAAGCGGAAATAATATCCTGCATGTCAAATTCGGAAATCATTTTTGAAACACTTGTTCTTCCAAGTGGATTAAGATCCAGTTTTGAGCAAAGATCCTGATACTCTGCAACAACCTGCCCGGTAGTTATTTTTTCATCACTGACTTTTGCAAGCCTGACAACACTGAGAAGAACCAGCTTCTGATGTATTGGAAGCTTTTTCAGGGTTTCAATTCCACTTTCGGATTTCAGCTCATCATTTGCAAGAAAAACATGCTTATCACTAACGAAATCTTCATTTTTCCTTTCTGCAATATTCCCGGCTTTTTCCAGTAGCTTAATCGCTTTGTATGCATAGCCGTCTTTCTGGGAAAGTAAAATACATGTTGGAATGACGTATTCATCAATTACTTCTTCCCTGAAGGCGATGGAAGAGCGGGAATTCAATATTTCTGCCAGTTCTTCCTCGTTGTAAGGTGGAAAAATTACCTCTTTGTAATTGACAGACTGGATCAAGCCCGGAGACAGTTTTTCCGTGAAAAAAACATCATTTGAAATCCCAATAATGCCTATGTGAACATCGTTGGCAATATGCATCTTCCCCCCTGCCTGACTTAATGACATCAGGATATCAAGGTTTTTGAGCATTTCCAAATCATCAAGAACCACAATTATAGAAGTCTGTTTCTCGTTAAGTGCATCCCAGAGAATATTGTAATATTCATTCATTGAAAGACCGGTTTTTGGAACCTGCAATTCCGGACTCACCTGATGTACAATTTCAAGAATCACGCGACTTACGGTATTTGCAATACCACAATTCACAAAAATACATACTGTATCAATTTCATCCTTCGGTGCAATCTCATTGAACTGTTTGATTACAAACTTTGCAACGCTTGTCTTTCCAGTGCCTTTTTGTCCCATGATTAATCCGTTATTTGGGACTCCCCGATGAAGAGAAGGCTCTATAAGTTCCGCAATCTCTCTTATTTGCCCATCTCTTGCAATCAGACTGTCGGGCAAATACTGTTCGGAAAGAACTGCCTTTTTCTGGAAGATAATAGATTCTGTCTTGAAGATATCGTTCATTGGAAACCTCTACACCTGAATAAAGCATAAAAATTGGGATTCTGGAATTCATACCGTTTTTCCTTTGGAAGAGAGTCGACAGAAAACACAGCTTTGCATCCCAACTTTTATGCCTGCAATTTACTCACTCAATGGAGCAGTATTCATGTATTTCATTACTCACTTCCTTATATAGTTGCATATATTCATCGGTTGGATGCATCTCATACTCTGAGTTTACAACATAACATTCGCTGAATGGTTTTCCGGGAGGTGCGGCAGATAGCATGTTTCCATATTTGGAATAGATTTTTCCAATAACATAATTGGCTTCATCTACAGATAATTCAGTTGCCAGATGAGCCATTTCTCCCATGAACCTTGACTCCAGTCCTGTTGAATGATCCGCACCAGCACCCCGTGCACCGACCGGTCCTGCAAGGACATCCCTTCCACTGACAGTGTCTCCTATTGCCTGGGCAGCTGTTTCATAGAACATCATGTCAGTGCAGCACCCGGCAAGATTCCAATAATATCTCCCAATATAGTGATGGAAGTTTCTGGAAATCGCAATTGAAGAAAGGTTTGAGGCCCAGAGAATTTCTTTTGTTGAAGACGAGTTCGTATTTATGTGCACCGCACCTGACAAATGCACACTTGCACCTGTAACAACCTTTGATTGAATGGCTTCCGCAGCATCAATGATTGCAAGACCTGCAGGAGAACCAATCGCCGGCCCTCCGAATACAGGACATTGCCCGGAGAGGAAATTGCCACCTCGTTCCTTATGGAAAATCGATTTGTAGAATGTTTCATAGTCAGTCTTTAGCTCATCAAGCTGGTATACTTCCTGCACATCGGAAGGAGAATACAGCTCATCTGTTGATACTAGCATATATGCCTGGGAGATAGTCGGAGTACCCGGGCCCATCAGCGCCATGCCTTCCCTATTTGCAAGCTTGGTGGCAAGTCTTTCCAGTCTCGCCTCCTTCAGCGCCGCCATCATTTCCATAGGTGTTTTGCCTTTTATGCCCTTGCCACCCATTTTTTCGATAGCTCCTGCATAAATTCCCTGAACAATGGGTTCCATTGCTGAGCTGAGGTGCACCTCGAGGAAATTTTCTTCTGAGACAGTACCACCCATAGGCCCTCCAATTATGACAGGAGGTTCGGAGTCCTGCATGTACCTGTTGGGAACAAGCACTTTTTCCCTGAGACGACCTATTTCCAGAGTTTCGGTGGCATTAGCAGCTTTAGTAATATCCTCTTCATCAATCCGGACAGATTTGTTTGTGTCAATACAGTAAATCCCGGTTGATACCAGAAGTTCAACTGCAGCCTCATAAACCGAATCTGCCATAGAATAATCATTCGGAATGAAAGTGCCCGGATCATATTCAATTTCATATTCCTTTGCCAGCTCTTCAGATTTCATGAATACTGACATATCGTGCTGGCTTTCACTTTTTTCATCGCCAGTCATCGCAGATTTCAGATATTTGTATATATCACTCATATTTACACCCGCCTAAACTTGTGGATCGCAACCAGAAACATTTCCATAATACCATCTTTCACGTGGAACTATATATAGATTTCCACATTCTTGCATAAAGACCAAATTTCACATGTAGATGTAATGGTTTATTTAAGTGCCAAAATACAAACCATTTTTCACATAGAACTTGGCCAATGGCAACTGAGTTATTGACGAAAAAAATCAACACAACAAAACCGAAAATCTTTAATCATGGAAATTTATAAAAACCATTATAATTATAATGATAATATCAGATCTGGAGATCCGGTTAGATCAAGAAGCAATCCACAAGGAAGTTGCGGGGATAGAAAATGCATACTGATGATGAT
Organism: Methanohalophilus levihalophilus; assembly: GCF_017874375.1. Lineage (NCBI taxonomy): Archaea > Methanobacteriati > Methanobacteriota > Methanomicrobia > Methanosarcinales > Methanosarcinaceae > Methanohalophilus > Methanohalophilus levihalophilus. The sequence goes on from NZ_JAGGLK010000001.1 coordinate 631,102, forward strand.
AAGAAAAAAGAGGGAAATGATACAAAGGATACCCAGTCCGGTAAAAGAAAAATTATTTCCCAAAAGGACAAGGACAAAACATCCGGTCCAAAGGTTTTCAAACCAAGCCAGGCAGAAAATCCATTCTTCAAAAGCCGCCCTGTTAATCCTACAATAAGCGTAAGTGAAGAACCTGAAACTACAAAAGATGCGGATTTTTTAGCATCAAAAATTGACAACATTGAACTTTCCGATGACAAAAATATTGATCAAACATCAGGAGATCTGGAACTTGAGGAAATGAAAAACGAAGACCTCCTCGAAAAACCTGACTCAAAAGCGGAGGAACAAGCCCCTGTAAGTCCGGAAAAGGAAAGCGGCCAATGCGCACCCGAAACCGAAAAAAAGAAGAAACTGGACTTTGGCGGTAAAATAAGAAACCTGTTTGAAAATGAAAGTGAGCCAATTGAAGCATATGAACCGGAAAAACACGGAGATATCACTGTTTTTTGTGGAGTTGACAACTATGAAGAACAGGAAAGATATTGGCTGAACGAACCTTACTGTTTTACTGTCATCCTGTACAATCCTACTACAAACGACTATAAGTACCACGTAGTTGAGCCGGAACTTACTGACTTTGAAGAAGTCTTCCTGGCAGAAATACGCGATAGACTTAGGAATGTCTTACTTGTGGAAGACATACCCGAAGATTCAGACAGGGAAGAAATACTGGAACTGGAAATCCGGAAAATTGTCCGCGATTATGCTATTGAAGTAACTCCAATGATGCTTGCAAAGATTCTCTATTACATAAAAAGAGATTTTGTAAGATTCGGGAAAATTGATTGTGTGATGTATGATGAAGGGATCGAGGATATTTCCGGAAACGGACATGATAAGCCCATTTTCCTTTTCCATCACAAGTACCAGAATATTGCCACTAACATCACGTTTGATGAAGACGAACTGGATTCATATATAATACAACTTGCACAGAAAAGTGGCAAGCATATCTCAATTGCAGAACCAATGATTGACGCGACTATGCCGGATGGATCAAGGATCCAGATGACACTGGGAACCAGCGTAACCACACACGGAAGTACATTTACCATCCGTAAGTTCAATGAAAAACCGATTACTCCTGTTGATCTGATAAACTGGGGAACTTTTTCATCCGAACAAATGGCTTACCTCTGGCTTTGCATTGAAAATAACAAGAGCTTGATATATGCCGGAGGTACAGCATCCGGTAAGACCTCATCTCTTAATGCGGTTTCCCTTTTCATTCCGGAAAAAGCCAAGATTATTACCCTGGAAGATACAAGGGAATTGAAGCTTCCTCATGCAAACTGGATCCCCGGTGTTACGAGAGACTCTTTCACAGCGGATGAAAGAGGTGCTGTTGATATGTATGACTTACTAAAAGCAGCTCTCAGGCAGCGCCCTGAATACCTGCTTGTGGGTGAAGTCAGGGGTCACGAAGCCCTTACACTTTTCCAGGCAATGTCAACAGGCCACACCACTTTTTCTACAATGCATGCAGATTCAGTTTCTTCAGCAATCCACAGGCTTGAAAACCCTCCTATCAGCGTCCCACGTAACATGATACAGGCACTTGATATCATGAGTATTCAGGCACAGACCTATTCGCAGGGGAGAAGAGTCAGGAGAAATATCAAACTTGTAGAAATCACCGACATTGATCCGCATACAAGAAACATCAGGACAAGTGATATTTTTACATGGGATTCAACCAGTGATTTCTTCAGGAAAACAGGCGATTCAAAGGCCCTTGAAGAGATCAAAATGCGAAGAGGATGGAATGATTCCAAACTTGCAAAAGAGCTCGATAATAGAAGAAGAATCCTAGAGCACATGCTAGACAATCAGATCTACGATTTCGGGACAATTTCATCGATAATAAATGAATACCAGTCAATTCCTGACAGGCTAATGGAAAAGCTGGGTTTGGACTATTAAGGAGCCGGTGGGGTAACTGTGACAGGACCTGAAGAAGAAAAAATCGACCTTCCAAACCCGGAAAATGCTGCCGGAGAGGACACTTCTGAGTCTGATAATGAAGCTGCACTAACCAGTGCACCTGAGAACAAGCCCAAACTGAAACAAAAGGGAAGTAAGAAAAAATTCAGTTTTGAGCAGATAAAGAAAAAACTGAAAGGCAAAACAAAGGATCCAAAGCAGGATTCCGGCGAAAGCAATCTTTTCCATATTTTACAGAAAATACCGTTCACCTTACTGGGAGATCGAATACGTAACCGCCGGGAAAAATATGCCAGCCTCGAACTACAACTCAAACAGGCACGAGTTCCTACTTCATATGAGATGTACGTATCCAGTGCACTCTTTTATTCCCTAGTTACGGCATTTGTTGGAATGGTTATAGGGCTCACTCTTACGTACTTTGTTTTCGTTGTTTTCGGATTACCAGAGCAGCTGACCAACGTGAGGATTAACGAGTCATTTGCATGGCTCTTAGTATTCAGGGATGTCATCCTGGGCGCATTTCTTGTAATTTTCTCGGTTGTTTTCTTTGGAGGAATCACATATGCACTTTTCATGCTTTATCCTTCATTCCAGGCAGGAGAGAGAAAAAATGAAATTGATCAGCAATTACCCTATGCCGTTACCTTCATGTATGCCCTGAGCAAAGGCGGAATGAACATCATAGAGGTTTTCCGTTCCCTGGCAAAATCCGAAAATACGTATGGAGAAGTGTCAAAAGAGATTGACACCATACTCAGGGAAATGGATTATTTTGGGCATGATTTGCGTACAGCCATTGCAAATGTGTCTGAAACCACACCCTCCACCAGAATGCAGGATTTACTATATAACCTCCTTACAATAATTGACAGTGGCGGAGACATTTCAAAATACTTCCAGGACAAATCAGAAAACTATCTCCAAAAAGCTGTTGTAGACCAGAAAGGATTCCTTGAGACCCTTGCCTTACTGGCAGAATCATACGTAACTGCTTTTGTCGCAGGACCCCTGTTTATCATAATTCTTGGAGTTATGATGTCTGTCATGGGATCCGGATCTGACACCATGGTTTATGCCATCATCTACGCCGTGCTCCCAATCGGCTCTATCATGTTTGTAGTGATGATCAGCATTATTACACCCGGTGAACTTGCGGATCCTGAATTATTAAAGACAAGAGAAAACTTGGACCATGGAATTCCTGAAATTCCCGAGCATCTGCAGCCTGCTTTTGATGAAAATGGCAACCCACTTGAAGAATCGGAAGAAAATATTGCAGAAAGGGAAAACTACGAGAATTTTATCAAATCAAAAAAGAACTTAAAGTTAAAGGGATACATCAAAAACCCGGTAAAACCGTTTTTGGAAAATCCAGTTTATTCACTCGGAATTTTCGGACCCTTGGGTCTCATGGTTATGGTTCTTCCATTACTGCTGAACATAAGAACCCTGAACGGACCCGCTGAAATTGTTGATTTTGCAGATGATTACATTGTATTTGGCGCATTTTTGATGATACTACCATTAGCCATATTCTTTGAAATCAAATCCAGAAGGCTGAAAAAACTGGAACGAAGCGTCCCTGATTTGCTCAAAAGGCTTGCGAGCACAAACGAAACTGGAATGACCCTTCAGGAATCCATCAAACTCATTGCAAGAACCGAAACCGATGAAATCAGCAAGGAAGTACGGAAAGTCTGGAGAGATATTGATTGGGGACTGGGGATTAATGACGGATTGATTCGTTTTGCAAACCGTCTCCGGACACAGGTGGTATCCAGATCATTTACCCTGATTACCAAAGCAAATGAATCAAGCGGTGATATCGGGGAAGTGCTCAGGGTAGCCGCCAGGGATGCTGCTTCCGAACAGGATATGAAACGTGAACGTGCAATGAATATGATGATTTACATTGTCATCATCTATATTTCGTTCCTTGTTTTCGTAGGAGTCATCTACGTTATTTCCACAACATTCCTTACTGAAATGGCACGGGCAGGTGAACAAATATCATCATCCGGAGCAAGTGGTGGATTCATTACAAGTTTTAATCTTGAAGATTACACACGCCTTTTCAAACATGCAGCCCTAATTCAGGGACTGAGCTCAGGCCTGATGGCAGGTGCAATGGGTGAAGGAAGAATCCTCGCAGGACTGAAACATTCAATTATCATGATGACCTTTGCTTATGTCATATTTACTATGTTCATCTGATGAGGGAATATGAAAGTAGCAGGAATTGACGAGGCCGGAAAGGGGCCGGTTATCGGCCCGATGTGTATTGGAGGAGTTCTGACAGATGAAGAAAATCTCCATTCAATAAAGAATCTTGGAGTTGCGGATTCCAAAAAACTAAGCCCTAAACGAAGAGAAGATCTTTTTCTCAAAATTGAAAAATATGCATCAAAGACTTTTGTTCTCGAAATTAGTCCATCCCAAATAGATGAATTGCGGAAAATAATGACCATGAATGAGATTACGGTGATGGGTTTTTCAAAGGTTCTTGAAAACTTACAACCTGATACTGCATACGTGGATGCCGCAGATGTTAAGGCAGAGCGTTTCGGGAAAAAACTTACCGAAAGTTATACGGTAAATGTGAGAAAGCCACTTACGGTTGTTTCCGAACACAAAGCAGATGATAAGTACCCCATTGTTTCTGCCGCTTCTATTGTTGCAAAAGTAACTCGCGACAGGCGTATTGAAGAGCTTAAGAAAAGTATTGGAAAAGATTTTGGAAGTGGGTATCCATCTGACAGGAAAACAAAAGATTTTCTTGATAACTGGGTTAAAGAAAATGGAAGCCTGCCCGATTTTGTCCGCCATTCCTGGAAGACTGCCGAGCAGTGCCTGGAAAACAAATAATCACTTTATGTGTTCAACCATTGATTTGAACATCCTTGGGCTGGTGCTTGGGCCTGCCGACGCACGAAACATGAATCGGCAGACCGATTAAAGTAAATTTTGGCAGGCCCTCGCGTTGACGCACGATGCACCGGCAAAGATAGATTGTTTCCAGTTCTATATATAAGCTTCCGCTAATTTTCCAAAGTTATATATATTGATAATTATATCGCTTTTTTTAGAGAGGTTTTGACGGACCTCTACTAGTTGAAGGAAAGTACGAAACATGACAGAAGAAAACAAACAAACGGATAGCGTAAGCTTTGTAACGGCACGTGAAAAGCTCCTGAAAGCAATTCTTGACAATAGTAGTGAGACTCTTCTTTCCATGATAAAGGAACACGGAAAGGACAGTCAAAAGTATGTAATGACTGATCATATTTTCCAGGTCATTAAAAAGGAATATGAGTTCCTGAGAGAGAAGAGGAAGCTCCGGGAATTCTGCCATGAAAATGGCCTGAGTCCTCTTGTCATCCTCGCACATGTTGAAGAACTGCAGGAGCTGAAGGTATGAGCAAAGTACCTCCCACATTTCTTGAGTATATTGCAGAATGCGCTCAGGAATAGCTCGGTGCACTGGATTATGAAATCGTGAATGTACAGGAACAAGTCGACGCTGGTGACCGTGTCCTGAGTGTCGATCTCCGGATCCAGTTGGAGATGTGAGCATGTGGATCGAATTCCTGCCGGAATATATGGAAGTGGAGGAGCTGCCCCCTCTCACCATAGATCAGGCACTTCTGAGAATTGCGGAAAAGGTGAACGAGGCCACGAGGGGATCCCTGTGATGAGGAAGTGGACTGACGAGGAAACGGATACTTTGAAAGAGCTATATCAAAGCTCTCCGCTCAAGGTTTCGGAAATCGGGGAACAACTTTCCAGGACAAAGTACAGCATCTACGGAAAGGCCAGATCCTTGCAGATTCGCAGGTCTTCAATGAGGTTAAGGCGCCGTACGTACCAGAGCTCAAAGCTCACTGATTTTTCTGCAGGAGTGGAATAATGGCCCTGCAGCTTACCATGGAAGAAGCTGAGAGGTGGGCCGAGCTTCGGAACTTCAGCGCAAGAAGTTCCAGGAAAACCTCTCCTAAAAGAAAGGCAAAAGCACTCAAACTATACCATGTTTTCAACGGTAAAAAAAGGCGAGTGTGTGAGGAAATGCACATGAGTGTCGTTACTCTCAACAACATCCTCAAGGAAGAGGGGATCCAGTGACTGAGCTCAGAGCCTGCATTACTACTCCTACTACTGTGCAAACAAACAGGATCCGGGGATATTCCCTGGATATCCTTTCTGAATTACAGAACACCGTCTTAACCGGCCCCGAAATTGCAGGAAAAATAGATCGAGGATATGCGTACACTAAAGTCTATCTTTATCGCTTGTACAATTATGGATGCATAGATCGGATCGAAAGATGGAGCTGGAAAATCACTCCGCTTGGCACTGAAATACTCTCTACTAATACTAATACTAAACTTGGTAACAGAAGAGTAACAGAAAAGGAACAGAAGAGTAACAGAAGAGTAACAGAAGAGTCCAATAAATCTTACACAACCGATTCCTCAAGACAACTCAATCTTTCCCTCTATACCTCCGATCCGGATGTCACAGAGCCAGAGAGAGTAGTAGTACTGGCACTGGCCAGTCACTATGAGAAAACTGGCGAGAAATACCGGTACTTCAGAGACATGTATGACTTCTGCGAACAGATCGAGATCTCAGCCGTAGGTATCAATGAACTTCTTGCCAAGCTCAAGCAGGAAGGAGTGATCTACATTCGGCAGGAGAAAATGCTTGGAATGTGGAAAATAGGTTTAAAAGTTAACTTTGTAGAACGCTTAACAATGTGTTGAGGGGAACGGGGTTTTAACATGTATTTGTACTACGATGAATTCTTAGAAGAATGTGCAGCGAGGGATCTTGTTCCTCAAACCATCGCAACGTATCGAAGCAATGTAGGCCTTTTTCTCCTGCACTTAACGCAGAATGGAAAAGATCCTCTGGATATCCAGATGAGCGATTTGCGTTCATTCCTGGTATATCTCAAAAATATGGATTATACCGTCGGGCGCCAGAGACGCAAGGGAGTTGCTCCGGCAACCCTCAAGGCCTATTTTACAGCGATATCCTCTTTCTATGACTTCCTTGTGTGGGAAAAATACATAGACTCAAACCCTGTGCCGATGTTCCGGAAAAGATACCTCAAGATCAAACTGCAGAGAGGAGGAGAAAATAGCAGGCAAGTTGTCAGCATTCCCGTGATGATGGAACTCCTGGAACGTGCTCTTCTTGAGAAAGATATTGTAGCCTGGGCCTACATGTTCTTTTCAGCCAAAACAGGAATGCGTAAAGGAGAGCTCCTTGCAATGAATCTCGCAGATCTGGATCTTGAGAAAATGGAATTCATAGTTCCTGGAAAAGCCAAAAGGACAAACCGTCGGGGATTCCTGGATGCTGAAACTGCCTATGTACTGCATCAATATCTGGAATGGAGAGAACCACGGGCAAGGGTTGACGATGCACTCTGGATATCTCCTGAAGGTTTCCGGATGAGCCGAAACGGACCTTATGACCTGGTCACTTATTACGCACAGCTTATTGGCATACATAATCCAGACGGGCCACTTATCCAGAAGTTCACTCCGCACTGTTTCAGGCATTTCTTTACAACTCACTTGAGACGTGCAGGCATGTCCCGCGAGTTCCGGATGGAGCTCCGGGGAGATGTCACCACAAAAGCCATGGATGACTATGACGACATCGAAACCGAAGAGCTTAGGCAGGCATACCTGCAGTATATTCCAAAGCTCTTGAGAATCGATTCAAAGCAGAGCACATTGATACCATTTGCCCAGGAGGTGAGCTATGTCAATCCAGTTGGAGCTCTCGGAAGATGAAGCCAGAAAATTGCATCTGATTCTGCTAGGTACAAGCTACGGTTTCTTACTTGCAAGACGTGACCATTATTTCCAATTTGTAAACAGAATTGCCAAACGTCTTGATCAGAAATTATCCCCCTGACAGGATCCTATCAATCTGATAGTTTCTGATGAAAATTGATATAAAATTTTTTACCTTTGTGTTCCGACCTCAATCGGAACACCGTTTTTTACAATGTTATTTTTGGGGTTAATTATCGTTATTTTCGATATCTACAAAAGTACAAGTCATCAATTTGACTCTTGTATGGTACTTGCACTAGACTTGCAGAAACAAATTCTTGACTTGTACCTGGATGGAAAGAAAGCATACGCTATTTCCCAGGAACTTAAAATCAATTACAGGACTGCGAAAAAGTACACTGATCGCCTTGACCTTGTAATGGCCGAGATCAGGACAGCTGTTGTATGTTGTATTTTCGATGAAATCAGAAAAAACCCTGAAAATTTCGTTGATTATTACATGCAAGTGCAAGACATGCAGGAGGAAAATACATGAAACAATTACCTGCCACAACTGAACAGGTTGAAAGGCCCAATGCTTCCACTGCAATGGTAGAAGACATCAAGAATAATTTTGGCATTGATGTGGGGGAAATTGCCGGATCCATTGCCAGGGATTACGTGAAAGAGAACGTCTTTGGAAGGAAGAGCACCACGCCTGCAGGCCGGTCCAAGTTTGCAAAGGCCTTGTTTGGGATATCCGAGTTCTTCAGGTCTGTCTGGTGGGTTCCTGCAGCGGCCTATGCTGCCATGATGCTGGTTGTGATTGCTGTCAGGCTTCTGGCTAATATTGCAGGTGTTGAAGTATGACCTTCCATGAAGCAAAAGTATAGCTCTCCGTGATGACACTCTGTTTCCTGGGAGGAATTCTTGTGGGGTTGAGTCTATGAATCGAATGGGGCTAATGCTGATTGTCGCATTTATTTGCGGAATGTAGACAGGGATAATGCTGGGAGTATGTCTATGAGCGATGATGAGGCGGATTTACTGTACTACTTCATTGTGGTGCTTGTTATCGTTTTGTTTTTGATTGGAGGGAAGCTATGAAGAAAGAAAAAGTATGCCTGACAGAAACTCAGATGGAGCATATAATTGACGCTGCCAGGAATGAGCCGGGGGCATGTCCCAAGGCCAAGGATTTTGTCGAGAGCTTCAGGCCTACAAAAGAAAGCAATATTGTCCTGCAGGCAGTTGACAGGCATCTCGAAAAGAAAGCAAAAAAGCTAATCAGAGACTTCCAACGCTGGTTTTAATGTTGTTCAACATTGTTATTGGGGTTAAATATCATTATTTTTGTTAAGTTTTTATTCTGATTTTCCCCTCTCGAAATTGAGACCTGGTAAAATCCAGGGAGGAATTTCATGGCAAAAAAAGGCATGAATAAAGGATTACGCAAAGCGCAGTGCGTCCGGAAAAAGAAAGCACAGGGTAAATCCCTGGCGCAAGCCCGGAAGATCTGCAAGGTCAAGGGGGCCAAGAAAAGATGAATCAGAGTGAAATGGAAGTCAAGATCCTTGCCTTAGAGGAAAGGGTTGCAGCACTCGAAGGAAAAGCAGACGAACCCGTCACAGTCGATGTAGACAAGATCCTCGAGGAGGGTAAGTAATGGCACGCAGACCAATCGGAATAAGTGCAAAATGGCTGAAATACTTCCCACAGCTTGCCGCTGTCTATGCATTTTATGAGTATTATGCGGCTGTTGGAGTGGAAGGTATCAAGGCAGACCTGGAAGCTCTCACATTTGAAGGAATCAAAGCACAGGCACAGAATATTCTTTCAGGGCTTGCAGCATTCCTCATCGGTGATGTAATCGCTTCAAGAGTGAAAGACAAGTACATCAAAACAATTGTAAGGACAATTGCCTACTACGTAGGTGCAAAGCAGATTGCAGGAGCACTTGACGCAGGATCTACCGTATCCCGTCAGGTAGAAGCAACAAAGCCGGCAGTAACACACGGAGGCCCGGCAATATCAAACGCTATCAGGGGGTACTAAGTAAATGGGATTCACTACAATAGCATTCTACGAATCAAGAGCAGGCACAACCGCACTCAGCAATGTTGCAGGCCTTGAAGATACGCATGTTGCCGTAAATGGTGACAACATCACCGTACCGCCAAGATGGAACCAGCTCATAGCTGCATGGGGTGGAATGAGCAATGCAACAGATGTACTTGTAGCAGCTCGTCTTTCCTCACCATCCTTGCGTAAGACATCCCTGGTGGACCTTGCAAACCTTGAGGCAATCGCTGCAGGTGGAGCACTCCAGCCAAGCTCTCCAACTCCTATTGACATCTTCCTGCAGAGAGCTGTACAGCTCGTTTCAGGGGAATTCCTGAACTATCTGCAGGCATCAGATGGTACTACAGCTGCTAACCTCTGTACTGCTGTTGTGTTCCTGGGAGATGGAAATTATGGCAATCCGTATGCTGGGAGGCCTATCCAGACTGTCAGGGCTACTTCATCCACAACCCTTACAGCAAACAAATGGTCTGCATGCACACTGACACTTGATCAGCAGCTGGAGTCCGGAAGTTATGCAATCGTGGGAATGAGAGCTCAGTCTGCAGGCGCAAAGGCTGCCAGGCTTATTATGCAGGAAACTCCTGCACGTCCTGGCTGTATTGCCTATGACAGCAACGCTGACATTGAACACCCAATGTTCCGCAACGGAAACCTTGGTGTATGGGGTACTTTCGTGCACACTGCAATCCCTCAGGTTGAATTCCTGAGTTTGTCTGCAGACACCAGCGAGACTGTATTCCTGGACATTGTGAAGATAGGCTAAGCCTATCTTTTTTCCTTTTCCGGAGGCAAAGCCATGGGGAAGAAACCAATCGTGTGGAGTCGTCCGGATTCCTCTGGGAAACGGACGGACATCACCTCTGAAAGGACAAATTTGTCCAGGAAACAAAAGGAAGCACTGGCCAACGGCGGAAGTGTCAAAAGGAAACAGAAAACAGAGGACACTGCTCCTGTAACTTCCGGTCCAGCTTCAAGCTCCGGAAGCTCCGGCAAAGAGTATGTTTTCGAATTCTCAAGGCCTATCAGCTCACGGGCTGCAAAGTATGCAGGCAAGCTGGCGAAGCTCCTTGGAGGGAAACAGGCCTACATTGAGGACCAGACAAAGCTAGTGGTGGTGATGTAAATGGTTGCACCTGTTGTCATTGGAGCCGGCGCAATGGCCTTAGTGAGGCTCATAGCATGGCTCTCATCAGCCGTTCTCATCACATCCTATGTCAGGGATATCCTGACAAAGGAACCCGGAGAAGACGTTGAAATAAGCCGTGATGATGTAGTCGAGAAAATCCTTGATAATCCGGATTTAACTGAGGAACAAAAGGAAAAAGCTCTCCTGGAATACCTGAAGATCTCAGGCTCCGGAGGCGGTGGCCTTGAGGAATATGCAAAATACATTCCAGTAGCCGTTGCTGGATTTGTGGCCATCTCGATTTTTAGGAGGTAAAGATATGCTAGATGCTGAATTCTGGTTAAGGGTTGCACAGATACTCGGTGTGCCTGTGGTGGTTGCTGCGTATTTCATGTATCGGGATTACAAGTTCAATCAGAAACTGGTTGAAACACTGACAAAAATCAGCACAACGCTGGAGCTTGTTCATAAGAAGGAGAACTGATCATGGTATACAAACCACGAGCATTCAATGTAACAACCGATCCGGAAATGGCTGTAAACCCGGATCCTGATCGTGACGTTGTCGTCATCACGAACCTGTCCGGGGCTACAATCTACTGGGGCGTGGATCCGGAGCTCAGCACTGCCAACGGTGCGCCTATCTTCAATAATGGAAGGGCTGAGTTTTCCCGGGAGAATGGAAGGGATCCCAGGATTGCCAGGTATCTGGTAATAGGCTCTGGCTCCGGAGACGTCAGGATCGATGAAGAAAGCACAGGAGAATGATTATGGGAACATATTCAGATCCTGCATTGATTCTGCCTGGAAGTGTTGACACTACCGGACTTGCTGATGATGCAGTTACAACTGCAAAAATAATAAATGATGCAGTGACAGCTGCCAAAATTGACACTCTGACAGAGGCATTAATTGATGCTGCAATGGGTGGAGATGTCCCGGTGATCTCCTCCGATTCCTTTGTTGGAAACAATACTCAGAATCGTGCTATTCCGCATGGTCTTGGTCGAACTCCAAAAATGGTACTAATCCGGGCGCAGGACAGAGGGTGGAATCAGGTACAGCTAAATGGTGGGGCTCGAATACATTATCAAGATACAGTTAACCAAAGCGTTCGCAGTGTTACCGCACCAGATTCAACTAATTTCTATGTTGGTGATGGTGTAGACTATGCCATATCTTGTAACTCATCTTCCCATACTTGGGAATGGATAGCAATTGGGTGATTTTAAATGAAGTACTGGAGAAAACCAGACGGGACATGTGGAACTTACGATGATGACGGCTTTGTCCCTGATTCAGAGGAAGTTGACCAGGCTACTTATGATGCCTGGGTAGCAGCTCAGCCAGTTCCGGAACCTGAGCCAGACCTGAAGGTTGAGTACAAAAAGCTCACAGATGACAATGCCAGAATCAAATTCATTGCTAAGAAGCTTGGATTTGATGACTGAAAAGGTATACCTTTCTGCAGATGGGAAATATCGTTATTTTTAGGGTTAAATAATGATATTTCCGAATGTTTTTTTATTGTTGTATACAATGTTGTTGCATGCCTATTTTACAGCAGGGATCGGATGGTAAATTCACGGTCACAGTACCAAAGTCTTTTGTCGTTGCGAAGAACTGGAAAAAAGGTGACAAAATCGGTTTTTCAATCGTTGATGAAATAAACAGGCCACAGCCTGGAGATATCTACATCCGGAGAAATGCCAGCCGGTAAAAGTACGGTTGTGCAACCAGGAATACACAACCCTGGTAAAGTTGCCTATGCCAGGGTTTCTGCAGATCACCAGAACCTGGACTCTCAGCTTGACGCTCTGGTTTCTGCAGGTTTCCGGAAAAATGAGATCCTTGTAGATGTCGAGAGCGGAACACATGACGGCAGGAAGGCCTATCAGGACCTGTGTGAGCTCATCAGAAAAGGCAATATCTCGGAAGTCTGGGTATATCGTATTGATCGCCTGGGAAGAAATCACTATGAACTTGTTTCTTTTTTGAAGCTCCTTGAAGATTCTGGATGCGAACTTATCAGCCTGTGTGAACCGTTCGTGAAAGAGTGGAGATCTTTCAGTTGGGCATTCCGTGCAACCTGGGAAGCACTCGGTGATGCACGCTATGAGCTCATGAGATTGAAGGAACGACAGAAGGCAGGCATTACTGCAGCAAAAGGAAGGGGGAAACATCTTGGAAGACCAAGGAAAAAAAAGTCATAAAATAGTCATAAAAAAGAACCTTGCCTCCAGCTAGGCACAAATCCATGAGGACACATACCTATCATATCAGCTTCATTGAAATCTGGCTCGTCATGTGATTCTGATACAAAGGAACAGTTTCTTACAGCACATTTTGTACATTTCCAAATTTCCATACAATAACCTATCCCGGATTCTTTAAAAGCGTTACTTTCCTTTTTGTACACCTTGCAACTGATACTGATTATATCCCCAGCTGAGCTGGTCCTGGAGAAAGGCCTTTCTTTGAAACTAACCTAAAAAGGAAAAAAGGAGGTTTGGTGTTGGTGGTGGAGTGACAATAGGATGCCGCACCACCCAAGGATGTCAGCAATGTTCAACCATTGATTTGAACATTGCAAGGCCATCTGCAGACCCGAGGATGTCTTCAGAAGCACGCTCAGGGTGTGGCATCAAACCCACTACATTCCCTTCGGAATTGCTTATTCCCGCAATGTTGTTTCGGGAACCGTTTGGATTTGCTTCCCCTGTAGCATTCCCTTTTTCATCGACATATCGAAAAGCAACCTGATTATTCTCTTCGAGATTTTCCAGCCCTAAGTCATTGATGTAATAATTGCCATCTTTGTGAGCAATCGGAATACGGACAATCTGCCCTTCCTTAAAACCGGAAGTAAAGGGAGTATTAGTATTTTCAACCCTGAGATATGTCCATTCACATCTGAATTTTGGATAGCGGTTGGTAGCAAGCGCACCGTCAAGAAGACCTGATTCAGTTAGTATCTGGAAACCATTGCAAATTCCAAGTATTGGTTTTCCGTCTTCGGCCATTCTGCGAACGGAATCCATTATTGGAGTTCTGGAAGCAATAGCCCCTGAACGCAGGTAATCGCCATAGGAGAAACCTCCTGGAATTACTGCTCCTTCATAGTCACTGAGGTCCGCATCCTTATACCATACAAGATTGGCATCTGCACCCACTACATCTTTCAATACATGCAGTACATCAAGGTCGCAATTACTTCCACCAAACTGCACGATTGCGATGCTCATTCAATCTCCCTCAAATCAATGGTATAATCATGGATAATAGGATTGGCAATTAATTTCTGGCACATCTGGTCAATTTGATCACGTGCCATGTCGGAAGACTCAGCTTCAAGTTCAATAAGGTATTCTTTTGCACTCCGGACACTGTCAGGGAAATAGCCAAGGTGTTCAAGAGCACGTTTGATTGTGGTACCTTCAGGATCCAGCATCCCTGCTTTGAGTTTAACGGTAACTTCTGCGGAATAGCGCATTGTAGGGCCTCTTAATAATTCTGATATGAGTAGTATAAAACAATCAGGCAGGTTAAACACCTGCAATTTGGTATATAACCTTTATTCACAATCTCTCTTTTGCGGAAATAATCCTCTGTAATAGTGTTACATGAGTGATAAGGGCAATGAATGCTAAAATCGGTCCGAGGAAACCGGTGAAAGCAGCAATTATCAAAAGGATCATACGTTCGGAACGCTCGGCAATTCCCACATTTAAAACACCGGAACCGGCAGCTTCAGCCCTTGCACGAGTATAGCTCACTAAAAAAGAACCAATCATTGCAAACATAGCCCAAAGCCAGACATCGATTCCAAGGAGAGGGGATTGTACCATATTTCCTGAAATAAGGCCATAAATGATACCAGCAAAGATTAATGCATCTGCATAGCGATCACAGACGGAGTCCAGAACTCCCCCAAACCGGGTGGTAAAATTCGAAGCGCGGGCAACTGCTCCGTCAAATACGTCAAAAATACCACTAAGTAAAAGCAGTACGCCACCCAGGATCATGCTACCCCTTGCAAACATAAAAGCTGCTATTGCACTGACAACAAGTCCAAGAACAGTCAGGGTATTCGGAGACAAAGGAATCCGGGCAGCAACAGGAAGAACTTTGACTCTTACGGTATCTTTTAAATCACCTAGAATTCGTTATCCCTCGCGATATTTGTTTCCGGTTTAGATAAAGGGATTCTTAGTATTAAAAGTGACTGGATTTGCAGGCAATGAAGGTTTCTAATCTCAAAATTGATGATAACACTGGAAATAGAAAGCGAAGAAGGAATTGGAACAACAGTAAAGTTATTGATTCCAAATAAATGAAAATAAAGAAGTGCATCAGACTTTATTATCGTTTTCAGACAATTTTCGAATAACTTTCTGCATGTTTAATTTAGCGTCATGGTAATCAGGATCAATGTGCAAAACATGGGCAAAGCAGTTGATAGCATCATCATATTCTTCCAGGTTTGAATGGGCTATCCCTTTATTGTTCCAGACAAAAGCTTTTTTCTCATCCGAAATTGAATGTCCTTCAAAAGAGATGTTTTCATAGCATTTGATGGCATCCTGATGTTTGCCAAGCATGCACAACATTAAGCCTTTGTTTATCCAGGCATTGTCATATGAAGGATCTATTTTGAGAACTTCGTCAAAACAGGAAAGAGCGCATTCCAGATCATAAAGATTGGAGCAGGCAACTCCTTTATTATACCAGACAAATGGATTAGTTGAATCAAGAGCCAGAGCCTTTTCAAAGCATTCAATCGCTGATTCATACTCACTCAAATCACAGTGAGCAATACCCTAATTTACCCACACAAGAGCCACTGCTTCATCTTTCCAGAGATGTGGGTCACGTGGACCTTCAAGAACCATGGAGTAATACTTGATTTTGTCTTCGGGATACTCCGAGTGAAAGGCCATATGAAACCATTTTTCAGCCGTTTTGTCTTCAGATGACACAATAAAACGCCTACCACATTAATGTAATCTGTTATTGCAGCAATAACGATAAAAGTTATAGTCAACGTTAACCTTCAAATACCTATTGTTTCTTTAAAAGCTGTAAATTACATCTACAAAAAACTCCAATTTACCTACTACTCCAGCGAAGTATCCCACATGACCAGAATTGCCGCATACTTTGATTTGAATCTACAAAATTCTTTTTTGGAGGATCTGAATAAGAAATTGCATGCTCGCAATCATTCAAACATCCGTATCTACTCTGAAAAAGAAGGTTGGAAATATACACATCTAGTTAAACCGGAATTTGGTTGTAAGAATATCATAATTGAAGCATCAACAGATAAAAAAAAAGATACATCAGGAGATGCAATTGTATTAGATTGCGATATTGTAAACCTTAACCATCTGGTGCAGAAGTATGCAGTAAGGATAAACAGTTCAAATGAAATCCTGAAAGAAATACTCAGGAAAAAACTTCAAGAAATTGCTCCTTCCAAAAAAAGCATTGCAGAAACTCTGGACAATACTCTCCGGGACGCGAGAGGATCTTATGCAATAATAGGCAAACTTGATAACTACGTATTTCTCTCCTGCGATCTCGAAGGGGTAAAAAATCTCTGGTATTCCTGCAAAAACGGGTTTGCAGCAGCTTCCGAAAAGAAATTCTTGCCAACAGATACGGATGCCGAAAAGCTGGACCCCAGAACAATTCTTGTTTTTGATACAGAAGAAAAAGCGTGTGAGTCTTTTAAGAGGGCGCATAATTTCGGATTCAGCAGAGCAGAAAAAGAATGTGATACTGCAGCCAAAGAATTACTGGAACTGGTGGAAGAAACTACTGATATCCGGATACCAGATGAACCGTTCGGAATCCTGTTTTCCGGAGGGCTGGACTCATCATTAATTGCGACTATTTGTAAAAAGGTGAATCCTGAAGCCCAATTTACCTGCTACACAGCAGGTTTTGGAGAAGAAAGTGAAGTCCCGGACGTGGAACATGCAAGAAGAGCAGCAGAAAGACTTGGGGTCAAATTAAAAATAGCAACCTTATCACTTGAACAGGCTGAAAAATATCTACAAAAACTTGTTCCCCTTCTTGAGACCACATCCGTTCCGATGGTGGGTGTGGGCCTTGCACTTTACGCAGCAACAAAGGCAGCCAGTGAAGATGGGATTAAAGTCCTTCTAACCGGCAGCGGAGCCGACGAGATGTTTGGGGGCTACAACAGACATAAAACAGCTGAAAACCTTTCAGAAGAATGCCTGAACGATACACTGAATATCCATATTCGTGATACCTACCGGGATGAACTAATCGGTTCAGAATGTGGCATAATCATGAGGGCTCCGCTTCTTGACAGGAAAGTGATGGAATATGCACTGGAACTTCCTGATGAATGCAAAATGCATGACGATGAGAACAAATATGTTTTGAGGCTGATAGCCGGGAAACTTGGAATGACTGAAGAAACCACCCACAGGCCAAAAAAGGCAGCACAATACGGAAGCCGATCCGATAAAGCAATTGAGAAGCTGGCAAAAAAATATGGATATAGCTGTAAATCCGATTATCTTGAAAGTCTGAAAAATGAAGATAAGCCTCCTTTAGGCGTGCTTTTCAGTTCGGGAAAAGACTGCACCTATGCCCTTCACCTTATGCACGATAAAGGATATCCAATCAAATGTCTCATCACTATCAGGAGCCAGAATCCCGATTCATACATGTTCCATACCCCAAATATCAATCTTGCACAGATGCAGGCTGATGCGATGGAAATTCCACTCATTGAATGGAACACCGAAGGGGAAAAGGAAGTCGAGCTCGAAGACCTGAAAAATGCACTCCAGGAAGCAATAGATAAGTTTGGTATCAGGGGAATCATAACCGGTGCCTTGCATTCAAATTACCAGAGAGAAAGGATAGAAAACATCTGCAGGGAACTTGGAATTGAAGCATTTTCTCCCCTCTGGGGCATGGATCAGGAGAACGAAATGAGAGAACTTCTTGATTATGGTTTTTCATTCATTTTCAGCAGCATTGCAGCATACGGGCTTAACAGCAATTGGGTTGGGAGAGAGATAGCCGAGGGAGATATTGAGAAGCTTGTAAAGCTTAATGAAAAGATAGGACTAAATGTTGCCGGAGAAGGCGGGGAGTTCGAGAGTTTTGTGCTGGATGCGCCACTTTTCAAGAAGAGAATTGAAATACTGGAAAGCAAGGTCATCGAACTTGACGAGTACACTGCGCGCTTTGTAATTGAAAAAGCTTTATTGGTGGACAAATAAAATATATTCATCAATTGGGAGGGTTTTAAGTGGGAAATATCAATCCAGATAAAAAGAAAGATGAAATTACTGACAAGGAAGCAGAGGATACCGAAGAAGAAATCGAAGACTGGTGTGAATCTTTCGTCGGTCCTGAAGATGAAATGACCGATGCTGACAAGCAGGTCAGTCAATGGTGTCGTCTGGAATCCGACGACAAGAAAAAGAAAGAAGATAAGGATTGAGACTGCTATAAATTATTCTTCGGGGTAAAAGAAATGGATCTTCCTGAACACCAGACAAAAATCGTATGTACAATCGGCCCTGCCTCATCTTCTGAAAGTAAGTTGAAGCAATTGATTCCTGCAGGCCTGAATGTTGCCCGCCTGAATTTTTCCCATGGAGATCTTGAGCAGCACCGAAATACCATTAAAAATATCCGCAAAGCTGCCTCTGATCTTAATGCTATTGTTAATATAATGGTTGACTTGCCCGGGCCCCGAATAAGAGTTGGAGACATGGGTGATGAGCCCGTTGACATCGAAACCGGGAATTTTGTCTATTTAACTACGGATGAAGTAAAAGGCAATTCGGAAATAATTCCTGTCAACTATAGCCAGCTATATGACAGTCTTGAACCTAATTCGAATGTATACCTCAATGATGGATTTATCCAGCTACTGTGCCATGAAATAACGGATAAAGGTGCCAGGTGTGAAGTTCTCGTCGGAGGAATACTATCATCACATAAAGGAATGAATCTTCCCCGTTCAAAGCTTTTTATCGATTCTATCACAGAGAAAGACCTGGAGTTCATGGATTTCGCTCTTTCAGAAGGGATTCATACCTTTAGCCTTTCATTCATAGAAAAAGCAGATGATGTCAAAAAAGCCCGCGAATTTGCTGCAAGTAAAGGTAAAAATGTCTACCTGATAGCAAAAATCGAAAGAGAGACTGCTGTCCAGAATATCGATGCTATCATCGAAGAAGCAGATGCTATTATGCTTGCACGAGGCGATCTTGGAGTAGAGGTTCCCATCGAAGGAGTGCCAATACTTCAAAAGGTAATCATTCACAAGGCGAATCTTGCGGGCAAACCTGTGATTACCGCAACCCACATGCTCGAATCCATGATTGAAAACAACCGTCCTACAAGAGCTGAAGTAACCGATGTCGCAAACGCCATCCTTGATGGCACCGATGCCGTAATGCTCTCCGGTGAAACCACAATCGGAAAATACCCGGTTGCATCAGTTCGCATGATGGCTGAAATTGCCGAAAGGACCGAAAGCTGGAGAAATGAAACCGGCTGGGGCCTGGATATCCTGACAAAAGGGATTGATAAAATCGCAAGTTCCATCAGAGCAAAATATAATGAGGGAGCGGTTTGTACCCTGGGTGACGATTTCGGCAATATTAACTCGTCCATAAGCGATGTGATAGCTCTGCAGGTGAATGAGGCCATCCAGAAGCTGAATGTGGACTATGTAATCACTCCAACGGTTTCCGGACGAACACCACGTCATATTTCCAGATTTAAGCCCAAATGCTGGATATATGCAATGAGCAAAAATTCCGATATATGCGAGCAGCTTGCATTGTCATACGGCGTATACCCAATCTGTGTTAAAGACGGAAAAGAGGATTGGGAAAACCAGGCAATTGATATTCTGAAGGATATGGACATTGCATACTGTGGTGAACTTGTGGTGCTTACTCAGGGTGCAAGCTCAGAATCCGGAAGCGGAACAAATCTGCTGAAGATTTTCAACATTGAGTGAGTAAATTGTACAACTCCCAATACACAGGAAATCAAGAATGGAAAGTATCCTGATATTCGCCCTTACACTCATTGGAATCACTGCTATTCTCTGGCGTTTCAGGCTACCTCCCTTTTTCGCCCTGACAGGAGCTGCACTTTTTTACGGTTTTCTTTCCGGCATGCAGGAGATGACAATTGTTTTTACGACACAGGGAGCCGGAAAAATATTTGCACTACTTGCAATTCCCATATTTTGCGGGTCCCTCATCGCACAGGTTGTCAGGCAGGAAAAATACGGATCAAGAATCGTTACGGATATTGAGAAGCTTTCAGGAAAACCGGCTCTTTCATCAGGTATCGTGGGTTACCTGCTTTCAATACCACTGATGTGCTGCATGACAGCCTATGTTGTAATGGTGCCTCTTGTGGAAAACCTGAAAGTGGATGAACATGTCAGGAAAAAATGTTTCTATGCAGCAGCTATCGGCAGTACTCTCTCATTTGTCCTCCTGTTTCCCCTTCCTGTGCTATACAGTATTACTACTAACCTTGGAATTGAGAATGTTGCCGCCTTTAATGGAATAACCTTACCTGCTTCAATTGTACTGTTTATTATTGGTTATCTTGTACTCTGGAAAAAGGATGTTCTTGCAGATGTATGGAAAGGCAGTGATGAGTTAGCTAAAAACATATCGAGAATTGCGTGGATTCCGATACTTCTGCCAATACTATTACTTGCAATCGGCTATGCTTATCAGGGATTCAGTCTTCTGACAAATATCAACCTGGCTATGTTTCTTGCAGCCCTGTTCTCCCTTTTTCTGCTCAAAGAAAAGAATCGCAGTGTTGTTTTCGAAAAAGGAACAAAGAATGCTGGCATAATTCTACTTGATCTTTGTGGTGCCGGAGCCCTGGGAGGAGTGATTGCTGCAAGCTCTCTTGCAGACGATACCTACCTTTTACTTGAAGGAGCATTCCCTATAATCGTTATTCCATTCATTCTGGCAGCACTTGTGCAAACCGCACAGGGTTCCAGAGTTGTGACTGCAATTGTTGCATCTTCGATTATCGCGCAGAGCTCATATGCAGCAGAGCTTACAGCATCCTCGCTTATCCTTATGATTTCCGCAGGAACTTTGATCGTTTCATATGTAACAGACCCTTATTTCTGGCTGATCCAGAGAACAACCAAAGATTCGATAAGGGAAGTTATTTGCAACTATACTCTGCCGCTGGCAACTCTTGGACTACTGCTTTTTGCTGCAACTCTTGTGTTGGATGCTTTCCTGTTTTAACTGGCGATAGCTATTAATCCAAACAGAGGTCACCTCTCTTTCATGGCACATCCAAAAATCGAAGTGATAAAGGGAGACATCGTGGAGCAGCATGTTGACGCAATTGTGAACGCTGCAAACAACAGCCTTCTTGGGGGAGGTGGTGTTGACGGTGCAATTCACAAGGCTGCAGGGCCACAGCTTTTAGAAGAATGTCGAGCTTTGGGAGGATGTGAAACCGGAGAAGCAAAGGTAACCAGAGGTTACAATCTTCCTGCGAAATGGGTTATTCATACTGTAGGACCTATCTGGAAAGACGGGAAACACGGGGAAGATGAATTGCTGAAACAATGTTACACAAATTCCCTCAATCTTGCTGTGAAAAACGAGATAAAGACTATTGCATTTCCGTCAATTAGTACCGGTGTTTATCATTTTCCAGTAACAAGAGCTGCAAAAATTGCAATAAAAGCAATTCACAATTTCTTATTACATAGTAATGAAATAGAGAATGTAATGATTGTTTGTTACAACAATGAGGCCTTTGAAAGCTATATGAAATCATTGGAACAAGCTCTGAATAGCATTCCAAAGAGGAAAGAATAATGATTGGTATAATCTCAGACACTCACGACCATCTCAATGCTGCAGAAGAAGCAATTGAAATCCTCAATAAAAACGAGTTAACTGCTGTACTGCATGCCGGAGATCTTGTATCCCCTTTCATGGCCCGTGCATTCAGCAAACTGGAACCTGAATTATACATGGTTTCCGGGAATAATGATGGAGATAAAATGACCATAAAAACATTGTTCGAGGAATTCGGCACTAATATATGCGGGGATTTTGCATCAATTGAAATTGAAAACCGAAAAATAGCACTTCTTCACGGAACCGATGAACTCATCATTGACTCTCTTGCAAAATCGGGAAACTTCGATCTTGTTGTACGTGGACATACACACGAAACATCGATTAAGAAAATTGGAAAAAGCCTGATAATCAATCCAGGAGAATGTTGTGGTGTCCTCAGCGGAAAAAGAACACTTGCCTTTTGGGATCCGGAGACAAATGAAGCTGAAATTGTAGAGTTCTGATAGAAAATTGCCAATTTGCGACAAAAGAGAGGAGGGGGCATCTTTGTACCCCCGTGTCTGAATACTTTTAGGCTGATAACAATTATTTAATAAGACGTAATACTTAATTATACTTAACGGTTGTCTAAATAATAATTAATATTTTTTGATGCTCATACATATTCATTACTGTTGCTTTTTTGACATCAGTAGCCATATAATTATAGAAACTTTAATGTATGTTATTTGGTAACATACATCATGTTAACATTGTTATAAGGTGAAAAAATGCTTGGCATAGATGATCCGTACATTTGGAGTGCTTACATTCTTTGCATCGTTAGTGCAATAGGATGTGCAGTATACGGTATTTTAAAATGGAACGAAGAAGAGGAGGATGAATAATGGCTGTCAGTACCCCCCTGCTGGGAGTTATCGTCCTGATCTACCTCATGGTTGTTTTCTGGTGTGGTTGGCTCGCTTACAAGCGTACCAAAGAAGTAGATGACTACATGGTTGCGGGAAGAAACGTACACCCGGTCATATTAGCCCTTTCATACGGCGCGGCTTTCATCAGCACATCCGCAATTGTAGGTTTTGGCGGTGCTGCCGGTGTCCTTGGAATGGGACTTTTGTGGCTCGCTGTTATGAATATCATCGTAGGAATCTTTATCGCTTTTGTATTCTTTGGCTCCAGAACCAGACGCATGGGAGTTAACCTTAAGGCAGTCACTTTCCCGGAACTCCTTGGAAAACGTTTCCAGTCACGCTTCATACAGGGTTTTTCAGGAGCAGTAATTGGCCTGTTCATGCCCCTGTATGCAGGAATTGTCCTTATTGGAGGAGCAAGATTTGTTGAAACCACTCTTGGAATCAATTATGACATTGCAGTATTAATCCTCGCGATTATTGTTGCAGCTTACGTTATCACAGGAGGCCTGCTCGCTGTAATGTATACCGATGCATTGCAGGGAGGATTAATGTTCATAGGAATGGCGATTCTTCTGGCACTTACATACATTAAGCTTGGAGGCATTTCCGAAGCCCATCTGGCTCTAACCAATATGGCAAGCCTTGTTCCAGATAGTCTGGCTGCCGGAGGACATACCGGCTGGACTTCGATGCCTGCATTTGGTTCGCCGATCTGGTGGACATTGGTTTCCACCCTGATTCTGGGAGTAGGAATTGGTGTGCTTGCACAGCCACAACTTGCAGTTAGGTTCATGACAGTGGACAGCAAAAAATCCCTGAACAGGGCAGTGCTTGTTGGCGGTCCTTTCATTCTTATGATGACAGGTGTTGCTTTTGTTGTTGGTTCACTTTCCAACGTCTACTTCTTCCAACAGGATGGGCTCATTGCAATCGCTGCAGCCGGTGGAAATCAGGATCTGGTTATTCCGGAATACATCAATAGCGCAATGCCGGACATGTTTGTAATAGTGTTCATGGTAACCCTGCTTGCAGCAGCAATGTCAACCATGAGTTCACAATATCACACAATGGGAAGCGCAATTGGTCATGACTTCTATCGCGAATTCCTGAAGAAAGGCAACGCCGGAAAAACCATTACCATGACAAGGCTTGGAATTTCCGTTACCATTATTGCAAGTGTAATTCTCGCATACATCCTGCCTATCAGCATAATTGCAAGGGCAACAGCTATCTTCTTTGGAATCTGCGCAGCAGCATTCCTTCCAATGTATGCAGGTGCATTGTTCTGGAAGAGGATGACAAGAGAAGGTGCCATTGCAAGTCTTCTGGTAGGTACTTTCAGCAGTCTCTTCTGGCTGGCATTTGTCCACGCAAAAGAAGCTGTACCACTGGGAATTTCACAGGCGCTCTTCGGTGTTGATACAATTCTCACCGGAACCTGGACAGTAGTAGATCCAATACTGGTAGCTACTCCACTCTCAGCAATCGTAGCAATCGGTGTAAGCCTCATGACAAAACCTACTCCTGAGGAACATCTCGACTTGTGCTACAAGGGGCAAAAGTAAGCCCCATCTTTCTTCTTTTTTATTGTACAATTTTTAGCATTATTGCTCTTTTTTCGCCACCGGTTGACGCTACCGCATGCAAAGCTTCAAGTATGTTACTTGCTAACACAAACCGTTACTTTGAGGTGGCTAAATGCTAGGTATTGACGATCCGTATATCTGGAGTGCATATATCCTCTGCATCGCGAGTGCAATCGGATGTGCAGTGTATGGTCTTTTGAAATGGAACGAAGAGGAGGAAGAATAATGGCTGTAAGCACAGCACTCTTCGGACTCGTAATCCTTGTGTATCTTCTTCTTGTTTTCTGGTGTGGATGGATAGCATACAAACGCACCAAGGAAGTAGACGACTACATGTTGGCCGGAAGGAAGGTTCATCCTGTAATTCTTGCACTGTCCTACGGTGCCGCTTTCATAAGCACAGCAGCAATCATTGGTTTTGGAGGAGTTACCGCAACCCTTGGTCTTGGAACTCTTTGGCTTGTATTCATGAATATAGTAGTGGGAATTTTCATTGCTTTCGCAATATTCGGGTCCCGCACCCGCCGCATGGGTGTCAATCTTAATGCAATAACCTTCCCCGAGCTTCTCGGAAAAAGATTCCAGTCACGTTTCATACAGGGTTTTTCCGGTGCATTAATCGGACTTTTCATGCCTCTCTATGCGGGAATTGTTTTAATCGGCGGTGCAAGGTTTGTGGAAACCGCACTTGGAATAGATTATGATATCGCGGTCCTTATTCTCACAGTAATGGTCGCTGCCTATGTTATTACCGGCGGCTTACTGGCAGTCATGTACACTGACGCACTTCAGGGCGGACTTATGATAGTTGGTATGACAATCCTTCTCGCATTGACCTATGCCAAACTCGGGGGAATCGTAGAAGCCCATCAGGCACTCACCAATATGGCAGGTCTTGTTCCGGAAGGTCTGGCAGCAGGCGGTCATACAGGCTGGACTTCGATGCCCACATTCGGTACACCCATATGGTGGACAATGGTATCAACCATTATTCTAGGTGTTGGAATAGGCGTTCTTGCCCAGCCACAGCTTGCAGTTAGGTTCATGACAGTAGACAGCAAGAAATCCCTTAACAGGGCAGTCTTTGTCGGTGGTCCATTCATTCTCATGATGGCAGGAGTCGCTTACATCGTCGGTGCACTCTCAAATGTTTACTTCTTTGAAACACAAGGAGTTATTGCCCTTGTGGCAGCAGGCGGAAACATGGATTCAATCATGCCTGAGTATATCAACAGCGCAATGCCGGATATTTTTGTTGTCATTTTCATGGTAACACTCCTTGCAGCAGCAATGTCAACCATGAGTTCACAATACCACACAATGGGAACCGCAATTGGCCATGATTTCTTTAAGGAATTCCTGATGAAAGGAAAATCCCAGCAAACTGTAACCGTTACAAGACTTGGGATTTCTGTTACGATTATTATCAGTGTGATCCTTGCTTACATCCTTCCGATAAGTATCATCGCCAGAGGAACAGCAATTTTCTTCGGACTTTGTGCAGCCGCATTTCTCCCAATGTACGCAGGAGCATTGTTCTGGAGAAGAATGACAAGAGAAGGTGCAATTGCAAGTCTTGTAGTCGGTACATTCAGCAGTTTATTCTGGCTGACTTTTGTCCACGCAAAAGAAGCTGTACCTCTTGGAATCTCACAGGCAATCTTTGGGGTCGATACAATCCTAACAGGAACATGGACCGTTGTAGATCCAATTCTTGTTGCAACGCCAATAGCAGCAATCGCAGCAGTCGTGGTAAGTCTAGCCACAAAACCTACTCCAAAAGAACATGTGGACTTTTGCTATAAAGGATTAAAATAAACTCCCAGCGCGTCAGCGTTAAATACGGGCAACCTGCAAATTCCTGTAAAAGGAAAACGGAGGAGAAAGGTTGCCTGTATTAACCCTTATTTGCTGCAGGATGTTTGAAGACGAAGTTGTACATCTTCTGGAAGAAGACCCACTGATTACTGACATTACTGTTATTGAAAATGATGAATCTGAAGGAATACAGCGAAAGCTGGAAGCTTCAGGCGTCCATCACCATCTCGCGCCATTGGAATCACTCAGCCCTGATGATTTCAACAAAATGGGATTCCATGTAGTGGTTCAGATGCTTGAATTTGCATTGCATGCAGTACCTGCAAAACTGAAAGATGAAGTATATGCAAATATAGAAAAATTCACTCCATTCTCAAATGGCATTCTCCTTTTCTACGGACTATGTGGCAACATCTTAAGGGATGTTGAGAAGGATTTTGAAGATCATAAGTGCAGAGTTGCCATCCTGAAAGAACCAAACGGTGAAATTATCGATGATTGTATCGGAGCCGTACTTGGGGGCAGGGACGCTTACCTCCAGACCCTGAAAAGTTTCAACGGGGAAGGAACGTTTTTCCTTACACCCATGTGGGCAGCTAACTGGAGAGATATGCTTGTATCATCTGGTTTTGGAAAGGATCCAAACGATATTGAAACATCCCGATTTGTTTTTGAGACGGTGGGTTACGTGCATGTTGCCAAGGTTGAAACCGGACTGCATTATGAGAAAGACTTCGATGCACAGGTCAATGAGTTTGCAGAACTCTTTGAATTTGACATTATGAATATTCCTGCAAGTCTTAGTACCCTCAAAGCCTGTTATGCAAATGTTCGGGATGCGGTCCTTGAAGGATAATTGGGAAAGTTCAAAAATCCTAAATAGTTTGTCACCTATGGAATTCAAACAGGTGATATTTTGACGAGAGTACTTGCAACCGGCACATTTGACCTTCTTCATCCCGGCCATCTCTTTTTTCTTGAGGAAGCAAAAAAGCTGGGCGATGAGTTGTACGTAATCGTTGCAAGGGATTCCAAAATAGAGCATAAACCTAAACCCATTATTCCCGAAGAACAGAGAGTCAGGATGATTACAGCATTAAAAGTTGTGGATTATGCAATCTTAGGAAGTGAAGGCGATATGTTTGAGCCTCTTGAAGAAATCCAGCCTGACATAATAGCTCTTGGACATGATCAGGTTTTTGATTCCGACAAACTCAAAGAAGAACTTGCAAAAAGAGGATTTGCATCCGAAATTACAAGAATCGAAAAATCAGAAGCCTGCAGATTCTGCAGCAGTGGAAAGATCATAAAAGAAATTCTGAAAAGATATGGAAAAAAGGATTAAAGCAGACAATCTTCAATCCTTTTCAGGGCTTCCCTTATTCTTTCCTGTGAAGTCGCGTAGGAAATCCTTACGAAATTCTTACCACTTGCACCAAATGCAGAACCAGGGGTTAAAGCAACGTGAGCTTCGGAAAGCAGTTTTTCTGCGATGGTGTCACCATCACCATATTCACTGACGTCTGCAAATGCGTAGAAAGCACCATCAGGTTTGTTGCACTTGATTCCAATTGCATTCAAACCGTCAATAAGAATGTCGCGCCTCTTCCTGAATTCGTCCACCATCTCCATTACAGGTTCCTGTGGACCTTCCAGTGCAGCCACTCCCCCATATTGGGCAAAAGTGGTCGCGCTGCTTACTGAATGGGAATGAATCTTCTTGAATCCCTGAAGAAGTTCCGGATTGGCGTGGACATAACCAAGTCTCCAGCCTGTCATTGCATAAGCTTTGGAGAAACCATTTACTGTGATTGTACGATCCTGCATCCCGTCCATCGCCCCGATGCTAAGGTGCTTGCGATCGTACACAATTTTCTCATAGATTTCATCGGAAAGTACGAGAAGATCGTGATCAATTGCCAGATCTGCAATGTTCTTGAGTTCTTTCTGGCTAAAAACACCCCCAGTAGGATTGCATGGGCTGTTTACCACGATAATACGGGTTTTATCCGTAATGTAGTCAGCTACATCCACAGGCATAAACCCGTTGTCTGGATCTGTTGGAACCCAGGTCGTGTTTGCACCTGCAAAGCTGATACATGGATCATAAGACACCCAGGCCGGATCAAAAATAATGGCCTCATCACCGTCGTCAAGAACAGACATCATTATTTCAAAAATTGCCTGTTTGGCACCAGGAGTAACAAGTATGTCGGATGCTTTTGCTTCAAGCCCGTTTTCGGATACAAGCTTGTTGGCAATGGCTTCCCTTAATTCAGGGATCCCGGGAGATGGAGCATAATGGGTAGCACCATTGTAAAGTGCCTCACTTGCAGCATCTGATATGTGTTTTGGAGTGTCAAAATCAGGTTCTCCAAGACTAAAGCTTATGACATCAATTCCATCGCTTTTCATCTGGCTCGCAATATTTGCAATGCGAATCGTGGGAGATTCACCTACCCTTTTTAAGCGTGAAGAAGACATACAATTTCCCTCAATTAAAGGCGGGTAAGAAGTTTAACTGCAGCTTCAACGGCCCTTTTTGCATAGTCCACACGCTGGTGTGCTTCCATGCGGGTCATACCCGGACCGGCAATACCAAGAGTTACAGGCTTATCGAATTCGAGGGAAAGATCAGTTATTTTACGTGCTGCATGCTGGACTACAATCTCATCATGCTTGGTTGCACCTTCGATGACAGCACCGATTGTTACTACAGCATCTATATCATCCCGACTGCAAAGTTTCTTGATTGCAAGAGGCATATCATAGACACCCGGAACAAGAATTGTATCTACAACTTCTGCACCAAGGAAAGTTGCATGCTCCTTTCCGAGGAGTTCCATCTGGTAAGTCAGATCCCTGTTAAATTCTGCTACAACAAATCCCAGCTTCATAGTCATTTAATAACACTCCTGAGCAAATATTGGTTTATCAATTAATATAAGGTTAAGCAATAATTTTTGATTTTTCAGAGGCGTGCAGGACCTGCATCCCTGAACCCTTGTCTTTGGCCTGTTCCTGCTTCTTTGATAAGTTGCTGAGGCTTAAACAACATTTTGATGACATTTACCGCATGCTCACGGGTTCGCATATCCATAAGAAAAACAAGTTCATTTTCATCCTTTGCCTCGTCCTCATGCACAAATACCTCGATAATATGTGTATTTGTCATGAGCTGAACCTGAATAAGGCCGGTGGAAGCTTCATGTGCACACACTTTGTCCTGTGCTTTTCCTCCGGGCATCCCGAGAGCCATCACAATGTCACAATTCTCTTCTTCGATTAGCTTTTTAGAAGCCACTGGCAAATCCTTGATACCGGGAACCGTGACACGGACTATTCGCACTGATGCATGCTGCTGTAGCTCATCCACAGCAGCAGCACCCATATTAAAGCGTGAAAACGTCGTGTCAACAATTCCTACGGATTTCATGACTGATCAAGCTTTGTCTATAACATCGGCAGCAGCTTCAATTGCCGGGCCAACGGAGTTGATAAGACCTTCTTTCTTGAATATAAGAGCAGCTTGCTGTATGGTTCTCATCATGTCACCATAGGTAACATTGCCCATACTGCCTATCCTGAATATCTTACCACTGAGATGTGCCTGCCCGCCTGCGATCATAATACCGCTCTTAAGCATAGCTTTCTTAATCGCATTACCATCAAGACCCTCAGGTGCTTTCATGGCAGAAACAGTATTTGAGTAGTTGCTGTGTTCATCGAGTTGTGGGAACATCTCAATACCCATGACATCCATTGCGGCCCTGACTGCTGCAGCGCCCGTTGCATGACGTTTGATTCGTGCTTCCATTCCTTCTTCAGCAACTATGTGGAGAGCCTCCTGTAACCCATAGAAAAGTGGAATTGCAGGTGTGTAAGGAGTCTGTGTTTTATCCTTGTTTGCACTCTTGCGATATGCTTTAAGATCAAGGTAGTAAGGAAGGCTTTCCTTGTCCATTGCCTCGAATGCACGTTCACTTACGGAAATCATTGACAGACCCGGTGGTGCTGCGACACATTTCTGGGAACCGACAATTGCAATATCTGCACCCCATTCGTCTACGCGGACATCGTCACCGCCAATGGAAGTAACACCGTCCATAATGAAAAGAGCACCATATTTCCTGGCAAGTGCACCGATTTCCTTTGCAGGATTGAGAATACCTGAAGAGGTTTCATTGTGAACCATTGTGACAGCTTTTGCTCCTTCCTGAAGGGCTTTTTCCAGCTCATCAAGATCAAAGGAGTGACCCCATTCGTATTCAAGGGGTACAACATCACCATACATTCCGGCAAGGTCTTTGAGACGTTCACCGAATTTACCGTTTTCAAGAGAAATAATGCGATCAGAAGGACCGGCAATACAGCCTACAGCTGCTTCCATTGCGGCAGTTCCTGAGCCGCTTATCACAAAAATATCATTCTTGGTCTGGAATACATCTGCAAGAATGTTGCGGCAATCGTCATACATTTCTGAAAAAGCATCGCCCCTATGATTAATCATGGGTTTTGACATTGCCCTTAAAACTCGCGGGACAACAGTAACAGGTCCCGGCATCATTAATAGTGTGTCTTCAAGATCCATAGGAATACCTCTAGTGTTTGTAATCCAACTCTATCCTAATGAATCCTTGCTATATAACTCTACTCAAATTCCAAAATAGAGTTATTCATGAAGCAATTTTATGACATCATGCTTTGTAACAAAGCCGATTGTCTGACCTTTTTCAACAACAAGAACGGCTGGATATCTTTCCAGAACCTGGGACACAAGACCTATGTCGGTTGTTGGTGATACAACAGGGAATGATTCACCCATAAAATCCGCAACTTCCATACGTGAAAGCTGGGAAGCTTTGTTTTCGGCCATTGCACGAACCAGCATATCTTCTGAAATACTTCCCATTGGAACACCATTATCAATAACAGGTAATTGTGAATAACCGTATTCCTGCATAATTTCCACGGCATGATCCAGCGAATCAGAAGAAGAAACGAATGTTACAAGGGAATGCATTATGTCACAGGCATGAACCTGCTCTTTTTCGGATTCTTCGAATGCATCAAATATTTTCCGGAGTGTAGAAAGCCGCGGATCAACATCTCCCGATTCAATCCTGGCAATCAAGGGCTGGCTTACACCTGCGCGTACGGCAAGATCATTTTGCGTTAATCCCAGTTCAATGCGTTTTTGCTTGAGCTCTTTAGGAGTTGGAAGATGCATATTATTACTGATAGTAATTCATAAATATAAATATTAGTTCTGGTTATTGCCAGAAATAAAAAAAAGAAAGGAACCTCACTCGGTTCCAAAATTGCTGAAATCCAGGGTGCCTTCAGCTGTTGTAATTGTTACGGATTCACCAATAACCCTCATCTCATAGACAACGTCATCTGATGAATCATAAGCAGTCCAGATAACAACTTCACCTTCTTCAGACCAATAGTACTCAACTTTGCTGATTTCAACATCATCAGCACCTGTAAATCCTTCGAGTTCCGCAACCGCGTGGCACACTTCAACTCCTTCGATTTCATCTGTACCAACAATCTCAAGAGTTATTTCCTGATTAGTTTCAGGATATGTTGAAATGTATGTTGTCCCTACAGGACACTCACCCTCTGCACCTTCTTCAAAAGTTATCTCAACATCGCCTTCTGGCGTTGAAACTTCTGTTGTAGTTTCATCACCGGTACAGCCAGCTACAAGAACCATAGCCACTACTAAAAATAAAAGCCACCATTTTGACATAATTTATCTCCGCAAAAAAAGGGAAGGAATATGATATAAGTGTTTCCTAAAAACAAAAACAAGAGATGAATTTAGATACTATTTTTAACTGTATAATATGAACAGCCCTGCCACATAAGCAAGATAGAAGCAAAGGATAAGGAAACCTTCCCAGCGATCAAAGCGACGTTTTGTCAATCCAAATACAATGATTGCAACCATAACTACAAGCATTACAGGAAAATCATAGCGCAGGGACTGAGCACCAATCGGAAGGTTAGTAAGCTGGGACGAAAAGCCCAGGATAAGCACAATATCCATTGTATTTGCGCCAAAAATGTTTCCGATTGTTAAGTCCTGATGATTTTTGAGTGTTGCTGATACCGCAGTAATGAGTTCCGGAAGGGAAGTACCAAATGCTACAAGAGTTAATGCAATAATCATTTCCGGAATTCCAAGCCAGTAAGCGATTTCTGTACCTGAATAGATCAGAATGCGACTACCCACCACAACAAAAATTGAACCGGCAAGAAAGTACATCACATCTTTTTTCATGCTTCCGCACTCTTCATCTTCACATTGAACGGATCGATCAAAAATTGCAGGCTGGGACCGGTAATTGAAGTAGAGGAAACCTGCAAAAAACAGGAGCATAACCAAACCGTCAAATCGTGAAATATTCCCATCCAGTGAAGTTACCAGCAGGATTATACCGGAGACCAGCATGAAAAGTCCCCTCTGCAGGAAAGAATCATCTGTAACCTGAATTGCTTTCAGGGAAATGACCGCTCCCAGTATCAATCCGGTATTGCAGATTGCAGAACCCACGGCATTTCCCACTGTCATATCAGTTTGGCCTAAATATGCAGCATAAGCCGAAACTGTGAATTCAGGTGCAGTAGTTGCAAAGCTGACAATCGTTGCACCGATGACCACCTTTGGAATCCCACTTTTTGTGGATATTGAAACTGCCGATTCCACAAACCAATCCGCACCCTTTGTGATTAGAAGAAAACTCAAAATGAAAAGAATGAGGACGTCTATCATCGGAATCGGTTTCTTCAAAGTCTGGATTGGATATAAAGATTATGAAGTTCTTCTTTCAAAGCCCTATCGGACTCTCCCCCTGGACGGTATAGCTTATCGTTCTGGAACAAAGCGCATTTTCTATAGCATCTTCTAATTCAAGATCCATAAACGGCTTTTCAATAAAACCGGCAGGTGTAATAGCAAGAGCCCTTGCCATAGTCTCTGCACTGCTATCCCCTGTTAAAAAGACTAATGGTATATCGTGAGTTTGCTTAATTAAAGTCGCTGTTTCCACACCATCAATTTCCCCTTTAAGTATTATATCCATTAAAATGATATCAGGATACGTATCTTCCACAACTTTTAATGCACTTAATCCGTTTGAAACCAAACCACAAACGAAATATCCCATATTTTCAAGCTTAAGTTTGATTCCCATGGCCACTATCATTTCATCTTCAACGACGAGTATGCGTGGAACTACCATTATCTTCATTCCCCCATCCGACTCAATCAAAAATTGATCTGGAACACTAATTCCCTGATTTAAACGAATAAAAAATCAGTGCCGGCCTCCCCCAAGGCCGGCATAACACAAATCTAAATCATACTTAAGAACAGATACTCAATTTAAAATATCACTTCTGCTCTTTGATTTCTATTTTCTTATGGCTGCCCCAGACACCATGGACATTGCAGCTTTCGATTGCCCGAAGATGTGTGAGAACTGAATCAAGACTCTCAGCACAAACATTTACACCGCGGATATTACACATTTCATATTCTTTTGCTGCAATAATGTCTTTTGTCGGTTTAACTGTAAATACGGCTTCTGCCTTTTCTGCCGACGGACCAAGATCGACTCTCCCGATTTTGCGGTCAGCCAGCCAAAGTTCAATCCACTCAATGTAATGTTCACCTTCCATTACATGAGGCAATATTCCCACTTCTACCTTCACTTCATAGGAATCACCCGTATCCATAGTATCCGGAGTAGTGATAACCGGTGCATGTTTCTTTTCAAGCTCGTTGAGCTCATCATCACTTTCAATCCACTTAATATCATATGACATATTCTTACCTGCCTGAATAAATTAAAGGTGCCCTAGATTACAAGGCACCTCTTTCATATTTTAGAACTTGTAATTCCTGACAGAGTGATACAGGATCACAATGAAGAAGACAAGAATTACAGCCAGCAGACTGAAATACGCTACCGGATCCCATACGAACTGCATTCCTCCGGTTTCACCCCACCCCACAAGGACAGTACCTTGAAGGATAACCGGTGTAACCACACACACACCTGCTACTACGAAGATAAACAGGATATCGAAGATCTGCATGAAGAGACTACGCTCTTCTCCACTTTTAGTAGTAACTCCCATCGAAACCCTCCTTAATCATAGTACTCAAATGTGTACATATGTTCCTTGATCGAACCGTATACCTTCAGACATCCGACTGTCTCAATGCCTATTAAGAGCACAAAGAAGAGGATATAAGCAGGTAATATTGTTGCAGCTTCCGGTACATCAGCCCATACTGTAGTAAGTATGTTGTAGACGATATAGCTCTCTGAGAAGTATAGTATACCAAGCAACAACACCACAATACCGGCATCCGCTTTTAGTTTACCGGCATATTTGCCGGTATCAACATTTGTATTTTCTTCCATTGAGTATACCTCCTTAGTCAGCTCCTACAGGCTCAGGCCATCCCATATCCTCACCCCAGTCATGGTGTACTTCAAGCGAACGATATCTCCACGTGAAGTAGAAATACGCTATCACATAGAACACCAGTCCGAAGATCAGGTTGTAGTTATATCCCCAGTTCAGTGTAGACATGATTACTATTGCAAGGATGATTGTAAACCATGCCAGCCCGGGTTGTAGCGGTCCTGCAAACGGACGTACAACATTCATGGTACCGTTACCGGACAGGTGACTGTTCGGGAACATCTTCCTGAAGCGTATCAGTGAGAACGGAATCAGGACATAGCAGACCAATCCAGAAGTGATTGAGAACGTAATAACCTGATCAAGGTAACCACTGAATGCAAACGCAATTGCAATTGGCATTGTGAAAATAACAGCCCTGTACGGAGTGTTGTATTTTGGATGAATCGCTGAGAACCATGGGGTCAGGAAGTGATCCCTTGACAGAGCAAACCATGACCTTGAAGAGTCACAAACCGTACCATTCGCACTTGCGAGACAGGTAAAGAGTGTACCTACTGCCAATAGTGCAATCAGGATTCCTACGCCACTGTTAGTTGCTGCTTCAAAGAGCGGATATGCTGAAACACCTAGATCGGTATCTGGTACCAGACCTGAACAAACATATAGAGTCATACCAGCTGCAAGCAGAAGGGTAATCATACCGGCCTGCTGACCCAGCGGGATAGCTCTTGTTGGGTGCTTACATTCCTCTGCGCACATCGCAGCTCCCTCAATTCCAAGATAGAACCAGGGACCAAACTGCAACGCCGCAAAAATACCCACAAATCCATTGGGTATTGCTCCGGATATCAGGTATTCGGGATGCCACTCGCCACCGAATCCGCTTATGTTCATAAAGAAGAATACTATAATTGCAATCAGTGCAGTGAAAGTCAGAGCAAAGTTAAGATTTAAAGCCGCCACTACACCCCTATAGTTCATGAACGTTAAGAAAGCTATAACAATTAACGTCACCGGAAATACTTCTATTTGTGCCGACGGGAATATCGCCTGGACTACCGATGCCACCACAATCGCATCCGCAGCTTCAAGAGCTATATATTCCATGTATACTGCCAGACCTACCAGTGCTGCTGCACCGGGACCTACAAACAACCTGGCCCAGTCGTAAGGTCCACCTGCCAGCTTGGTAGATGCACCCAGTTCACTGGCACAGAGAGAAACCATGATGTACATGGTACCTGCAACAATTAATGCCAGGAGCGAACCGAGAATACCACCTTTAGCGACAGTAAAGTTCCAACCCATGTATTCGCCCACAAGCACGATACCGACACCAAGGGCCCAAACATGGTAAGGACGCAATGTTTTAACAAGTGCTGGAGATTCTTGACCATCCATTTTATTGTCCCCCCTTATTTCCTCGAAACCCTCGTGGCATCCAGTAGCATGTAGCCAATCATGGCAAAACTTACGAGGTAAAGTACACCGTTAACAAGTGTCCAAGTATCCATATTGATGCCTCCAATTTTGGTTTATCTATTTTTATTTGGTTTTCTGTTCTGCAAATAAAGAAAAGCAGGCATTTCGCCTACTTTTCAAAACTTCAAACTTAGAATGAAAGACCGAGGTCTTCGAGTTTCTTCCTTGCACCATCGTACACCTTGACATATTCGTCAGTTGGTGTAACGGTCTTGACATCGTAACATTCCTGGAATGTCTTGCCACCGGGAGCGGTAGCATAGTCACCCTCATAGCTTGCTACGAGTTTGTCGAGGATGTCGTTGATTGTCTCGATTTCGACACCAGCGGTTGCACGTGATACTTCACCCATCATACGTGCTTCCATACCGGTGGTCTTGTCAGTGATAACACCCTTTGCGGATGCTACACCGGACAGAATTTCACGGCCCGAAGCTGTGTCAGTGATGGACTGTGCGGATGCTTCAAGCAGACACATCTCGGTACATGGACCAGCGCATGGATAGTACTGGTTACCGGAGAGCAGGTCAGTGAATTCACTGATGGTTGCACATGCCCATCCAGCGATGGTCAATGTTTCCCTTGTGTTGGTGGATCCCCATCTGATGTGGACAGGACCGTCAAGGTGCCAGCTGGCACTGCTCATGACCATGGAGTTGATGTGGGTTGCGATGTTGACGATTGTGGTTTCTTCAATGCCACCAGCGTATCCACCGAAGATTGGCATCTGTTCATCCATGATTATGTCGCTGTTACCCTTGTAGTGAGCCATAACTGCAATTGCATCGAGGTCGATCTTAAGCTCGTTGAGCTGGGAGACTTCGTGGCTGTCGCTTGGAACCTGGCCACCGACACAGTCGGAAGCGATGTTACCCTGAGCGGACAGGGAGGTCTCTGGGCCCTAAACTGCCATACCTGGACGACCTGCCATTGCCGCTGCGTTCTTGATGAGCCTGGTTTCAGTCTTGGCTGCGAGAACTTCATATGGACTGCCTGGAATTGGTGGTTTGCCACGAACGGAGGTCATTACACCGTTTACAATGGTGTCGACTTCTTTCTCGAGAGCGTAGCTCATGTGAACTGGAATAAAGACATCTTCGGAAATTGGAGAACCGGTTGGACCACCCTGTACAATAGATTTCCTCTTGTCCCCTACGGATCTCTTGGTAACCTGAACAGCATCCCTGCCGGTACCAAGCTGGAATTCCTTGTGTGGGTTGTTGATTGCATCCCAGATTTCGTCTTCTGTGTATTTGACGATCCTCTTGGTGTCGGTACAGTAGATACCACAGTCGAGGAGCATCTCGAAACCTGCTTTGAAGAGCCTCTCCATCTGGTCTTTGTCGGTTGGGATGAATTCTTTACCAAAGTCAAGGTTGTATTTCTGCTTGAGTTCCATTGCTTTCATTGGAATGGTCATCAAGTCCCAATCATCCTGTGTTGTCTTTTCACCGGTTTGTGCACGGTCATAGAAATCAAAACAGGTTACTGATTTTGTGAATGTCATCTTGTACACCTCTTATGCTTTCATGATTTTAAGAGCAACACTTGCTGCTTCTGCTGCATTTTCTGCAGTTGCGTCTGCGCCAATTTCTTCAATCCATGAATCTGTAACAGGTGCACCACCAAACATTACTTTGACTGAGTCACGGAGACCTTCTTCCTTAAGGAGACGGACAACATCTTTCTGACCGAGCATGGAGGTAGTCATAAGTGCTGAACCGGAAATCATGAGTTTCTCACCTTTGTGTTTTGCGACTTCCTCAACGACTTTTTCGTTAGGTACGTCAACACCAAGATCAATTACCTCAAAACCGTTTGCACCAAGCATGGTTGCAACAAGCCTGTGGCCGATATCGTGAATATCACCTTCCTGGACAAACTTGATGACAGTGCCGACCCTCTCACCTGCACCTTCTGCGAGGAGTGGATCAAGAATTTCCATTGCGTTCTTCATTGCCTTTGCAGACATCATGATCTGTGGAAGGTAAAGCTCTGCAGCTTCGAATTTGTCACCAACAACCTTCATACCAGCAGAAAGAGCACTGACCACATCAAAAGCACTCATACCTGAGTCAAGGGCTTCATTAACTGCTGCTACACAACCATCTATATTCTGAGTTATGATGGTTTCACTTAATTTTTCTGTCATTCCCATTTCATCACCGATTCCTTTCTTAGTTCCTTTCAATTTCTATTCTCAAAATGCGGCACCTCTACTACACCGCCAAAAAAACGTTGATATGGATTTTATATAACCTAGCCGACCACGATTTTGGGATAAACCTAAAAATATGCGGTTAGCTATGTAAAACAACTTAAGTACTCAAAATGGTGATTTGCGAGGTAAAAGTACAAAGGTTTTAAAATTGGACATAAGCTTTAAAAAGCAAATTGAAATTAGAAATTGAACAAAAAAGCTGAGAGAACAAGATGTTCCCTCGCGTGAATGGAAAAGTGATATGAGTAATTGTGATGCATCAGGAAAACGCTTTTTCACTGTCGGAACGATGACGGTGAAGGGCGATTTCAATGGTAGCGCTAAGATCTTTTTCAGTAAATGGTTTGATTATATATCCGTAAGGATCAACCTGTTTTGCCCTTTCAAGCGTCTTGTCATCAGAATGGGCGGTTAGGAATACAATAGGGACATTAAAACGCTCTTTTATGATACCTGCAGCTTCTATTCCATCCATATCTCCTTTGAGCAATATGTCCATTAGGATCAGATCAGGGTATGTACCCTCAACCCTTGTTATTGCTTCATTGCCACTGGCAGCTACCCCGGAAACAACGTATCCAAGAGACAAAAGTCTCTTTTTAATGACCATAGCCACTATGGCCTCATCTTCAACTATCAATATCCTTGCAGTTTCCATAAATTACACCTTTCCATCTGAAAATGTTATTGTAAATGTAGTACCTTCAGTAGTATCAAGCTCAATCGATCCATCAATTTGGGCTACCAGACGAGTCACTAGCTGTAAGCCAAGCGATTCCGTATTATTGATATCAAGATCCGCCGGGAATGAAGTCCCGCTGTCATGAATAGACAAAATAAAATCATTATTGTTCCTGAAGAAACTCATATCTATAACCCCTTCTTCACCATCCTTGAATGCGTGTTTAAGAGCATTAGAAGTAAGCTCATTGATAATAATTCCAAGAGGAACAGCCCGATCCATATCCAGATATACATCTTCGACTTTCAAATTCATTTTTACAAGATCTTCGTCAACATCATAGGAATGGAAAAGGAAATCAATCAAATCCGTAACGTATTCCGAGAAATCAAGACTTACGAGATCTGCAGAGCGATATAGCTTCTCATGAATTAATGCAATTGAGCGGATACGATTTTCACTTTCTTTGAAAGCTTCAATTACTTCAGCATACTTAAAATTCAGGGATTCAAGATATAGCAAACCAGAAACAACCTGCAGGTTATTCTTTATGCGGTGATGGACTTCCTTGGTACGTATTTCTTCCATTGCAATAAGAGCATCCTCTGCTAACTTGCTTTCTGTAACATCACGAACAGTACCTTGATAGCGAATCACGTTGCCAGCATTGTCGCGCTCAATGTGAGTATCTTCATGCACCCATCGAACTTCACCGGTTTTTGTTATGAGGCGATATTCCTGATGGGATTCAGTCCAGCCTTCCTCTGTGCGTTGGTTCAACTCGTCATAAATCAGGTTTAAATCGTCGGGATGAACGATATCACCGTAAATCAGTTTTCCAGAGAGGAAATCATCTACAGAGTAGCCGTATCTTTCAATATTACTCGAAACATATTCCACTGGATAACCGGGTTCTGCCTTCCACCAGAATGCGACAACCGGACTGTTGGTAACGGCTGATTCCATCTTTCTTATTATTTCATACGAATTCTTGACTTCCCGGGAATACTGCGTAAGCGCATCAAGGATCTCATTCAACCCAACTGGAATTTGTTTAAAATCTGTTTCAACATCAGTGTTCGCCCTTCTATCAAGATCACCCTTTATGGCTGAACTCGAAATATTCTTAAAATCACGCACAATATCATTGATCCTGTCCGTAAATGAAGTGACAATGATGTATGCCATAAGGCCCATGAACACTATCGAGAAGGAATAGATAGTCAGGAGATTAGCACGCAATGCGTTTACGCCTGCGAACATTTCATCCGTTGGGACTGCCAGAAGAACTGAGTAATTTCCTGTTTCTATAGGTTCATAAAATACAATGATATTTTCCCCGGATACTGGATCGATGGTTTCAACAAAACCCCCTTTTCCTTCGCTTATATCAGAAGTAATTGCAACCAGTTCAGAGCGATCAAATTCATGAAGATTCTTGTATCCTATCCAGTCTTTTCTAACAGGGTGGGATACAATAACCCCATCATTGCTTACCATGAAGAGATAACCTGTTTCAAAAACAGTTACACTGCTGACAATTTCATCCACATAGTCAAGCAGGACATCCACGCCTCCGATACCTACGAAGGCGCCATCCTTTATTATTGGCGAGTCATAACTCACCATGAGCACTCCTTCATAGAAATAGGGTTCAGTTATAACATCCCGCTTAAGGGTTTCAGGACCCTGATAATATTCCTGTTCATCGTAATAAACAAGTGGTTCAAGGTAAATGTTGTCCCCCCGGCGATACCAGTATGGAACAAACCTTCCGGTTGAATCATGCCCGTATGTATTCGCGTATTCGGAATCCTTACCGTCAAAAGCGTTGGGCTCAAATCCGACATAAGCACCCACAAGGTGAGGATTATCTTTTAATTGCTGCTCAAGCATCCTGTTTACTTCATCCCGATCAGGCGAGGTATCCGCAGCCATTGAGGATGCAATGCTTCTGGCAATTGCCATATTGGATTTCATATCGGCATTGAATCCATTTGCATATCGCTTGGCAAGCTCAGAGGCTTCATCATATGCAAGCTGTTCTTCATTAGTTGTTACAGTAGAGATTACAATTGAAGATGAGATAGAAAGAATCAGGAAAACTCCCGCTACAATATAAAGGACAAATTTTACTCGCAGAGGAAGGTCTTTCCAATTCATTGCTACACATCTCTTGATTTAATCCATTCCCGATATTTCTTTCACAGCAAAATAATAATCAAACAGTTCAGTTGCCCAGATTATTGCGTTTTTATCATAGCTGCAGACATCCCTGTGATCGTACCTTCCGGAGCTATTTAGCAAAGAAATATAAGCAAAATTGTTTCCCACATTCATGGACACAGGATTTATACAATCCTGGCAAATTGCAATACTAACGTTGTCACTGGAATTCAATATACTAAATTTTTCTGTATATTCATCACGTATCCTCGAGTAAACCGATTCTGTCAGCAACAAATCAATTGAGTTACCCGATTCAGCGAGATCTGCATACAGATCAATTTGCATAGGATGGAAAAATGGAACAACTGCCTTGATTTGAGAACTCGCTTGGAGTGATTCCACGAAAGTTTCCTGTAATTCATACATGTGATCAAGATCCGGTTCAATAAAGGAGATGTCACCAAGTTCACCAATCCTGTCCAGTAAGTGAGCCGGTATGGAACTCAAATCACGATTATACCAATAGGGAAGATTTTTGTCAAAAACACGGAAAAGAAGGGACAGATCCACCATATTATTAACTATTAATCGACCAATCGTGGTCAATGAGTACACACCATTGTCATCCTTGTTTACAAGACCTTCCTCACGTAGTTTCTTAATCTGTGGAAGCATGGAAGAGGAAGTAACATCCAGATCTTCCCTGATTTTCTCCATATCTGCCTCACCTTCAAGCAACATAAGCAGGAAATTCTCACGTTTCTCCGAAAGGAAAATTGTATCTATCATCCTGGAAGACATTCGTTTTCACCCATCAATCCTTTTTGAAACTGATTTGCTGTGTTCAAAAAGTTCCATCCCCCACTTAAGAGCACTATCATCAAAACTCATTATGTCACGATGATCATAACGCCCAAGCTGGTTGAAAAAACTTATGTACATAAACCAATCGGAAACATCGAGTGCTGGTGGTCTGGAGTTCTCCGGGTAGAGATATACTTCGCTTTTCGGAGAATCCATAAGTGTCTGCAGTTCATCCTGGCATGTATCTTTCATCCTTTCAAAAACAGAATCACTTAAAATAATGGTGACTTTGTCAGCAGTTGTGAGAAGTTCACAATAAAGTGACGGGTACTCCGGTCGGAAAAAGGAGATTATTGAATTAATGTTCCTGGAACGTCGCAGGTTTTCCGTGAATTCACGCGGTATTTCAAACGT
This sequence comes from Methanohalophilus levihalophilus, assembly GCF_017874375.1. Lineage (NCBI taxonomy): Archaea > Methanobacteriati > Methanobacteriota > Methanomicrobia > Methanosarcinales > Methanosarcinaceae > Methanohalophilus > Methanohalophilus levihalophilus. The sequence goes on from NZ_JAGGLK010000001.1 coordinate 673,512, forward strand.
ATAGTTAAGATCCGGTTCAATTAAGAGGTAATTTCCAAGCTCCTGAATACGGGTAAATAGATGAGGAGGAAGAATGTCCAGATCACGTTGTTCCCAGTATTCACGGTTCTGGGATACCATGCTTAGGGTGTTCAAAAGCGGAAGTACTTTCTTTATGACAAGATCCCCAATATTGGAAAGCTTATAAGAACCCCCATCTTCCACAATAAGATACTTCTCTTTAAGTTTCTTTATCTGGGGCATCATACCCCTGGAAGTAACATTAAGAGATGTCTTAATCTGGTCAATATCCCTTGGGCCTTCCATTAAGAGTAGAAGCAAATTTAGTCTTTTTTCAGAAAGCCAGACAGTATCGCTTAGTGAAGCCGCCATATCATAGAATAGGAGGAGAGGCGCAATATTAATAGTTTATGCGTAAAGCAAAAAAAAGAAAGTGGGTGGCCGGCATGTTGCCAGCCGAAATATCAAACTTAGAATGAAAGACCGAGGTCTTCGAGTTTCTTCTGTGCACCCTCGTACACCTTGACGTACTCGTCGGTTGGTGTAACGGTCTTGACATCGTAACATTCCTGGAATGTCTTGCCTGCTGGTGCATTTGCGTAGTCACCCTCATAGCTTGCTACGAGTTTGTCGAGGATACCGTTGATGGTCTCGATTTCGACACCAGCGGTTGCGCGTGCGACTTCACCCATCATACGTGCTTCCATACCGGTGGTCTTGTCAGTGATGACACCCTTTGCGGATGCTACACCGGACATAATTTCACGGCCGGATGCTGTGTCAGTGATGGACTGTGCGGATGCTTCAAGCAAGCACATTTCGGTACATGGACCTGCGCATGGGTAGTACTGGTTACCAGACATCAAGTCTGTGAATTCACTGATTGTTGCACATGCCCATCCAGCGATGGTCAATGTTTCCCTTGTGTTGGTGGATCCCCATCTGATGTGGACAGGACCGTCAAGGTGCCAGCTGGCACTGCTCATGACCATGGAGTTGATGTGGGTTGCGATGTTGACGATTGTGGTTTCTTCAACGCCACCAGCGTATCCACCGAAGATTGGCATCTGTTCGTCCATGATTATGTCGCTGTTACCCTTGTAGTGGGCCATAACTGCGATTGCATCGAGGTCGATCTTAAGCTCGTTGAGCTGGGAGACTTCGTGGCTGTCGCTTGGAACCTGGCCACCGACACAGTCGGAAGCGATGTTACCCTGAGCGGACAGGGAAGTCTCTGGGCCCTAAACTGCCATACCTGGGCGACCTGCCATGGATGCTGCAGTCTTGATGAGCCTGGTTTCGGTCTTGGCTGCGAGAACTTCGTATGGACTGCCTGGAATTGGTGGCTGGCCACGAACGGAGGTCATTACACCGTTTACAATGGTGTCGACTTCTTTCTCGAGAGCGTAGCTCATGTGAAGTGGAATAAATACATCTTCGGAAATTGGGGAACCGGTTGGACCACCCTGTACGATTGGCTTCCTCTTGTCACCAACAGTCCTCTTCCTCATCTGGACAGCGTCCCTGCCGGTACCGAGCTGGAATTCCCTGTGTGGGTTGTTGATTGCATCCCAGATTTCGTCTTCTGTGTATTTGACGATCCTCTTGGTGTCGGTACAGTAGATACCACAGTCGAGAAGCATCTCGAAACCTGCTTTGAAGAGTCTCTCCATCTGGTCCTTGTCGGTTGGAATGAACTCGTTGCCGAAGTCAAGGTTGTATTTCTGCTTGAGTTCCATTGCCTTCATTGGAATGGTCATCAAGTCCCAGTCATCCTGGGTGCATTTCTCGCCTTTCTGGGCACGGTCATAGAAGTCAAAACAGGTTACTGATTTTGTGAATGTCATTTAAAGCACCCCGATTACTGGCCCATCAATTTCAGAGCAACGGTTGCGGACTCTGCTGCGTTTTCTGCAGTTGCGTCTGCGCCGATTTCCTCGATCCATTCATCGGTAACTGGTGCGCCACCGAACATAATCTTGACGGAGTCACGGAGACCTTCTTCTTCAAGAAGACGGACAACATCTTTCTGACCGAGCATGGAGGTGGTCATAAGAGCTGAACCGGAAATCATGAGTTTCTCACCTTTGTGTTTTGCGACTTCCTCAACGACTGCTTCGTTTGGAATGTCAACACCGAGGTCAATTACTTCAAAGCCGTTTGCAGCGAGAAGTGTTGCAACAAGCCTGTGGCCGATATCGTGAATGTCGCCTTCCTGGACGAACTTGATAACAGTGCCGACCCTTTCGCCAGCTTCTTCTTCAAGTAATGGAGTAAGGATTTCCATTGCACCCTTCATTGCCTTTGCAGACATCATGATCTGTGGAAGGTAAAGCTCAGCAGCTTCGAATTTGTCACCGACGATCTTCATACCTGCGGAAAGTGCAGCTACTGCGTCAATTGCGCTGATACCTGCATCGAGAGCTTCCTGAACTGCTGCTGCACAACCAGCAACATCCTGTTTCACGATAGTTTCATTGAGTTTGTCTAAAAGTTCCTGATTTCCCATTTCATCACCTAATTTTAATATTTTTTGATGATAAGCGCAAAACCGACCCTTGGGTTATAGAGTATAGGTGGCCTGCTAAACAGAGGAATGTATCGAGTTATTTTATTTAAATGTTTTCCGTAGCGAACCAAATGTTTTATACATATAAAGCACAATCATAAGACATGGTAAAAAAAGAAATGTATCCAATTCAAGAAAAAGTGACTTTTGAGGAACTTGAAAAGAGGATCAAGTACATCGAAACATTGATAAAAATACTGGATCGATTATATTTCGTAAGGTACAGGTACATGGGAGATTCCGTCGAAGAAGCTGCCAAAAAAGTTGGGGTGACAAAGCGTGTGGGATACATCTGGCAAAAACGCTGGAATCGTGATGGTTATCCCGGATTACTTCCACGATATAAAGGAGGAAGACCCTCAAAACTAAACCTTGAGCAAAAGGCTGAGCTTAAGCAGTATCTTGTCCAGAATGAAGGGCTCACATCGCACCAGATAAGAGAATATATTGAAGAGAAATTTGATGTAGAGTATTCATTAAAACAAGTAAGACTTATAATCAAGACATTGGGCTAAAAGTATAACTATATAAGTGCACTACATTTAAAATAATATCCTTAGATATAAACCGAATCGAGTTATGTGATCCTGTCAGGCAATAACAGACTAAAAAACGCTTTATCCTTTAACTCAGGGAAGCTGAATCGAAATTTTAAAATACTGTAGTTCACAGTTAACCATCAATTTCAGAAAACAAAAGCGGAAAGACAAAATCATGAAAATGGATCCACGCTGTACATACTGTTTACTCTCAAGAGTGCATTATGAATCAATGCTCTCGACAAAAGATGAAGAGCTTATCCGCAAAGCCCTTGTCTCCTGCATGGATGTAATGAAAGAAAAATACATTCCCGGCGTCGCTGCAGGCCACGTTTCAACAGCAGTCCACAGAAAAGCGTATGAAGTCCTTAATGATCCTGATCCTTATTATGAATTAAAGCAAGTCAGTAATCGCGCCGCTTCAAGAGTCTTCCCCATTGCGAAATCACTTATTTACGAGGGAAAGCCGAATGTAAAAGAAGCTTTCAGGAAAGCGATTCTTGCAGCAGTGATTGGGAATTTCTTCGACTTTGGCATCATGGGCCTGGAAGTTGGAGAAGATAATTTTGAAGCTACGTTTACAAAAGCTTTTGAAAAAGGACTTGAGGTCGATGATACTGACCGGATGTTTGACCTAATATCTAATACTGTATATGTAGCTGACAATTGCGGTGAAATAATCCTTGATACACTGGTGTTTGACATTATCCGAAAGCAAGGAGGAAAAGTAACTCTTGTTATCCGTGGCGAACCAATGTTAACTGACGTTACGATGGAAGATGTTAAGGCACTTGGAATCGAAGAACATGTAGACAGAATAATTACTACAGGTTGCAATGCAGTTGGAGTCTCCTTTGAGGAAGCACCGGATGAATTGCTTGAGGCGTTTGACAATGCCAGTCTTATTATTAGTAAGGGAATGGCAAATTATGAAACCCTCTCAGAGAGAACACTTCGCCCGATAGCATATCTCCTAAGAACAAAATGCGATGCTGTAGCTGAAGACATGGAATTGGAGAAAGATTGCTCTGTTGCTAAACTTTTCATGGAGTGATATGGATGTGTGAACTTAAAGCCATCTTTAAAACCGGAGACGATGAAAGTCGCACCGTAATGGAGTCTGTTACAAAAGTAATCGTAAACGACTCTCTTATAGAAATGACAGGTATCTTTGGTGAAAAGGAAGTCATTGAAGGCAAAATAAGTGAAATTGATTTCTCAAAAGGAGAACTCATAATTGTTGCAAATGACTAAATACTGCTCTGTATTATACTTTAGTGGGGTACTCTGTTCATATTAACTAAGTGGAACTCCCTTATTTTACTATTCAAGGAAGGTAAACTAAAATGGCAAAAATCAAAGTTGCTATAAATGGATACGGAACCATTGGAAAGCGTGTTGCTGATGCGGTAATGCTTCAGGAAGATATGGAAATAATCGGCATATCAAAGACAAGGCCAAATTTCGAAACACAAATGGCAGTCGAGAAAGGCTTTGACGTATACACTCCTGCTGAAAAGGTCAGCGACATGGAAAAAGCCGGAATAGAAGTTTCAGGCAATATTGAAGACATGGCTGCAAACGCTGATGTTGTGGTTGATTGTACACCAGGAGGAGTCGGAGAAAACAACAAAGCCCTCTATGAAAAGACAGGCACTAAAGCAATCTGGCAGGGCGGTGAAGACCACGAACTTGCAGGATGCTCATTCAATGCTATCAGTAACTACAGTGAAGCCCTTGGAAAGGATTTTGTCAGGGTGGTCTCATGTAACACCACAGGGCTGTGCCGGGTACTAACCCCACTTGACAGGAATTTTGGAGTTAAGAAGGCCAGAGTTACCCTTATGCGCAGGGCTGCTGATCCAAATGATATCAAGAAAGGCCCAATCAATGCAATTGTGCCTAATCCTATCAAACTACCTTCCCATCATGGCCCGGATGTAAAAACCGTAATTCCACACCTTGATGTGGCAACAACTGCAGTAAAATTGCCTACTACCCTTATGCACCTGCATACCTTAAACATCGAACTTGAAAAGGAATGCTCTGCAGAGGATGTTAAGGAACTCTTTGAACAGCAATCAAGAGTTCGCTTTGTCGGCCAGGGCATTACCTCAACTGCAGAAATTATGGAACTTGGAAAGGACCTCGGAAGACCACGTGGAGACATGTGGGAAAACTGTGTCTGGGATGAATCCATAACCATGTACGAGGGCGAATTATACTTCTTCCAGGCAATCCATCAGGAATCCGACGTAATACCTGAGAATGTAGATGCAATTCGTGCAATGACTGAGCTGGAAAGCGATCCACTCAAATCCATTGCAATTACTAACAAAAACATGGGCATTTAATGCCCATTCTTTTTTTATGGAGAACACAAACGAGTTCCTGGACATCTGTGAGAGAGCCTCAGAAAAAACTATTGAGGCAATCAGCAAACTTGTCGGGACACAAGAAGCCTATAAAGAGATATATGTAGGAGCCGACGGAACTCCCACGCGACTTATAGATGAGTTTGCAGAAAAGGCAATTCTGGAAGTCTTTGAAAGTACCGGGATTCCCATGAGAGTACTCAGCGAGGAAATCGGGGAAGTTATTTTTGGAAATAATCCGGAAATAACCATTGCGCTGGATCCACTTGACGGTACTTATAACAGTTCAATGGGAATCCCATTCTATAGCATCTCCATTGCAATTGGAAATCTGGATCTTTCAAGAGTAGATTTTGGATACGTAAGAAACCTTGCAAACAACGATACATATTATGCTATTGCTGGAAAAGGTGCATACTTCAATGGCGAAAGAATCCACATATCCGGAAAAAAAGAACTAAAAGAGGCCTGTGCAAGCCTTTACGGATACCGGAAAAATGTTGAGCACACATTAGGAATTGCCAGGGAAATCCGGCGTGTACGGCTTCTTGGAAGTGTCGCCCTGGAGCTTTGTTACGTTGCATCCGGGAAAATGGATGCTATAGTGGATGTGAGAAACTCATTAAGGCTTGTCGATGTTGCCGCTGGAAAACTCATTCTTGAGGAAGCAGGCGGCACTGTAACCAATGGTGCAGGAAGACAACTGTCACTTGATTGTAATGTTATAAACAGGCTCTCCATGGTAGCGTCAAACGGATATGTGCATAAAGCAATACTAGAATGTATTGGGGGAAAATACCAATGAAAGTCAGGAAAATCGGAATCGTTTCAAGATACGATAAAGCCGATGCAAGAGAAATGGTCAAGACTGTGGTCGAGCACTTTAAGGATAAAGTTGGTATCGCAGTCACCCCGAATTCAGCTTCATATTGTAAAATTACTGATGCCGAAATCATCCCAATTGAGAGAATGAGGGAAGCAGGCGTTGATCTGATTGTATCCATAGGCGGAGACGGCACGGTCCTGCGCAACATTTCAAAAATGGATGATCCACTGCCTTTACTCGGCATACACATGGGAAACCTTGGTTTTCTTGTAGAAACCGCTGCAGAGGATGCTATCCCTACGATTGAAAGAATACTGGATGGCTTTGAGTATGAAGAGAGAAAACGACTCAGGGTCATGTTGAACGGGAGAGAATTACCCTCTGCTACAAACGAAGTTGTCCTGACCACTGCAAGACCGGCTAAAATAATGGCTTTCAGAATAACAGTAGACCATTGCATGATAGAAGAAATACGGGCTGATGGCGTGGTTATTGCCACACCCACCGGTTCTACCGCTTATGCAATGAGTGCAGGAGGACCAATTATTGACCCCCGCGTAAATGCCACACTTATTGTCCCGCTGGCGCCTTTTAAGCTTTCTGCAAGGCCCTGGGTAGTCCCGTCAGACAGAAGTATCCGTGTTGAAATCACCATTCCTGAAAAAGAAGCTGCGATTGTTATTGACGGACAGCACAATTTTACCATGAAAATGAATGATGTAATTACACTCACAGAAGCGCCAAATCCTGCACGTTTTGTTTCAACGGACATTACTGGTTTTTACCAAAAAGTGGAGTCAAAGCTTCGATAATACCCAATGCATACTTATTTAAATGAGAGCTGAAGTTACGTTCTGACAGCGATTACTATGCCTTCAGATGAATTGTACTCCCGAAACAAACTCATTGATTACGTGGACATCAGACCCATTGACATCGAAATTTGCGATGTGACCCTCCGGGACGGAGAGCAGACGCCGGGAGTCGCTTTTACAAAAGAAGAAAAAATGGATCTTGCTACAGAATTGGATAATATCGGGATTGAAGTTATTGAAGCAGGTTTTCCGGTAGTTTCAAGTTCTGAAAAAGAAACTGTGAAATCAATCAGCAACATGGGACTTAATGCCAAGATCTGCTGTCTTTCAAGATCAATAACAACAGATGTGGATGCTGCTCTTGATTGTGATGTGGATATTGTAAGCGTATTCATAGCCATGTCTGATCTCCATCTCAGGTATAAATACCACAAAAGCTGCCACGATGTAGTTGCATGTGCAATGCACACTATTGAATATGCAAAAGATCATGGCTTAAAAGTAAGATTCGCAGCAGAAGATGCGACACGTACTGATGTAGCTCTCCTCCAGAAAGTCTTCAAGGAGGCGGAAAAATACAATGTTGAATACGTTAGCATCGCGGATACAATCGGAATACTCAATCCCAGTACAACTTACTACCTGGTAAGCAAAATCAAAGAAACCGTGAAAACCGACGTTTGCATACATTGTCATGATGATCTTGGACTGGCTACTGCAAATACGCTGGCAGCAGCCGAAGCAGGAGCAAAGCAGCTCCATACGACGGTAAACGGGATAGGGGAAAGAGCCGGAAATGCAGCCCTTGAAGAATTACTTGTTGCGTTGCGAGTCCAATACGGACTGGAAAGATATGATACGACTGGACTTAACCGGCTTTCAAGGAAACTGGAAAATTACTCTGGCCTGACAACACCTGTTAATAAGGCAATTGTTGGAAAGAATGCCTTTACCCATGAATCCGGCATACATGTGATGGCTATTCTTGAAGAGCCCCGTACATACGAATTATTCAGCCCGGAGATGGTTGGAGGGGAAAGAAACCTGATTGTAGGCAAGCATACCGGAATGAAAGCTCTTAAAGGAATCATAAAGGATATGGGATGCAATCTGGAACACGATGAACTCTGCGCTTTAATTGACAGGATTAAAAGCTGTACAGAAGTTAAAAGGGGAATCTCAAGATCCCGGCTCAAAGAAATAATTCTTGAATTAAAAGAACATGAAGGGCAGCAATAACCCCTTCATTCTTCATCCAGATCTTCCTCATCCACATCTTCTTCGTCAAGTTCTTCCATATCTTCATTCAGCATGACGACATAGTCAGAAGAGTTTTTCAATGCCGTCGAGAAACCTGGTTGAACTCCGAAAATTATCGTCTCTTTTCCATGCTCATTGGCTTTGCTTAAAAGAGGTTTAAAATCAGCATCCCTTGTTACAAGGGCAATGGTATCGATGTTGGGGTTGTGGACAAGTTCCATGCCTTCTACGGCAAGCCTGACATCCACATCGCTGGAACATATTATTGGTTCAAAACCATTGTTTTCTACAGCTTCAACCAGTTTATTTGAAGCGTACTGGTTTAGAAAAACACGACCTATTTTGACGTTTCCATACTCTTTGAGGACATCACGGATTTCCTCAAGATTCACATCGAATTCCTTACGAAGGACATTGGGACCATCAACCAAAAGTCCAATACTTCGGCGTCCTTCCTTCTTTGTACTCAGGTAATTCACAATGGAATTTATCCCGGTTTTAACATTCGCCATACTGCCTCACGATAAATGAAATAAATTCAAATAACAATTATAACTGTACCCGCATAATAACAATTAATATCATGAGATGATACGGCTAGGGTTTGGATGTTATCTTATATTACTCTATTGTGAGATATTAATCATGATTGAAACTGTTCTTAAAATGCCAAACCAGACAGATGTTAACAACGTTAACAATATAAGTCATTAACAATATATGGAAAACTTGGAGCAGGAAGTTACATTCAGTACAATTTTCAAAGAAGAAGGATTAGCCACCTCACTTTTTTGTATCCTGCTCCTAATCCATCTAACCTAAAAATTATAATTTTTCCGCAAGCATCCAGCCCCGAATATTTCCGTCTGTACAATCTGAATATTCAACACGGAAAAAATTTACGTGCTTTCTGCCTTCTTTCTTTCTAGAATAGTGTATCTCTCCACCATAGAGCAAAAATTCATTCAAAGTATCCTCAAAATGCATCCTTTCACTATTTGTAAGCTCTACTATGGATTCACCATTTCTATACCAGTTAAAAACCTTGAGCAGGAAAACTTCACGGACTCGTTTGAAGTTATCAGTATTTTCAAAACTATCTAAATAGACAGTATGTTTGAGTTCAGGAGACCATGCAGCGATTTTTCTCTCGAGATCTATAAAGCTGATAGGAATTTCCTCACCTTCATGCGGTCTTGGCCTGTAAGAGGAAAGCCGCTGAAGCCTGCCTTCCATGAAGTCAACTCCCGTAAGTCCTGCGTTTTCTGCCCATGGCTTTAATCCGAAGGCCCATGTAAAGACCAACCGCAATTCCACTCAGGTGAGCAGTATGGGCAACCATGTCATTTGTACCCATCAGTGCAAAGTCCAGTATCGCAAACAGGATAAGAGCATGTTTGATTCTCATCGGGAAGAAGAAAACATAAACCGGCAATTCCGGCGCAAGAATGGTCAGTGTTGCAAAAACTCCCATAATTGCTCCGCTTGCACCAACCAACGGCAGTGTGGTACTTGAAGTAAGCGAAAAACCAATCGCTGCGACTATGCCAGAAATGAAATAAACATACAGGAAAGTACGATTGCCTATCCTTCTTTCAAGTTCCCTGCCAAAGAAAAACAGAACCATCATGTTGAAGAAAAGATGGGATAAACTCGCATGCAAAAACATGTGAGTTATGATAGTCCATGGAAGGGAGAAAAGATCGTTCGGATAAAGCTGGAATAAGCCGTAAAAAATACCCAAAAATCCCGGAAACAAAACTGAAAGGAATCTGGGAATAAAAAATGCCGCTACACATGTAATTAAGATAGCCATTGATGGGCTGCTGTAAAATGAACGACGGGTGCGATAGGCAAAGTCATTTGCCGCTCCCTTGGCAGCTCCTTTTGCTGCATTCTTGAAGAAGACCTTAAACATCTCATCGTTGCCTGGAGAGCGATAAGTCCTCCCAGCACCGGGTTGGTTCCCAAAACGAGAGGAGCGATCTACGCCTGAGCAGGCATGTTGATGAGGCAACCTGTGTTCTGCACAGAAAGTATGCCCGCAATAAGGACATCCTGCTAAAAAGGAATCTTGCTTACCACAGATCCAGCAACTGTTTTCCAAACTATCCTCCGATAAGAAAATCCGGCTCTATGCTTATAATTGTATCGGAAATCGGTATTACATTTGTGATTGAAAGTTCAATAAATAATAGATTATATATACAATATGGACAATTAATCAAATTAAGCAAGTATGCTTAGAAAAAGAATGAATTGTAACAGGGGTTTGAATAATAGCGATTACAAATGGGCGTTTGCTATTGCTCGTAGGCATGGCGCTTATGGGATTATTGGGATTACTTTATCTGGGACTTGAACTTTGTTTTTGAAAGAAGAATTTGCAAATAAATGTTTTGAATTCCGAATTTTTGTTTCTGGAAATGCCTCCTAATAACGATTTCTTAACATCGTTTTGTACGGCTATATAACCCATAAATAACACATAATTATGTAACTACATCTGGTGGAGAGTGGTACACATGTTAAAGAATTTTTTAATAGCGATGCTAGTACTGGCGATTGCAATCCCACTTGCAACAGCAGCAAGTGTTACACCGTATTTGTTTGAAAATTGGCAGTCCGGTAATGCCGAATTCGAATGTGAACAGGCTGGAGGATGTGGAAATGCTGCATACAAAATCGATAATTGGAATGAAACAACTCCCGGCGTAATGGATGGGGAATACGTCCATGCAGGCAATACTATAACTATTTCAAACAGTGACAACAAAACCTTTGACTGGAGTTCAGAATATCAGGTTTGCAGAGTGATTGTAAAGGCTGGCACAGATGCATACCTCTATAATTATACTGGCGCATACAGCGACACTGGGCTTGTTGCTCCGGAAGGCAAGGATATCAGCCATGTAACATTCTGTTTCACCATTGATACGGAAATTCCGGAATTCCCAACTGTGGCGCTGCCGGTTGCTGCAATTCTCGGACTTGCATTTATTTTCCTTCGAAAGAAAGAGTGATTGCATGAAGTAAAATGAACATCTGTTGATCCAGATGTTCGACTTTCTCTTTTCTTTGCCCATACCATCCGAAGCCTACCTTTTCTGGAAAACAGTCTTTGAAAGTCGAATCTCAGTTTCGAAACATACCTCATAATGATGAGCATCATCCTAAAATATTGAGAAATGTTTATAAAATAGAACTGATATATACTAACTTAAGTAAACATAATTGAAGGTGGTACAAATGTTGAAGAAAATTATCATAGCAATGCTTGTGCTGGCAGTGGCAATTCCACTGGCAACGGCAGCAAGTGTAGAACCAACGTATTTCCCTAGCTGGACTCCCCCACCGGGAGGACCTGAAGAGGAATGTAAGCTGGCAGACTCATGTGGAGAATATGCATACAAAATTGAGCCTTGGAATGAAACCACAGGAGCAAATGGTACTTACACTCATGCAGGCACGGGTAACACCATTACCATTACAAACAGTAACGGTACATACTTCGATTGGGAATCAGATGATCCGGTTTGCACGGTAATAGTAAAGGCAGCTACGAGTGCGAATGTGTACTCCTACGGTGCTGCATACAATGACACCGGACTCGTTCCACCCAGTACAAATGCAATAAGCCACGTAACATTCTGTTTCAACAGTGACTTTGAGATTCCGGAATTCCCAACAGTGGCACTTCCAATTGCTGCAATTCTCGGACTTGCGTTTATCTTTACACGTCGCAGGAATGAGTGATTGTATAAACTGAAATGAACATCTGACATCCAGATGTTCAAACTTTTTCTTTTTTGTAATTCTTTGCTTTAATTCACTTATTGTCTTCTGATCTGAAATGTAAACGGTGAAAACAGAGCAAATAATTCTACAAGTATAATCGTGATAAATACTCGTAATGCTTATATATTTGATTCCCATAGATAGTCCGACAGTCTTCTATACTGTAAATACCGTTGAGTTTTATTCAATTTGTAACGCCCATTGCAGTTGTGGTATTAATTGCAATGTGCAAGAGGCCATCCAGGAGGATAATAAAAAAATGAGTGAACTGAAATCAGGCACGTTCTCAGTCGATGAGCTTGAGAATGTCCAGATCACCATAGGTAGCATTGTGGGTGCTATCGAACAAGCCGCAGAAGAAGAGGGAGAAGTGGGTCCAACCGTAAAACCAAAGGTTTCTGATCTAAGAGACTGGGATCACAAACTTCTCGACAAATACAACCCTGTTTACACTCCTATGTGTGATCAGTGTTGTTACTGTACTTTTGGTACATGTGACCTTACAGGAAACAAGGAAGGTGCCTGTGGTATCAACATGGAAGGACACAACGCAAGGGAATTCCTGCTTCGTGTCATCACAGGAGCAGCCGCTCACTCCGGTCACGGAAGACACCTGCTGCACCACCTGATTGATCTTTACGGAAAAGATTATCCACTGAAAGTAGGACCATCAAACATTATTGCACCAAACGTTCAGCTTGTTACCGGTAAGAAACCGGAAACCCTTGGCGACCTTGATGATGCACTGGATTACGTGGAAGAACAGCTTGTCCAGCTTCTCGCAGCTGTCCACATGGGACAGGAAGGAGAATCCATTGACTTTGAATCCAAGGCACTGCATGGCGGAATGCTTGACCACGTCGGAATGGAAGTCTCAGATATAGCCCAGATATCCTGCCTCGATATGCCAAAAGCCGAGGAAGGCACTGACATGGCTGAAATCGGAATGGGAACTATCGATTCCGAAAAGCCTGTCCTGCTGGTTATCGGACACAACGTAGCTGGTATTACCAACATTATCGATTATATGGACGACCACAATCTTAGTGACAAAATAGAACTTTGTGGTCTCTGTTGTACTGCCCTTGACATGACAAGATACAAGACCGAAGGCGGAGATGTTCCAAAAGCAAAGGTCGTAGGAACCCTTGCAAAGGAACTCAAGATGATCAGATCCGGTGTTCCTGATGTTGTCGTTGTTGATGAGCAGTGTGTACGCGCCGATATTCTCAGGGAAGCAAGAGAACTTATGATGCCTGTCATCACAACCAATGACAAAATCATGTACGGCCTTCCAAACCGCTCAGATGACGACGTTGAAGATATCATTAATGATCTTAAGGAAAGAAAACAGGACGGCGCACTGATTCTTGACTTCAATAAACTCGGGGAAATCGCACCAAGACTTGCACAGGAAATGTCCGTAATACGCAAGGAAAAAGGTGTTGCAGCACTCCCAACCGATGAAGAATTCAAGGAACTTACTAACAAATGTGTCCACTGCCTTGCCTGTGAACTTGACTGCCCGGCAAACCTTCCTATCAGCGATGCAATGACAGCTGGTGCAGAAGGCAACCTTGTTCCATTCGAAGAGCTGCATGACAAATGTATTGGTTGTGGCAGATGTGATCAGGCCTGTCCAAAAGACATTCCGGTGCTCAATGTAATTGAGAAAGCATCCCAGAAAGTTATCCGTGAGGAGAAGGGCAAAGTCCGTGTTGGAAGAGGACAGATCAGCGATCCTGAAATCCGTGAAGAAGGTGTCAATCTTGTCATGGGAACCACTCCTGGTATCGTTGCACTTGTCGGATGTTCCAACCACCCTGAAGGAACCAAGGATCTTTATCGCATAGGCGATGAGATGCTAAAGAGGAATTACATTGTCCTTGTTTCAGGATGTACAGCCATGGATATGGGAATGTACAAGAATGAAGATGGTGAAACACTTTATGAAAGATATCCTGCAAGATTCCTCAAAGGAAATCTCATCAACGTCGGTTCATGTGTATCCAACTCCCACATCACCGGTGCTGCAATCAAAGTAGCAGCTATTTTTGCCCAGCGTAATATTACCGGAAACTATGAGGAGATTGCAGATTACATTATCAACCGTGTCGGTGCTGTCGGGGTAGCATGGGGAGCATATTCCCAAAAAGCTGCTTCAATTGGAACCGGATGCAACCGTCTTGGAATTCCTGTAATTGTAGGACCCCACGGTTCAAAATACCGCAGGGCACTCATAGGCAAACCCTATGAAGAGGACAAATGGTCAGTATATGATGCAAGGGATGGAACTATTATCAAAACTCCCGCAGCACCCGAATACCTCCTGACGTCCGCTGAGACCGTTGAGGAACTTATGCCGATGCTTGCCAAGAGCTGCATCCGCCCAAGTGACAACAACATGGGAAGGATGATCAAACTGACTCACTATATCGAGCTCAGCGAGAAATATCTTGGAGTCATACCTGAAGACTGGTACAAATTCGTCAGGACTGAAACAGATCTTCCGCTTGCAAGGCGTGAAGAACTGCTCAAGACACTCGAGCAGGAACACGGATGGGAAATTGACTGGAACAAGAAGAAGATTCTTTCCGGGCCAACCACCAAGTCAGATGTTTCAGCCCAGCCAACAAATGTCAAGAGACTCTGTAAGGAGGCATGCTAATGGCAGACGTTACCAAGAACTTAAAAGTATACACCACATACGGTCCAAAGAACGCAAGACCTGCCCAACCTTCTGTAGTCGCAAAAATGGTTGCAAAGGCAAAAAGGCCCTTGCTGGTTGTTGGAGCGGAAATCCTGAAGGACGAGAAACTCGACAAAGCTATCGCAATTGCACAGAAAGGTATTCCTGTGGCAGCCACAGGACATACCATGAAGGGTTTAAAGGATGCTGAAGGTGTTGATGCAAAGTACATCAACATCCATTTCCTTGCCACCTACCTCTGTGATCCTAACTGGCAGGGACTTGACGGTAAAGGACCTTACGATCTCATATTGTTCCTTGGACACAAGAAGTACTACGTCAACCAGGCACTTTCCGGGTTGAAGAACTTCTCAAACCTCAAGACAATTGCAATTGAGAGACATTTCATCCAGAATGCAACACTGTCTTTCGGAAACATTAAACCTGAAGTACACCTAGAAGCATTAGACGAACTTATAGCAGACCTTTGATCATTTTATAGAGAGGATTTAAGAATGGCTGAAGATTTTCCTTTTGAAATTTCCCCGATGTTCGAGGGAGAAAGAATACGGAAAAATGACATGCATGTTGAACTTGCAGGTCCAAAATCCGTTGGTTTTGAACTTGTAAGAGCTTCTGATTTAGATGATGTTGAAGATGGCAAATTCACACTTATTGGTCCTGATCTTTCCGAAATGGATGAAGGTGGAAGATACCCCTTCGCCATGATCTACAAGATCGCCGGAGAATTAGTGGAAGAAGACCTCGAATCCATTGTGGAAAGAAGGAATCACGACTTCCAGAACTATGTCCAGGGACTGATGCACTTAAACCAGCGTTATGACGTGTGGGTACGTGTAAGCAAAGAGGCAGTCGGGAAAGGAATGACTTCCTTTGAATCCGTTGCCAAAGCAATAATGATGCTCTTCAAAAATGAGCTTCCTTTCATAGAGAAAGTAGAAGCCATTTATATCACAGACAAAGAAGAAATCGAGAAAAGACTCGATGAAGCAAAAGAAGTGTACAAGTCCAGGGATGACAGGACACGTAACCTTCATGATGAGGACGTGGACACATTCTACGGCTGTACTCTCTGCCAGTCCTTCGCACCTTCAAATGTCTGTGTAATTACTCCTGACAGGGTTTCCCTGTGTGGCGCAATCAACTGGTTTGACGGTCGTGCAGCTGCAAAAGTCGACCCGGAGGGTCCCCAGTTCGCAATTCCAAAAGGCGACGTTATTGACGAGGAATCCGGAGAATACACCGGTGTTAACGACCTTGCAAAATCCCTCTCAAGTGGCGAATACGACAGGATCAAACTCCACTCATTCTTTGAATACCCACACACATCCTGCGGATGTTTTGAGGTAGTCGGTTTCTATATCCCAGAAGTCGATGGTATCGGATGGGTAGACAGGGACTTCGCAGGAGTGGCGCCTAACGGATTACCATTCTCCACAATGGCCGGACAGACCGGTGGTGGAAAGCAGGTTGCAGGTTTCCTTGGTGTCGGTATCAATTACTTCCGTTCTCCAAAATTCATACAGTCCGATGGCGGCTGGAACCGTGTTGTCTGGATGCCAAAGCATCTGAAAGACAGGGTTCTCAGCGACATACCAGCGGATATTGCAGACAAAGTTGCAACAGAAGAAGATGTCAGCGATCTTGAAACCCTTAAGAACTTCCTGAAAGAGAAAAACCACCCAATCGTGGAGAAATGGGAAGCTGAAGAAGAGGAAGAGACATCCGAAGAAGTCGCTGAAGCGACCCCTGCTGCTGCAGCAATGCCACAGATGCAGGCAACCATGCCAATGACCTTCCCCGCAATGCCACAGATGAGTGGCGGTATGGGTGGAGTGAAAATCATTCTGAAGAATGCAAAGGTATCGGTTGACAAGATAATCATTAAGAAGAACGACTAAAACCGGTGTTCCCTGTGACAAGGACAATTGCAATCACCGGCAAAGGCGGAACCGGGAAGACAGCTGTTACGACTCTTCTCATTCGCCATTTAGCCGCATCAAACCAGGAGATTCTGGCTATAGATGCCGATCCTGACACTAACCTCCCTGAGACCTTGGGATGTGACGTGGAAAGGACAATCGGTGATATGAAGGAATTCATGATGGAAGAGCGAGACAATCTTCCACCTGATGTCAACAAGGAATCCATTTTCGAGTCAAAGATATACGAAATCCTGACTGAAATGCCTCAATATGACCTTATGGTAATGGGAAGGCCGGAAGGTTCAGGATGTTACTGTTATATCAACAATCTGCTCCGTGGAATTATGGACAAGATGGTTGAGAATTACGACACAGTAATAATGGATACCGAAGCCGGACTGGAGCATTTCAGCCGGAAAATCATCAGGAATGTGGATGATTTGATTGTTGTTACCGACGGATCACGCCGCGGTTTGCGTACCGCTGAACGTATTCGGGAACTTGTAGAAGAGCTCGAAACCCATGTCGGAAATATCTATGTGATTGCAAACAAAGTCACTGATGAAACAAGGGAAACCATCAAGCAGACCGCAGAGGATTTGGGACTTACACTTATAGGACTCGTGCCGGCAGATGAGATGATCGTCGAAAGGGATCTTAGAGGAATACCCCTTTTTGATCTTCCTGACGAATCTGCCGCGGTCACTGAAGTAAATAAAATCGCAGAGAGACTGGGGTTGTAAACAACCATAAACCTAAAATGGTGAATCATTATGTCGAACAAGCTCAAGCTTGCAGATTTTAACAAGCTTTTCAAAGACCTCGATGTTGAATCCCTTGAAGGGGTTACAATTGAGGGAGATATAGAATTAAATATCAGCGGCGGAGGTGGCTTAAACCCTGCTATGGCATATGCCCTCGGACATGAAGCTGCCCAGATATCATTACATATCGCTAACATTGCCAGAATGCTGGGATATCCTGTAGATCAGCTTTTTGCAGAAGGAATGGGACTTGTACCTCCTTCTCCTGCAACTGTCGCAGAACCCGCAATCCAGAATTTGATTGATAGCAAATTCGAGGTTGCAAAGATTGCCGAATGGAACACACCAATTCAGGAAGTTACACTCGGTGCTACTTCCGCAGATGGTGGCAGCAGGAAAAAGACAGTTACACTCGGTGGGGAAAAGGCAATGCCTTACTACTTCGATGCGGAAATGCCTCACCGCAATTATGTTACCATAGATGTTTTTGACATGCCAATTTCCATGGCAAAATCAGTTAAAGGCAACTATGCAGACGTTATGGAAGATCCTGCAGAATGGGCCAAGAAGGTTGTCAACGATTACAATGCTGATATGGTAACCATACACCTGATTTCTACTGATCCTCTTATCAACGACACTCCTGCCAAGGAAGCTGCAAAGGTTGTGGAAGATGTGCTTCAGGCTGTTGATGTACCGATCGTCATTGGTGGATCCGGTAACCCACAGAAAGACCCAGAAGTACTTGAAAGGGCAGCAGAAGTTGCAGAAGGCGAACGTGCTTTGCTCGCATCTGCCAGCCTGAATCTTGACTATGAAAGGGTGGCAAAAGCTGCAACTGACCACGGTCACGCAGTACTTGCATGGACACAACTTGAAATCAATGCACAGAAAGAGCTTAATCGTAAGCTCATGAAGCAGTGCAACGTTCCAAGGGACAGCATTGTTATGGATCCAACTACAGCAGCGCTTGGTTACGGTCTTGACTATGCTTACAGCAACATGGAAAGAATAAGGATGTCCGCACTGATGGGAGATGAGGAACTCAACTTCCCAATGTCTTCAGGTACCACAAACGCCTGGGGAGCCAGGGAATCCTGGATGAAAGAATCACCTCTTGCAGGCGATTCAGACTGGGGTCCAAGGGAATACAGAGGTCCAATCTGGGAAATAGTTACAGGTCTTACCCTTTCCCTCGCAGGAAACGATATGTTCATGATGATGCATCCAACATCCGTACAGGTGCTCAAGGAAATTACCCAGACACTGTTCGGCAGCATAGAATCCACGCCAACAGACATTAGCAACTGGGTAACAGCGGAGGTGTGATAAATGAAAGTTAACAGCCCCCTTGAGGCCTACAAATACCTGCCAAAAACAAACTGTGGCAGATGTGGCGAAGATACCTGTATGGCATTTGCTTCCCACCTGATTGATAGATCAAACAAGGCTACAGACTGTCTTCCTATGGTTGAGGATGACAAGTTCACCAAGAAGCTCGAAGAACTCGAAGCTCTTCTTGCGCCTGAGATCAGGGAAGTTACTATCGGCGTTGGTGAGAAAGCAGTTAAAATCGGTGGAGACGATGTTCTTTTCCGTCACAAGCTTACATTCTTCAACAAAACCGCTTATGCATATGATGTAACCGACACCATGGATGAGAAGGAATTACTGGAACGTGTGAACGCAATCCAGAATTTCAAGAAATTCTATGTTGGAGATTTCCTTAGCGTTGATATGGTTGCAGTCCGTTGTGTTTCCGGCAATCCTGAAACATTCGCTACTACAGTGAAAAAGGTCATGGAAACCACTGAACTTCCAATGGTTCTCTGCTCCTTTGATCCGGCAGTCCTGAAAGCCTCTCTTGAAGTGGCCGCAGAGAGGAAACCTCTGCTTTATGCTGCAACAAAAGACAACTGGCAGGACATGGCTGCTCTTGCAAAGGAATATGAAGTTCCTGTAACTCTCTTTGCACCAAATGATCTTGACATGCTCAAGACCCTTGCAAAGACTTTCAGCGAAATGGGAATTGATGACCTTGTGCTTGATCCGGGTACCATGCCAACCGGCAAGGACCTGAAAACCACTTTTGGCAATTTCCTGAAAATCAGGAGAGCAGGAATTGAAGGTGACAGGGATATTGCATATCCGATTATGGCAGTGCCACTTACAGCATGGATGGCATATGATGATGAGATAAGCGCATCCTACTGGGAAACCGTGCTTGCATCCGTATTTACAATCAAATACGGCGACATCATGATAATGCACAGCATCCAGCCACACGCATTGCTCCCACAGGTTCACATCCGTGATACCATCTACACTGACCCACGTAAACCCGTGACAGTAGATCCTGGAATTATGGAAGTTGGCGAACCAAATGCTGATTCACCAATTATCATTACCACAAACTTCGCTCTCACATACTACACAGTAGAGAGTGATGTTTCATCCAATCAGGTAGACTGCTACATTGCAGTTGTTGATACCGACGGTATTGGTGTGGAAGCATCTGTCGCTGGTGGACAGCTTACAGCTGCCAAGATCAAGAAGACCCTTGATGATGCAGGCTTTGACCTGAAAGACAAGACCTCTTTCAACACCGTCATCCTTCCGGGACTTTCCGCAAGGCTGCAGGGTGATGTTGAAGACCAGCTTGGTTCAAAGGTCCTTATAGGTCCTGCAGATTCAGGAAGACTTCCTGGATGGCTGGAAACCAACTGGCCACCTGAGAACAAGTAAATTCATTAATCCTGCCTTGAATGGCGGGATTCTCTTTTTTCTTTTTAACCACTATAGTTATAGTCCAACACTTACTAAATTGGACTTCATGAAAAGCAAGGTCTTTTTCACCGATTTGAAAGTCCGGAAGGATTTTGAAAACACCCTGAGCAAAATCAGGCGCCTTTTTGACGCGGCAGGATTCGAGTCCTTAATTGATGAGAATGATCTTACCGCTATAAAATTACATTTCGGTGAAAGAGGTAACGAAGGATTCATAAGCCCGGTGCATGTCCGGCAGGTTGTGGAAAAATTGCAGGATTCTGGGGCAAAACCCCTCCTGACGGATACAAATACACTGTACTCAGGTTCCCGCCGCAATGCTGTAGATCACCTGACAACTGCCATAGAGCATGGATTCGGTTATGAGGTCACAAGGGCACCTCTTGTTATTGCAGACGGCCTTGATGGAAAGGATTTCCGTGAGACTGCAATTTCAGGAACTCATTTTGATAAAGTCAAAATTGCATCATCGATTGCGGATGCCTCCGGCATGATAGTAATGTCTCACTTCAAGGGACACGAACTTGCGGGTTTTGGTGGAGCTATCAAGAACCTTGCCATGGGATGTGCAGCAGTTCCCGGCAAGATGGAGCAGCATGCAGGATTACATCCTGAAATCGATCCTGACACCTGTGTTGGATGTGGAAAGTGTGTTGATACCTGTATTTATGAAGCTCTGGAACTTTCCGGAGGGATTGCGTCTGTCAGGCATGAAAGCTGTGTTGGGTGCGGGGAATGCATGCTGGTGTGTCCTGTTGAAGCAATCGGATTTAACCATGAAAGGGATTCTGAAAAGTTCATTGAGATTATGACTGAATATGCCCTTGGAGCGGTCACAGGGAAGCAGCAGAAAGTCGGCTACATGAATTTCCTTGTTAACATAACCCCGGACTGTGATTGCGTACCATGGAGCGATATCCCACTTGTACCGGATATCGGAATTCTTGCGTCTACTGACCCTGTAGCGATTGATGCAGCAAGTCTCTACCTCGTGAACCAGCAACATGGGATTGTTCACTCAAAACTGCATTCCAATTTTGAAATAGGGGAAGATAAGTTCAAGGGAGTCTGGGAAAATGCAGAGGGAAATCACCAGCTTGATTATGGAGAGAAGATTGGACTTGGAAGCAGGGATTATGAACTGATAAATATATAACTGCTAGATACTAAAAAATCAAAAAAGGAAAAAAAGAAAGTGAGCCCGGAAATTCCGGGCGCTGTCTGTTTTAGATACCTCTTCTCCTGTATCCGGCGTACATCACTCCCACTGCCATCAGTACAAGTATTGTGCCTATGATGTCAGCACCGGAGAACGCCATACTACTAGATTTCTCAGGTTGCTGAGACTCCTTGTTCATTTCGTAGCCTTCAACATAAGAACTGGATTCCTGTGGTAATGGTTCCTGCAGTGATTCACCATATCCACCAGGACTTGCATAAGTCTGGTTCTCTGTACCGGAAGAAACGATCTGAGCCTCACCGGTTCCACCAGAGCTACTGCTCTTGGAAGAGGTTGTAGAACTCTGAGTATCTCCATTGCTCTGAGTAGTTCCGGTTAACTCCTGCCTTAGTCTCTGATATTCCTCTGCCGTCTCCTGGTCAACAACACCAGGAACTGACATAATACCCTGCACATACTCATCCAACAGAGGATTTCCACAGGTATGGTGGCAGCAGGTAAAACCATTTTCGACCACAGATTCCACGTATTCCTTAACAAGATGCTGGACAATCTCGTCAGGTGCATCCCAGCCTTCTTTTCTTGTAGTTTCAAGTAGTCTTCCTGTCATCGACTGGTAATGGTACGGACTCGTCTCCTTAAGCCAGTCACTGACTTCAGGATCATTTATATAGGTCTGATAAGCCTGTTCCCACATAGCATCTGTTATCAACTCCGGGTTTGTAGCTTCCCACATCCATAGAACTTCAAAGAAATCACTCATTTCGGAAGCCCCTGCATAACCATGTGCCATCATTCCTTCAATCCATGTTGGATTAAAATATCTGGAATAAAGTTCAGTAAAAGCATATGATTCCAATGTCTGGACCTCTTCAGAACCTGGAGACTCCAGATTAATTACGTATGAATCAGGCGCATTTCCTGAAAGGTATTCTATCAAAAGATTTAAGCCTCCCAGATACTGAACAAAATCATCATTGTCGAACATTCCATACAGATTGGAACTACGACTGTGAGCCGTAACTTCTACATCAATTAGATTCATACTGTACAGGGAATCAACATCTGTACCCCACACATTCTGACCATATGCATGACTCATCCGGCTCAGGAACAATTCTGCAAGTTTATCAGTATTATTCCACGTATCACTTGCCTCTATGGCATTTGGAAGACCTGTTCCGTATGCTCCGTCAGCAGAACCGAATATTCTCAATAGTGAAAGGTTGTGCGCATCGCTTTCACTTAGAGAAGGAGTTTCGTTCATTAGGGCATCTCTGATTAAATCAGAGTTCTGCTTAACATAATTTATTGGAGGTTCATCCTGCTCGTATGAAACCTGAACTGCCTTATCAATAAGTCGCACTTTATCCGGGAACATATCCCTGTAGAGCCCTGAAATCTGGATTACTACATCTATTCGTGGCCGATCCAGATTTTCAATTGGTTTTACATCAACAACCCGGCCATTATCCCATACAGGCTCAACTCCGAGCAGATAGAATATCTGGGCTTCCATCACACCTTCATGGCGGGTAGTTTCCCCTGCCCAGAGCACATAAGCCACTTTTCGAGGATATTCACCATCGTGTTTTTCCTTATGCGCCTCAAGCATCTGATCAGCCATTAACTTACCAAGTTCCCATGCTGCCACCGTAGGAACCTTGCGCTGATCAAACGCATAGAAATTCCTGCCTGTTGGTAATGTATCAGGTTTCCCGACAGGATCACCACCCAGGTTGGCTGCTATGAATTGGCCATCAAGTGCTCTGAGAGTCTGGTTGATTTCATTCTCACTTTCTTGTATGCTAGCTGTGTACAACTGTGCATCCTCAAGATAGTGATCAATAGTCAATGAAGTCGTACCCAGCACTTCCTGCTGTGCAGCAGTTCGATTCATACCCTGATTCAAAACCAGATCCAGCAAAAGCAACTGCGCATTTTCTGAAGAATTATACTTACTTACCTCATCTGCAAAGTTTCTGCCAAGCATGGAATTTATCATTCCCGTAAGCTCGTCCCCTTGCATAGCTGTGCCCAGAATATGAAGACCATAGGGCATTGAAGTAGTTTTGAGATCATCGAGTAGGTGTTCAAGTTCTTCCAGGAACTCATCCTCAAAAGTAGTCTCATTCTCAATCAAGTTCATGTCAAGTTGTTCATCAAGATTTAACTTTTTTGTAAGGTTGATTATCTCTGCTTTATGGAACTCCTTTTGAGGCTCATACACAGCCATCTCATAGTTTATTATTGCATCACTCAGATTAGCGTGGTCACCATAGCTGCCAGCTGCAATAATTGGAGGCACAAGGTGATCAATAATTACTGCATTTCCCCTGCGTTTCGCCTGGTTTCCTTCACCGAGACCATCCATTACATAGGGATATACAACCGGCAGATGACCTGTCATTAAAGATGGCCAGTCGTATCTTGACAGCCCAAACTGCTTGCCTGGAAGCCATTCCTGTGTACCGTGCCGACCAAAGTGTACAATCGCATCTGCACCATAGCCATCATCCTTTTGCAACCAGAGGTAGAAAGCAATATACTGGTGGTGAGGAGGAAGATCCTTATCGTGATACAGAACATCGTTGTCCTGCAACCAGCCACGTGTCGGCTGTGGTGTTAGCATCACACCATCACCCGCATCAATCTTTGGTATGACCAGATACTGACCTGTATCATTTTCATACACCATGATTTCACCGGGAACCGGACCCCACATGTCAGTGACTTCTTGTTGCTTCTCCTCCGGCAACTCGCTAAACCACTGTTGATATGTCTCAACAGGCAACAAAACAACATTACCGGTTTCAACAAGTTTTTCCAATTCACCCGGCGCCCAGGTTCCGATATTGATACCCTGTGTGAGCATTGTATCAATAAGAGCTGTCTGGTTAGGAATATGGGTAGTATTAACATTATATCCAGCTTTTTCCATTTCTACCAGCATGTTACAAAGACTGGATGCAACATTCAGATAGGAAGCGCCGATACTGTCTTTTCCGCCACCATGACTGTAATAAATTATTGCTATCTTCTTTTCCTCTTCAGGTTTGTCAGCAAGATTCGTCTGGGCAATAGTTCGATCTACAAACCATTCTAATTGATAATCAATAGACCGATATTCGGTGGCTTGAGTATCTGGATTGATTTCCGATGTAGCTACAATTATTGGATCGATTGAACCTTCAAGTTCAGGAAGATCGATCTTCAGCATTTTGTTGGAAGGTAACGGGTGACTGCTATTTTCCCATTCACTGAGATTCATATAATTGTTGATTACCCAGTTCATTACAGGCACATTCAATTCTTCCGCATCGAATTTGTTCCCAAAATAGGTAGTCGTGGCAATCGCATCTACAAGTGTTTCATTATCATTTTTGAAATAGTCACCACAAGGTTGATTGTCTGAGCCGTAGGTGGCAATCACATTAACACCACGGGATTCGAATTCCCGAATCAATGCATCCACTGGTTCTATATTCAAGGGATAGTAACTCTTGTAGAAAGTAATTCCAACCGTTGGAAGAGCTGGATCATACGCATGGCTGCTATTCGTACGACCTTGATACCATTCCAGATATGTGGTTAGATTTTCAGTCAAATGCCTTTCCATATCCGGATGATAGATTGCACTGTCCGGAAGTTCTTTGGGGGATTCAACCGTAAGATCTTTTCTTCCATAACAATCATATGCAATCTTATAGACCAGATTCTCAATATTTGATGCATCATAAGCTCCGTTTGCCCAGTATACTTGAAGAACTTCTTTGAAGCTATCAGGGTCAATATTGGATGGGATACTCTCATTAAGAGCAGTATTGTCATCTATTACAACAGCTCCATTTTCAATCGCTTCATTAACCGTATCCATAAGATTCAATGCAGTAGTACTACTGAGCATCTGAACATAGATTACGTCCATGTCGCTTAGATCAGCGCCGTGTTCGTTCACAGATTCAGATAGATAATAGTGGAAAGTAATATTCTTCTCAGGATCATTGTTTATTATATCGCGGGCTTCGTTGAGCGAAATTGTATGGCTTGCATAACCAGTAACAATAGCAATATTCAGGTGAGGACTATTTGTGAATACTTCCGGTGATTGAATTTCCATCTCCTCTAATAGCAAGACAGTTACATTGCTTCTGTTATAGATTGATGAACCCATGGGTAAAACAGTCTTACCGGATATCGAAGTACGCTGAAGGAGACTAAGAGCAGCGTTTACATCAGTCTCTGTGTCTTTGCTACTGACACGTAAATCAAAGTCTGATAAAGGCTCACCGTTCTCAATCACAATTTCAGTTGTGTTGGTATACCATTTCCAGGTAGATGAACTGGAAGAGTACACATGCTGAAGTGCAACAATCGCATAATTGCCATTGGGAACGTCATTGAAACTGTAATCGCCATATTCATCACTTGTTGTATTGGCAATGAGTTCGGATGAGTCAGATGTCAGAATTACAGTAACATTGCTTCTGTTATAGATTGATGAACCCATGGGTAAAACAGTCTTACCGGATATCGAAGTACGCTGAAGGAGACTAAGAGCAGCGTTTACATC